>CAYSCZ010000063.1:0-17734 GCA_964429655.1 uncultured Roseivirgaceae bacterium
TTTTTTGGGCTTTAACCCTTCATGACAAAATTCCAATGACAAATCTGGGTTTAATGATTTTATTAAAGCAGAATAATAAGTCGACCTAAAGCTAACAGCTGAGGAATTCCAAAAGAAGTTGAAGGCTATGTAGTCGAAAGAGATACTGCGTGTGTTCTTTTAAACACATATTATTTTAAATAACAGGCAGTATCTTATTCTTTACTTATTCAATCTTAACAAATATACAATGTCAGATTAAATCTTGGCTATTTCAGTTTAGGCTACAAGTAAACTGCCAATGATTTTCTGTTTATATAATGAATTGTTTTGGTATTCATTAGTATTTGCAGATATATGGTTTCTATTTCCTTGTATTCTTGTTCATTTGGGTTTTGTGGTGGAACTGTTTCTGATAACAAAAACGGGAATTCTTCAAAAACATTTTGATGGATATTTGTCTTTAAGAATTCCTCGTTAAAGGTTATTAAGTAGGCATCTTTCAATTCGAAGAATTCCAATGATTTTGTATGTTCCGGATTTGTAAAGTATATAGTTTTTGAATTGTATTCAAAAGTTTTTTCGTCAGTTGTGTAATTTCCTTTTCCATCCTTGACAAAAATGAATGAATAGTAGTTTGTTCTAAAAACAGGCGATTTGTACGGAATGGTTTTATGAATTTCTAATAAGTCATTCATTGAAAACTGACTGTCCTGTTCGATTGGAATATTCAATGCGTTATACAAGTCAACTACTCGTTCGAAAAATGCTATTTCTTTTGTTTCAGTCACTTTTTATTTAGATGGTTCACATTACGCCCAATGACATATATATTTCATTCCGGCCTCAATACGCTATCCACATAATCAGTGATGTCTACTTTCACGTTTTGCACACCTTTATTTCCATCAAAAAAAAATATTCTAAGATAAGGTGTGCTTCAAAGCCTATATGGATAATCTGACCTTCGTATAATAAAAGCCATTCATCGGTCCTGGCAGCATTTGCAGCCCTTTAAGCGGCAGCCCTGTGGTCAGCTTTATGCCAAACCGGATAACCGAACCCGGGCTCAAAAGCCATCAAAACTTCAGGTTTTTACTTCCTTATCCAGTAAACCAATTTACCCACCATTTCTTCACGGTCAGCAAACGCTACCCTACCATCATCATAACCTAAATTGATATAATTTTCTTCAGAAATCCTCAGTGGTTTCATGGCATCTAACTGTTCCTGACGTCTTATCCTGGAGAGGTCATTCCGGCTCAGTTTCGGGTCCCTGATACCAACCTTTCCAATGGTGGGAATGAGAATATAAACATCATTTCCATGGTCAACTAACATGGCCAAAGTGTCATGTGACATATGATCATCATCTGGATGAGCGCCTATGAGCAATACGGTTTTACAGCCCATTCCTCTATGGTTTGATCCGGTTGGCATAATACTGCAAAAGGGGATAATAGAAGTATCAGGTAAAAAAATCTCATCATGATTTTCGTCTTAAGATTCTTCCTGTTGACTCCTCACTGCGGCCACCTCATCTTTTACTACAGCGCTGGCATCATTTCCAAAACTATTTCTCACATATGTCAGCACATCGGCGATCTGCTGATCACTAAGAAAGGCGTGTGAAGCCATGGCATTTTGGTAGGTCTCTCCATCAATTACCAGGGTTTCGGAAAGCCCATTCAGTACAACTTTGATTAACCTTTCCTTATCTCCTGCAACCCATTCAGTATTTACTAAGGGAGGATTCAATCCGGGAACGCCTTTACCATTCTGCATGTGACAGGCCTGGCAGTATTGTGTGTAGACCTTCTGTCCCGCAGTCAATTCGGCACTTACCTCTTGTGTATTGACAGTCTGACTGGAAGCTACTCTTTCCTGTTCAGCCCTTGGTGCAGGAATACCTTCCGGATAATATATCACGCGCCAAATGCGTCCTTGCTGAGAATCAGAAATATACAATGATCCATCAGGGCCTTGAGCCAGGCCTGTTGGCCTAAATTCAGCATTACCAGGGCTCTTGACCTTTCTATCCCCTTCAAAGTTATCAGCAAAAATTTCCCAGTCACCATTTGGTTTGCCATCTTTCATTGGTACAAAAACTACACAAAAACCATCCTGAAAATGATTCAGCCTATTCCACGAACCGTGAAAAGCGATGAAGGCGCCATTTTTATATTTTTCAGGGTACATATCTCCCGTGTAGAATAGTAGGTCATTCGGACCCCAGTGGCCTGGAAATCCGATCAGCGGCGTTTTAGCATCTTCGCACCTGCCAATGGTTTCACCATCACCACCATATTCAGGTGCTAATAGTTTCTCACCCGTTTTATGATTATAATAACAATATGGCCAGCCAAAATCATCGTTTTCATTAACCCGAAGAAATTCCTCAGCCGGCAGTTCTACGTTTTCATCTTCAGTGAAGTGCTCTGGCCAAAAGCGGTGCAAGTCGTCCCTTCCATGTTGAACCACATACAACTGATCAGTTGCTTTATTCCAATCTAATGCAACTGTGTTTCGTATACCGGTTGCGTAGCGTGTTGCATCATCTACAGTCTGTCCCGTCTTACTATCACTAAACTTCCATACCCCAGCGCGGGTCTCAAGCTCTATGCAGGGATCTATTCCGGGCGAACCTTTTGTTCTTAACTCTTCCTGGCAGGCATTCGACTTGGAACCGATGTTCACATACATATTACCTTTCCCATCAAAAGTAAAGGGTTTTGAAACATGCCCCCCTTCATAAGGTATGGTTGCCATGGTATCAACTTCATCCATTGGGGTTAGTTTTTTTGGGTCAAGCTTTGCCCTAAATACCTGGGTGGCAGATGAAAAGTAGACATAGTCGTTATGAATAGCCATACCAGTTCCCTTATTTGTGCCAAAACCTCTTATTATATCAGCACTACCATCCCCGTTCAAATCACGCAAGGCCAGGTTACCAAAACCATCTCTTGTCAGCTTACGCATGTTGACATAGATGTCTCCATTTTCCCTGATAAAAAGGTGACGGGCCCTACCCTCTCCCAGTTTTTCTGCAACTACCACAGCGGCAAATTTTTCTGGTAGTTCTATCCCTCCATTTCCAGCAGTGGGTTGTATGATCATTTGGTTTGAAACTTCTTGAGTGTTGGGTTGCTTTTCCTGCTGTATTCCGCATCCGGCAAACCAAATTAGTACAATTAACAGGGCGATTTTATTAAGCATAGATAAATTTTTAAGTATTATCCTTAAATCTAATGATGTTTAATTAAAATAAGATTTGTTAACCTAGATTAGATTAATTGAATAAGTATATTGCTCTAATAACTTATCAGTGTTTCTGTAATAAATTCACCTTTTGCCATTCTGTAATATACCCTGTCAGTTTTGAATTTTTTTTCCAAATCAATTTTTAACAACTCGTACTCCACGGCTCTTGATGGGTTAGCCAGTAATAGGTCACGAAAAAGTACTTGATTAAGCATTTCATGCCGGGATGGGCACATATGAACATAGAAAATCTGTTCTTTTGCTGCATTCAGATTATACCCCTTCACAAAAATCATATAATCGTCAGCTTTATCGAATTGCAAAAAAAATAATAATTCAATGTTTCCATTGCGCTTATGATGCCGTTATTAAAAGGTTTTCCTGGAGATTTCAATTGAAATATTAATGTATGGCTTAGCGCTTATAGCAGTTGCTGCAGTACTTCCGACGTGCTCAATCCTTATTATTTTTTCACCAATTAATTCAGTGATTTTTTGTCGTTCAATCGCATAAATTAATTTCCAATTTTGATTATGACTGACTAGCTCAACAGGAAAAAGTTCGTCCCATTCTGTTTTAGTAAGAACTTCCAGTCTTTTATGCGTGCCCTAAAAATATCACTTTGCGTTCATGATCTTATAAAGCACATGTCTTCTCAACCTATGGCCTATGGGTAATTTTGGATGGTCAAACTCACCTATTTGCTGCATACCAATCTTCTGCATCACGCTTTCCGACCTTAAGTTTAATAGGGAGGTAAATGAATACACTTCCTTAAAATTCAACTGATTAAACCCATAACTGATTGATGCTAAGGCTCCCTCGCTAGCAAAACCATTGTTCCATTCTGATTTCATCAGTCTCCAGCCTATTTCGATGCATGGTGTAAAATATGCTTCAAATGTAGGATACATGAAACCAATGAAACCAATAAAGTTTCCTTTATCCAATCGATCAACAGCATACAAACTAAAACCATGGCTTTTCATAGCCCTTCTTATTTTATTGAAAAACCTCAAACTCTCTTCCTGTGAGAGGGCATATGGAAAAAATTCCATAACCTCCTTATCCTTATTCATTCGGGTGAAAGGAATCAGATCATCATCCTTCCAGTCCCTAAACCCTAATCGCGGGGATTTAAACAAGTATTGCAAATGTTTATCGGATGTTACTCTTTAAGGTATTGTTGAAAATTCGATTTATTAACACCAGGCAATTTAAACTGATCAAGCATAGTCTGATCCTGACGTGTTAGACGTTCTCGCATATCGATTGAATATCCTTTTGAAAGAACGGGGTCATTCAGTATTTCCTGAGCCAATGCTGAGTAATTATTTTCTATCAAAGTATAAGCCACCCTTAGATTACGGTTATCCATTGTCTTTTGATAATGCTCAGGATACTGCTGTTCAATCATTTGCAAATACCAGGATATGAAGAGATTGAATGAATAGTATGACTCTAATTCACCGGATATTATATTTTCATTTATAGAAAACGGGGTATCCTTTTGCTTCATTTGTATCTCGGCTTTTATCCCATGATAATAAGCATTGAATTCTTCTAAAATACCATAAACTCCACTTAGCTGGGAGCCCATATCAGATTTATCACCGATATATAGGTCGTAGTACATCATACCCGTTCGACTGGAGGCAGGTAAAAAACGATTGAGTTCATTTGAATTTACCACAGCTATTTCCGGCACCTTGACAATAATATTCCGATCAATGATGTAAGCACTTACCTCCCATGCGCTGAATTTATGATCCACATGGTGAGCCGTCTCATGAACGACGGTGCTGAAGGCATCTACCAATCCCTTTTCAGTATGTACATCAACCCAACGGGTAAAGTCCTCATCAGGATCATACTGCAATATCGCATAAGCATCGGGACAGCATTCCCTGCTCAAATCCAAATAGAATTCTCTTTCCTCGGTTTTACTGTTTATTCGTGGGGCGTTGTCTTCAATTGTGCGCCTTTTGTTATTATCAAGTTCAATGCGTGAAATTTCATCTTCATTTTTATAGTCCCTTATATCATTATAACCGGTAGAAGTACCCGAAAAGGGGCTTTCTCCAACCCAGTTGCCCGGTGGATTATACTGGCAAACAAAAATGACATCATCACCACAGGTAATTTGTGCGCAACCTACTTCCCTGGTAGTAGACCAAATCATCTGTGTGTAATGGCCACAGACCTTATTTTTTTCACATTCATTGGTGTGAGGATTATAGTATTTGCTTTCTGAAGCCCAGGAATTTATGATGTCACTTACAGTGAAAAAACCTTTGGTGCCCATAAAAAGATTTTCTCCATACCCCGATTGACTGTGCGTGAAATTACATCCATCTGCTGCTAACTGTTCTACCCAACTAGCGGCTGATGCTTCTAAAGTTGAAGACCAAACCAGATCAGGCACGTTAACCTGTCGACGCCAATAATTATGTCGCTCGAGCGCTGTTTCTGCAAAAGAAGATTCTGACTCCATGGGTTGGACATCTTTTTTTATATCCTCACCTGTAGTTTGCGGAGTTAAGTTCGGGGATGGTTTGGAAAAAGGCCCCAGGCCAACAATGTTACCGGGGGGACTATATTGACATAAAATGATAACATAATCGTCACATTCCACCCGGGCACAACCCAGTTCGGTGGTGGTAGACCACACCACCTGGGTATAATGACCACAAACCTTATTTTTTTCACAGCTATTGGTCCTTTCATCATAAAATTCTTCCTCTGACATCCATGAATCGACGGCATCAACCGGGCCGTAATATCCTTTGGTACCCATGAAAAGATTTTCACCATAATTACCGTCGCTATGACGCATATCACATTGTCTTGCCAGTGTGTTTGCCCAGTCAACAGCCGACACTTCCAATGCATTTGACCACTTTAATGGCTGGACACCCTTATTCGACCGCCAATGATTATGTCTTTCCAGTATAGATGTATTGAAATCGTTTTGAGCCACCAGCTGAATTATCGACAGTGCGATCAGTATTGTGGTCAGCAAGAATATTTTAAGTAAATGGTACATGCCGATAGTAGTTTTACAAATTATAAAGATTCCTTGTGTAAAACAACTATCCAATAACTGACAACCTTAAATACTTCTATCTGCTTATTGTCTGGTTAATGATTCGTTGGTTGAAAAATGATAGGCATCATTTAAATAATTTCGAGCTTTTAAGAGCGAAAGCTTAGCCATTTTAAAATCACTCCTATCCAGATGTTCCATGGCCAACTTCATTTCAGCATTTGAAAGTGCTTTCAATACCTTCATGAAACGATTTCTGTAAAAACTTTGATCGATATTTCTAAAAGTAACTTCTCTTTCAATGTCTTTTAATTCTGTTAATGCAATTTTTACATAGTCATTAGAGTAGCTATTATTCTCTTCAATATGCGATTTTATGATTGATATAATCTTTTCAATATCACTTTCCGCCCTTAACACTTCATAAGCAGAAATATCTTCACATGCCTCTATCATATATGTTGCTTCCTGGGTTTTTTTATCCTGGTTCATAAAATATATGATAAATAAAAAAGCAAGCATCCCTGAAAATAAGGTCAGGATAACCAAAGAACTACCAATGAATGATTTCATTATGATAAAATTTTATTTCTTAATAAGTCATCACAGTAGGCCCTTCTTTTATACGTTGCATCATTTCATCCTGATTAGCGACAGTAACGCCGGGAACCAAGTCTCCTTCTGCAACCTGGTGTACTTCCATGCAATGTGGACATGCCAGCACTTTTCCACCGGCTTTCATTACCAATGAAAGCAGATCATGAATATTTTCATTATCAAAACTTAAGGTATCCGCACCCTCCTTCATCAACTTCACCCCGTCAACATTAAGAAATATGGTGGTCTGGATTTCATTTTTTAAGGCTTGCTCTGCAAAATGCAAACCCATTAAAGTGCTGTGGGCATTTTCGAAAGCATCACTGGTCATGTTTACCATTAAAGTAGGTGACTGAACATTTTCATTGTTAGCAGGATTTTGATTTTGACAAGCAACAACTGATAAAATCAGACCTGCAAGTAAAAAGTTGGTTTTGAGTACCTTCATAATAATCATATTTATTCATGCAATTTTATTGCAATCAATCCCTTTATGAATGACATTTTGACCCTCACAACCTGATTATTATCAAAAAAAGGCCGTCACTTTTGACGGCCTTAGTAAATTACTAAACGAATAAAGAAAGGTACTATTGGATATTAATTGCAAAAGAAATGTCAACATCTGTGCCCCCTACAGTTGCATCAGAAGTGGCCGTTTTTAACCCCGGCTGGTGCTTTAATACAACCCTGAAGGTACCTGCCGATGAGCTACCTGTGGTCCAGTTTGTGGACAATCCTACAGGGAAGCCATTTTCATCCTGGTCATTGTAGTTCAAGTCATCGTCTCTACTATCGAAATTTCCGTCTCCAGATGGATCGGTGAATATGTCTGTAGTAAACTCAAAAAAGAACATATGCTCATCATCCTCTTCCTGTATTTCTGCAGTCACATCTTCCCCCTCAAGCGTATTTGCCAGGGTAATGGCCATGTCATATTCTGTGTCGGGGTCTAGGTCAACGTCATCAATGGTAGGGTTTCCAACGCCGTCACCATCAGCATCAAACCAGGTTGCTGTTATCGCATCACCACCTCCAGTTGGGGTAAAGGTCAATACAACCTCATTGATGACCTCCTCTTCTTCATTGGAATCTTCCACTATATTGATAGGAAATGTTATGTCAACATCTGTGCCTCCTACGGTTGCATCGGAAGTGGCCGTTTTTAACCCCGGCTGGTGCTTTAATACAACCCTGAAGGTACCTGCCGATGAGCTACCTGTGGTCCAGTTTGTGGACAATCCTACAGGGAAGCCATTTTCATCCTGGTCATTGTAGTTCAAGTCATCGTCTCTACTATCGAAATTTCCGTCTCCAGATGGATCGGTGAATATGTCTGTAGTAAACTCAAAAAAGAACATATGCTCATCATCCTCTTCCTGTATTTCTGCAGTCACATCTTCCCCCTCAAGCGTATTTGCCAGGGTAATGGCCATGTCATATTCTGTGTCGGGGTCTAGGTCAACGTCATCAATGGTAGGGTTTCCAACGCCGTCACCATCAGCATCAAACCAGGTTGCTGTTATCGCATCACCACCTCCAGTTGGGGTAAAGGTCAATACAACCTCATTGATGACCTCCTCTTCTTCATTGGAATCTTCCACTATATTGATAGGAAATGTTATGTCAACATCTGTGCCTCCTACGGTTGCATCAGAAGTGGCCGTTTTTAGATCCGGCTGGTGCTTTAACAAAATGGTAAATTCGCCGGTGGATTCTGTATGAATTCCAGCCGTCCAGACAGTGGAGAGTCCTACAGGGAATCCGTTATCATCCACATCATTGTAATTAATGGGATCATTTCGGCTATCCACGTTCCCATCTCCAGAGGGATCGGCGAAAATATTTTCAGTAAATGAAAAAAAGAACATATGTTCGTCATCCTCTTCCTGTATTTCTGAGGTTACATCTTCACCCTCAAGCGTATTTGCTAAAGTTATCGATAAAGTATAATCACTACCTTCTACCAGGTTAATTTGATCAATAGTTGGTGCATTTGCGCCATCACCATCTGCATCAAACCAAGTTGCCGTCACTAGATCACCCCCTTCCGTAGGAGTAAATGTTAATACCACTTCATTGATTACTTCTTCCTCTGCTTCATCATCGATTGGCTCCGGATCGTCATCGTCAGAACAACTAACAATTAGCCCTATACTAAACAAGAGGAGTAAAAAGAGTACTGATTTGTTTGTTTTCATGTGTTTAAAATTTGGTTTTTAACTGTCACATGGATTTCTCATGATTAGTGTTTATTTTATTATCTCAATCATGTTCATTTCACGTGTATTTATAATTAAATTATTTAGGTCACTTGGAATCTTAGATTAAAAATTCATTTGCGGTTGGTTTAAAGTTCGCCATAAGTTTTGAATGTTGATTTTGTGATTCTAAGTTATAAACACAATTCTATTGCATTAATCAATTAATTGCAATAATGATGCTTTTAAAATTTGTATTGAAGTGTAAATGAAAAATTTCTACCCGGTGAATCAGCAAAATATCGTAAACGGTCCGTGTAGACCCTGTAAGATGATTTTAAAAGATTATTTACCTGGAATTGTGCAGTCCATTTTTTTTGGTTGAATTTGATTTTACTGCCCACAAGCAAGTAATCATCAGGAGGCAACATAAAATCAAAGATCTGATTTGGGTTGACCTCCGCATCTCCGGATCCAAAGTTTTCAGGCTCGATAACTTCCGGTGCATTCCATTGCTGTGCCGTGTACTTAAAATTTAAACCAAACGCCCATTCCGCCATCGTGTATTTGACCGTATAATCAATATTTAATGGAGGGATTTCTAATAAAGCTTGTTGGTTTTCGGTCTCTCTTGCATAAACGTAAGAAACCTTAGCCTCCGAAGTAAACCTTTCTGAGTGATTGATTCGAATGTCCCAGTCGCTACCCAGAAAAAGTGCGTTGGTTTGATCATAAATAAAGAAAGGGAAAGTACCCGCTACACCGACCGTAATCCCATAAGGCCTGAGAAAGATGTAATCATTAATTTGATTGATGAAGAATATAAATTCTGCGGTTGTCTTTGACTTTTGTACTTCAATCCCCGAAACCCATTTAAATCCTTTCTCTGCGGGAACAGACCTGAGGGACTCGTCAAACACGCTATCTACAGGGGTATAAATTTCCGGGTCCAGGTCGTACCTCCAAAGACCAAATTGTATTCTGGAAAAATGGAAGCCAAATGAATACAGTTCAGCAACATTAGGAGGCCTCCAGGCTGATCCTATGTTTGAAAAGAGAGACAAGCTTTTATTAAGTTGCTTTCTAAAGCCAAGCGTGAAAGTGCCATTGGAATAATTAACCGTATTGGAGTAAATAAACGAATCTCGAATGGTATCTGCTACGTTGAGCGATTGAAAATCAAACCGTGCACCTATTTCGAAGGTAGATTTTTCAAAATCAAGGGATTGAATGGTAAAAGCACCGATATTAAGTACATCATAATCTGGTACAAAATTGGCAGGGTTGGAACCTGGCTCATTTACACTCTTTTGTGTAAAAAGCTGGATCCCCGAGCTCCCACTCCATCGACCTCTATCTGGCTGAACCCATTCGGATTCAACGGTATGGGAAAACAACTGCAGGTCAATGACGGGGCGATCATTTAATTCACCCCTTCTTACATCAAATTCTTTTCTGATATTTCTTTGAATGGCATATTGTATATTTAATGAATGATCCCCTAGAAAAAGCTCGAGGTTGGATTTAAGTAAACCATGCTCCGTGTCTTGTTGCGGATTTTGTATTTTATAGGTTTCAGAAAATGTTGGTTGAGGGGTCCCCCGATCAATTGCATTTTGCAGATCATCCAGATTTCCTACAATGGAGGCCCTTAAAATACCCAGCTGCTGTTTAAAGTAGCTACCTGAAACCTGAAGATCGAACTTAGGCTGATGAAGTAGCGTGCTAAAGCTTCCTCCCAATTCCCGTTTCCCGGTATTGGAAAGGTTATAATCAGGCGCTTTTAAATCACCCTGATAGGTACCAAAAAAACCTGCTTCCCAGGCAAACCGATCAAATCCCTGACCAATCTCCAGCTGGCTGCTAAATGCTCGCCCATTTGTCTGGTAAGATGAGCCGAATGACCCGTATAATTCCTTATTGAAGGAAAGTCTTTTTGAATTGTAAAGGATTACTCCTCCCAATGCATCTGGCCCGTATTTTACGGTTCCAGCACCTTTTACAATCTCTATTTGATCTACATGGGAAGGGTCAATTTCAGGGGCATGTTCCTGTCCCCAAACCTGATAGGCATGCCTGATGCCATCATTAACCACCAGGACCCGGTTTGAATGTAACCCATGAACCATGGGCTTAGAAACATTAGATCCTGTTTGTAAAAGAGATACCCCGGATATTGCTCCCGTTAATTCACTGATGGAAGTGCTGACCGATGATAATTTATCTACCTGACTTTTTTTAATGGAAAGCGATATCTGCTCATTTAACCGGGAGTCTTCAATAGTTACACTTTCTAGCAAGCCGGACTCCGGGGCCAGGAAAATGATCGGCGATTTATAGTGAAAATGGTGGTGGTGAGTCATTGTTTTGTAACCCAAAAATTGCACTTCAAGGTCTACTTCATCTTTGCAAATTCCCGTCAACCTGAAAAATCCATCTTCATTTGAGACCACACCCTTATCACTATTTTTGATTTTGACAGTAGCAAAAGAAAGTGGTTCTTTAGTAACAATATCATAAATATGACCTTCCACCGTATACTCACATTCCTGCGCAAAAACTGATCGTATAGTCAGAATAAATAAAAGAAAAAAAAATATGTGCCTCATCTAATGGGTTTTCTCCGGGAATTGACATTGGTCACACATTCCATAAACAATCAGGTTAGCGCTATTAATTTGGAGACCCGGAATATCAACAGGCGGAACATGTACGGAAGATAAGCATTTGATTGAGTTACAGTTGTCGCATTTAAAATGGACGTGATCATGATTATGCGCTTCCGGCGTACATGTATCATGACAAATACCATATCTTGCCACCCCGCCATCATCCGGAATTTTATGAAGGATTCCTTTACTGATGAATGTGTTTAAGGTGCGATATAAGGTTACCCGGTCGTACTTATCAAGTTGATTCTCCAAATAATGCGAGGACAGCGCGTAACTGGATTTAAGAAATAACTCCAAGACCTCCAACCTGCAATCAGTGATTCGTAAGGCATGATCTTTCAGGGTCTTTTTTAGTTCGCTGTATTTCATAAAATGCAATATATGAAATACTGTTGCAAAAATGAATAGTGCCTCTTAAATGGGTAGTCTATATCGAAATTTTATTTATGGCAGAATGATGCCTACGATGATACTCCTTGCGCATATAAAAGTTTATTGGCTGAGTAGACCATCAAAGTAAAGGTCAGGCCATCAATATCGATACCCATGCTGACATCAATTATTCTATGCTTATGAGGGACTCAATCATCGCTACAAAGCCATCTTATATAATCTATATTTATCTGTTGCAAATACCGAAGGGATTTTTAAATGCATTTCAATGGGTAACAGAATATAATCAATTCCAGGATATGATTTGAAGATATTAAAAAAATCCTGCTCCGTTAGTTTAAAAAAGTTATTATTTAATGTATGAATACTTTTTACTGGTACACCACCATTAAGTCGTTTTATTTTTTGATACCACCTCATAATACTCTCAGGGCTCTGTGGAAAGTGCTTCCAGGACACCCACATGGATCGTTCAGCATTGATGTAAAAATATGATTGGTTCGGGGAGGTAAGAAAAGTGGCATGCTTAGGCGTATTATTTTTTATCCATCTCATCATTTTTTCATCAGGACATGTTCGGCTTTTTAGTTCTTGCTTGTTGAAAGTAATTTCCTTGATACCATCTTTTATTGGTTTGTACAATATGCCTATGGAGCACGCTATTAGAAAAACGTATCCAATAATTTTAACCGTCTTGTGGATATAGGGTCTGTGATTTGCTGCCGGAAAACCATGCAACATAGCCATCAATAAAATTATACTAGTGAATGGCAACAACACATCACTAAATCTGAACCAATAAAACCTTAAATATTGATCATCAAAGAAAAAATAAATTGCCAACCCGATAACCAAAAGCCCCACGGAAGAAAGACCGTAAATGGCAATAAATTTTTTGTATCGACATGAATTAAATAAAATTATCAAATTCAGGGGTGTGAAAATGATCATCAATATTTTAGTTTTATTACTAAAAATGGGAAGGGTGTGATGAGGTAACCTCACATTAACATAGATATCCCAGGCCTGACGGGCTGAATTTTCATCAACTGCAGTCACTAAATGATCATAAATGGCGTAAATACCCATGGATGCGGCTAAAAGGTACACTGGCGTTAATACCAAAAGCCTTTTAAAGTAGGTTTTATCCCTGATTATATCAATCAACAAAATGGGGAGTAAACAGATCAAATGATATCCACCAACGAGTAAATGAAAGGATAAGGCGATACCTGAGAAAAAAAGACCGTATTTTGGATCTTTCTTTAGAAAAAATGTAAGTCCTAATATAGCAAAGCAGTAAGCAAAAACTTTGGTTTCCAGGCCTCCAACAATCCATTCATCCACATCACCAAATCCTCTATGAAAAAGCCTGAGAAAAGCAATAAAAGTGAAAATTCTCAGATAAATATTTAGTTCAAGTAGTCTGATTAACTTAAAAAAGACCATTGAAAACAAAAGATAAGTTATCAGCCTGCCGGTAAAAATCGTCTCAACCATCCCAAATCGATCAGCAAAAAAACCGATCATATAGCAGAAAAGATAACGATATGGTATATCCTGACTCAAGTAAGCATCACCGGGGATCCACCGTTGGTTATAAACCGACCTTGCGTATGGAATGATATCCATCTCATTAAAACTGATATTAAAACGCATGCATAAAAGCGTGATCAACGACCACATCAACAATACTTCCAAAAAAACTGGCCTGAAATATTTAAGTGTATTTTGCTGTTCCTTCAAGGGATTGATGGTTGGTATGTCTTTAACTCTTTCAACATACAAAATTATTTTCAAACCGAATGAACTCATTTGAAAAGGGCAAAAGATTATCAAATTACACTTACACAATACATTATCTCCCTGATGAGCATTCTTATTTAAGTATTTCGATAAAACATCTTAAACCAAGTAAATCCAAAACATTACAATACGTATATTTACTTATTGAAAAAAGTTAATTACATGAAAACGCTATTAAAAACACTTTTACTCTTGCTTTCTGTTTCTTGCATTCTTTTTCTGGTTTCCTGTGGTGATGATGACGATGATGATGTAACAACGCCAATTACCGTAACGGCCAACAACTTCTCGGTCACTGTAGATGAAAACCCTACTGCCGGCCAGGTGATGGGTACTGTCAATGCTTCCACCAACATGGGAAACCTGACATTCTCCCTTTCTAATGAAAATCCTGCCGGGGCTTTGAATATTAATCCTGGTAGTGGTCAACTTACCGTAGCTGATGAAACACTGTTTGATTTTGAAGTGAACCCGCAAATCACTGCCGGGTATAGTGCGGTTAATGGTGATGTTACGGAGGCGGCATCCATCACGATATCACTTAGTGATGTTGATGAAGGAGGCAGCTCCACTCCTGTTTTTGAATACAACGGAGCAACACTGGAAATGCTGAATGGAATAATTTTTGAAGACGGACCTTCCCCACTATTGCCTCCGGGACCTAACACCCATTTCTCCCAAAACTATGTCATCGCTGACGGCGATATCTCTGGCAGTGGTGAAAATGCTGAATTCATAAATAATTCATATCTGTTGGATTTGTTTTTACTTTCGCCGGGAACATCTGAATTCCAGCTGGGCACATTCGATTTCATTCAAGATGGTGGAGATGAGGACTTTTTGTTTGATGCCATATTGTTTGACGGTGGCACTGATATACTTGCTATTGGCGGAGAAATTACAGTTTCAGGATCAATTGATAATCCTAAGGTAGAATTTTCCATTGAATTGGAAGACGGCAACACCATCACAGGAACTTACTCAGATGGGTTTGAATTTGTCGACCTATACGAATTTCTTCAGGTATTTGATGAAAATTCCGTGATATGGGATGGGCCTAGCATTACTTTTATAAAAGCTGATGGCACTGACCCTGCCATGGAAGCCAATCAGGATCGCATATCTGAAAATGTATGGATTACCCGTGGTGATCGACAAGGTATTTATAATGCTGCAACAGAGGAAGACTATGAAGATTTTTTTAGCCCGGAAGGCACTTTATGGGCTTTTGGTACCACAGAAAATGCAGCAGAACTGAGGTTTGATCCATGGGAGATTACTGTATTTTCATCACCGCCTGATATGGTTGGTCAACCCATGGTATTATATCTTGAAGAAGACAATATTTTTATTGATATTACTTTCACCGACTGGGCTATTGGTAAAGAAGGGGGAATGGGCGGATTTAGTTATGAACGATCCACCGCTCCATAGCCTACGCTCCTATTGAGATATTGTGCTTAAATATTAGGTGCCTGTAACCGGAAAATTACAGGCATCTTTTTATTAATAGTTTTTACTTCTTGATAAGTCCGGCAACAAACAACACCACAATGGCACCAACCAATGCAGTGACTAGTGATCCTATAATGCCTCCGCCAATGCTTATTCCAAGTAATCCAAACAACCAGCCGCCTACGATAGCACCAACTATGCCTAAAAGTATGTTCCAAAGAATTCCAAAACCTCCCCCCTTCATAATGTTACCGGCCAACCAGCCAGCTACAGCGCCGATGAGTAAAAAAAGTAAAAAGTTCATAGCGTTATGGTTAAATAAATAAATATATATAAATGTATTTACTTATCCATCAAATAAATACTTGCCATGATGAACAAATGATTAAGAAATCGCATCAATTGGCAACATCCACAATAATGGGTTGGGGACTAAAACACAAAATAAAAATGATCAAAGATATCCATCCAATGATTTTCCTGTTCATTGATAGCTCCCGGTCATCAATAACCTTAGGATGATAAATACCCAAAAATCTACCCAAAAGAAAAGCGAATAATAACCAGCCGGAATAACCTTGTGCACTTGGAAATATATACAACGTTAGGTACTGCCCCACAAAAATGATCGCAGCATACATCAGTCTGTCCTTCGCATTTGGGGTGAAAGAATAGAATGTTAAATAAAGGAATCCAAGATATAAAAGATAATTCGCAATTGTTAATGAATCAAATATGTAAGGATTAGGTATTCCAAGACCTGCGTAAAAAATAAATATTACAAACAATACCCTTGAAACAACCCGGTGATTCTCATAGCCAATCAAACTGTACAAAATATGGCCACCATCTAATTGACCAATAGGCAAAAGATTTAAGGCTGTAAATAGCAGAGCCAGGTAACCGGCCAAAAGATACGGGTAATGGATCATCTCAAAAGGATGCGGAAATACTGCCTGGTCCGGGACAAAAATATCTTTTAGTAGCATAAACAGCAGATTAGGCCCGAGCATAATACGTATACTGCCTTCATCAGCCTCCTGATAAACATGCTTGCCATACTCAGCCCCATACTGAGCATACTCAGGGTGTATCTGAAATATAAAGTCTAATGGTGGAAGATTGGTAAAACCATAAATCAAAACAGAAACACCAATTACAAATCCCGCTAACGGTCCTGCAATGCCAACATCAAAATATTCCTTGCGGCTCTTTATGGTTTCTTTGATGCGTATCACAGCCCCACCAGTACCAATAGAAGGGGCGGCGATAAATCCTAACCATAGCGGAATATAGTAAGGTAAGGTAACTTTAATGCCATAATAAGAAGCAGCAAAGAAATGCCCGAACTCATGAACGGTAAGGAAAAGTAAGAAAGGAATTGAAAACCGGGTTCCCTGTACTATCTGGTTCCAACTTAGGGTTTGTTCCCCATAAAAAAGGTTTCTGCCAAACATCCATTCCGCCCCGGCAAATGTGGTAGTGATAAAAGTAAGGACAAAGAGCAAGGCATGGATGGCTAATCTTCTGTTCTTTTCGCTGATATTCATCCGGCAAATAAATCAAATAATCGGTCGGGATGGGTAACGTGAAATGTATTTATTCCAACCGAAGTAGCGCCTACAAGGTTTTCAGGTTTATCATCAAAGAACAGTACCTTTTCCGGGGAGACATTATTTTCCTGCAACACATATTCATAGATTGCCTTATCGGGTTTCCTTAATTTTATCTCGTGAGAAAAGTAAACCTTATGAGCATAATGATGCAGATCCCTTGTACCTGAAGTACTTTTCATAATGTTTTTGAACTGCCGGGCATGTATGCTGTTGGTGTTGCTGAGGACATAGACTTGATATCGCTTTTTGTTGGATAGGAGAAGTTCCAGTCTTTGGGAGGGTATTTCGAGCAGTAAACTGTTCCAGGCTTCATCAATCTCCTGATCGGTCACCTCAAGTTGTGTAAAATTTCTTATCAATTCCCTAAAGGTGGCTTCTTCAATCAACCCCATCTCAAATTCTTCTAAGAAGGGTTCCTTTTGGATGTCCTTTTTTAAACCCAATCTTTTAAAGGCCTGAAAACATGCTTCAAAGTCCAGATCGATGATTACACCACCAAGATCAAACATAAGCACTTCATATTGTTCGGTATTCACGTTGAGGTTTGTTTAAGTTCGAGCAAATATGTAATATTGCGCTCCTATTTCAAAACGGCTACTGAAACATGATATTTTTCGGCTAAGTTTTGGATCGGGCCCTTAGCTCAGTTGGTTAGAGCACCTGACTCATAATCAGGTGGCCGCTGGTTCGAGCCCAGCAGGGCCCACT
>CAYSCZ010000064.1:0-17226 GCA_964429655.1 uncultured Roseivirgaceae bacterium
CCGGATAAGGAATCCGCAATCGCTTTCGACTTTGGTGTGTATACCACAAGAACCGACTGCACAACCACATCAACTACACTTGGCAGTTCTATTAAAGGTAACAATACCCCATCAATAACATGTACCACACCATTAGCTATCGCCACGTCTGCTGTAGTCACGTTAAAGGTGTTACCCGCTGCATCGGTAACTGTCACCTTTCCACCGGATTTGTTGACCGTCAGTGATTGGCCTGCTAAAGTGTTAAAGGTCTGATCCCCATCAGCCAGATCCGTGGAAAAAGCTACAGCCGGCACCACGTGAAAGCCAAGAATGGTTTCAAGATTTTCAACTCCGCCGATCTTCACAATCAGCTCATTCAGGTCTGCCGCATCGAAAGCTGATAGTAAAGAGCTGAATGCAGCATTGGTAGGTGCAAATACTGTAATTTCATTCGCACTTTCCAGAGACGCTCCCAAGCCATCTACAGCGGTGACTGCATCCAGTAAGGTTGTTAATCCTGCGTCTGATGCAGCTTTTGTTAGCGATGGATCAGTTTCCATTACAGGTGTCATATCATCGTCGTCATCATCACCGCATGATGACAGGATGATTGAAAAAGCAATAAGGAAATACAAATACGATAATTTTTTCATACTATTTAATTTTTTGATTTAAACAAACAAAACTTGATTGCCTAACAGATTGGTACATCATAACCTCCGACTGGTAGAAATGTATATCCCAACGGGTTGGATATTATTCTTAATGGTATTAATAAGAATTCATATTTTCGCGGCAATCGATGCTTATCTAAAGGAATGATAGCCGCAATGGATGGAATATTATTGGCGCTTAACAGTTAATCCTGAAATATGAAAACACCCCTTATCTGCAAGAATTGATGTTCAGACCGATGGATACAATCTAATATTATAAAAAAAGGGTTTTAATATGCTTTTTCCTTGTCGGCTCTTATATTTTGTGGAAATATCGAGGGTATGGAAAGCATAAGGTGTGACACCGATTTGATTTACCCTGTAAAATTTTATTACATCTCCCAAATGACTGCACCTTCCTCAGCACGAGGTGGTGCAGTGAAGTATTCTTTAAGTTCAACCATAATGTGATGAACAGCCTCATGGGCTTTCTGTGCAGAATTTACATTATTATAGAGACCGATGATTACGCCTTTACCATCACCTGTTTCAATGATATTAACCAGCTCCAAACCGGAAATTTTGGCCAATCGTTCCTTAGTAGATTCAGCTTTTTTTAAGAAGTCATATCTTTTGGATACGTTGAATGAAATGTGTGTTAATCGGTAGTACATGGTACAAATGTTTTTTTGATCTTTTTAGAAAGATAGTAAAAATTGCTAATAATTCACCAGAAAGTTCACATTACTGCTTACTTCCAGACCAAATAATGATTTATAAATCACTTCATATCCAATTGATCTTTCACTGCTTTTCTAAGAAGGTTTAATGCCTTTTTATGGGTATTTTTGCATTTCTATAAGTAATTAGTACGCACTTTAAAGATACTTAAGGTAGTTTAAGAAACTCAGATCGTTTATGCTTTTGCCATATTGGATGTAGAACCAAACCCTGATTGATGATTTATTTGAATTATATCCTATCGCTGCTTTTTTTGATGATATTATCAAACTGCGGTCAAAAAGCTTATGACAGGCCTGCTTCTTCTATTACAATTTTCGCTGCATCCAGCCTTGCCGACGTTATTTCAGAGATTTCAAATCAATGGGAAGGAAAGTCAAATGCTGAAGTGAAAATCAACCTGGCTTCCAGTGGTACTTTAGCACGACAAATCGAACAAGGTGCCCCCGTGGATGTTTATCTCTCAGCCAATAAAAAATGGGCTTACTATCTTGACAGCCTGGGATACTTCATTGAAGGCAATAATAAAGCCATCGCCCAAAACGAGCTGGTATTGATCTCACCAAAAAATAGCCGCATAGATGATGTTATCATTAACAAAGACCTTGATTTTATCAACTTACTGAATGATGGACGATTGTCCATAGGAGATCCTGCCCATGTCCCTGCTGGTCAATATACCAGACAAGCATTGAATTATTATGGATGGTATCAATTAATCTCAAACCAAGTCTTACCATCCATGGATGTTCGTGCCGCCTTATCCATGGTGGAATTAGGAGAGGCGCCCCTGGGCATAGTCTATAAAACTGATGCCATAAGATCTCAAAAGGTAAAGATCATCGGGACCTTTCCCGTTGCGGCTCATGATCCCATTATTTATACCATTGGATTGTGCAGTCATAAATCATTAGCCAGTAATTTTTATTCATACCTAACTGCCAATGAAGCTACAGAAGTTTGGAGTAAGCATGGTTTTAAACCTTATATGAAGATACCATAAATATGAAATCAGTCAGGGAAAATATCCCGACCCTTCCTGCAACCTAAGTTATAAAATTGCTATTTAAACCCACAATTACCCTCGCCCAGCTTGCCCTCAAGGGCTACCCGCCGGCCAAGCCTGCCACCCATCAGTCCCAATCCGGTCTTGTCCCGGCCCCTAAGGCCAGATAAGTTTCCTGGTTCGTGCCACAGTCCGTTACAAGCGCACCTTGACACCCGGGAAGTTCTTCTGTTGAAAGCAATATCAAAGACCGGTCATTGACGGGATCGGATCACCCAGACACCCGCATAATGACTATGGTGGACAACCCATCGTTAGATGACATAATCCATATATTTTCTTCTTTTGCAAAAATTAGGCTTAATTTATTCCAGCCCCCGCTATTGGATTGATATCATTCGACCGGAAATATTATATTTATCCTCCATGTAAAAAGAACAAGTGTAGCTAGACAATAATGAATATAAGTGAGGTAGAAGCGCAAGCCATAATTCTTTCCGTTAAAGCAGCCATCTATTGTTCGGTGATCTCCTTGCCATTGGCTTTAGCTGTTGGATACTTAATGGCCAGGCATAATTTCCATGGTAAATTCATTGTGGAGAGCATAATTCATCTTCCATTGGTCATGCCACCCGTCACAACCGGTTATTTATTGTTATTGGCACTGGGCTCAAAAGGACTTGTTGGTGAATGGTTATCCGACACACTGGGGATTAAAATAGCCTTCACATTCCAGGCAGCGGTCATTGCTTCCGTGTTTGTATCCTTTCCTCTTATTGTTCGCTCGATACGCACCTCCATGGAAATGGTGGACACCGGTCTGGAGGAAGCCTCTCGAATACTTGGTGCCAGTAAGATCAGGACATTTTTCAGAATTACTGTTCCATTGGCATTACCCGGGATCATATCCGGAACAATACTGGCTTTTGCAAGATCTCTGGGTGAGTTTGGGGCTACCATCACTTTTGCCGGAAATATTATCGGCGAAACCCAGACCCTTCCCCTGGCTATCTACGCTCACATGCAAATTCCCGGACAGGAGTATGCGACACTCAGACTGGTCATCATTTCCATTGTTATCGCTTTTGTGGCCATGGCATTGTCTGAATGGTACATCAAAAAAATGAAGCATGCTAATAGTTGACATCAACCTCACAAGAAAAAATTTCGACCTCGCCATCAATGAACAATTTCCAGTAGGGATTACCGGTATTTTTGGCCCCAGTGGCGCTGGAAAATCCTCCATGCTTCATGCAATTTCGGGTTTGGTAAAGCCTGACAAAGGTAGGATATCAATCAATGAGCGGATTCTGTTTGATACTGAAAAACAGATTAATGTACCCATTGATAAGCGAAATATTGGCTATTTATTCCAGGAAGGTCGATTGTTTCCCCACATGAGTGTTGAAAGAAACCTCAAGTATGGAATAAAGGCCAAGACAAACAGCGTTGTTAATTTTGATGAGGTGGTTCACCTTTTAAACCTTGAGCACTTACTCCCTAGCCGTCCGGCAACCATATCCGGCGGTGAAAGACAACGAACGGCACTGGGTCGTTCCCTACTGTCTTCCCCCGATATTTTATTACTTGATGAACCATTTTCTGCTGTAGATACAAACCTCAGGAAACAAATCCTTCCCTTTATTATTCGGATTCAAAAAACTGTGCAACTGCCTATTTTGGTCGTCAGCCATGACTTACCGGATCTTCTGAAACTTTCCGGCAACCTATGTTTGATTAAAAACGGGGAATGCGCTGGACACAACGAATATTATGAATTACTGAGGTCCCCAGAGGCTGCAGAAATGATAAAATCGAATGTCCTGGTAAACACCATCAATATGGAGGTGATACACCAGATTCCCGGAAACAAGTTAACCATGCTGCGATGGGCTGATGACAGCCGGGAGGTGATAATCAAATGTGATCAGAAAAATAAAATTTACAGCGAGGGTGAGAATGTAAGTGCATTTATAGACGCTGATGATATTGCACTATCCACACAACGCCTGGACCATCTCAGCATTCAAAACCAAATCAAAGGAACCATTACTGACATCATCCAGCAAAATGCAGCAGAGTTGTGCGTAGTTGATGTTGGTTTTAAATTGGTGGTAAAGATCACAGAAGATTCCCTCAAAAGGATGGACTTAAGTAAAGGCAGCATTGTTTGGTGTTTATTTAAGTCAGTTGCTATTGATGTAGTCGGTTAGTCATTCACATTTCACAATCCTGATAATATTTACAACTATGAGGAATATAATGCGTACCAAGATCACATTTATGAGGAATTAATAAAATACCCATGAAAGGAATACATCATGGTGAATTTGAAGAACTCATTTTATTAACAGTTGCATCGCTAAGAGATAATGCTTATGCTGTATCTGTAAAATCAGAAATTGAAGTCATAACCAACCGAAAAGTAAATATTAGTGCCATACATTCCTCCTTATATCGACTAGAGGATAAAGGTTTTTTGAGCTCAACCTTTGGAGGGCCACTCAAAAGCGCGGTGGAAAAAAGAAAAGATACTTTCAGGTGACAAATACCGGATTTGCAGCGCTCCAGGAAGCTAAAAACTTAAAAGAGCAGTTTTGGAGAAATATTCCTCAACTCACTTTTAGTAAAACCATACTATCTTTTGAGTACCGGTAACAATCCTGTTAATCCGCCCCGGTTTGGTGTTTATTTATATTCCGATTTTACTTTTGAGCCTGAAGCCCATGGCAGTGAGTAATCCGTTCAGTTTATCAGCATAATATCGTATTTTATCATTTTCATTGCCTGGGTTAATTATATCAACCTTTCCACCGCCAGGGCTGTAGACCGGGCTAAAGAAGTCGGGCTGAGAAAAGTAGTAGGCTCGGCAAAAGGTCAACTGGTATTTCAGTTTTAATCCCAGATTTGTCATTGGAATTTTGTCATGAAGGGTTAAAGCCGAAAAAATCAGGTACTTCGGTCGAGGAGGCATAGCATCGCAATGGTGACGAGCCAATAACATGTTTAGTGTCTGATTTGAAGTGATTTAACCGTGTAATAGAACGTCTAATGACAATTCTGGATTTATAAAAAAGAGCGATTATATCGATTATGCGACTGCCTAAAACTTTTCTGATACCCACTTCTTTTGTTCTTTGAGCAGCCATAAAAGAAGAAAGTCCGCCCCAAAAGTCGCAGACGGCCGTGAGCGATAATGTCCACGGTGCGCCGCTCACACCACCCAGCGAACGGGTCTTCCCGTAACTAAGTACGGGACAGGCTGTAATGGGCGTTTCACTGAATCTCAGTCGGACCGCCGAAGCGGTTGCGTTTTAGGGTAATAGGAAAGCATCGATTCATACCCTCGCCTGCTAAGTCTGGCCATAATTTTTCTAACTTTCTTCTAGTGAAAAGCAAGCCTGAATTTTAGTTTTTTTCGAATCATTAGTCAATATTATAAGGAAACAAAGGGTGTTACCTGGTTTCGACCACTCCCAAAGCAGGCATATGCATAGACCTTCTGATACGGACATTTTACTTTTTTGACATCTTGTTTTACCTTATTTTTGATCCAATTGGTTTTCAATAATATCATAGCCAGAATTTCTTACCAATTGTCCTTGGTTTTCAAAGGTGGCAAAAGCGTTGGTTAAGGTCAATAGTACTTAATTAATCCTGTTAATATTTTAGTCCATTGGGTGCTGAAATTAATCAAACAATAAGGCTATACCACTTCTTCAAATACCTATATTAGATTTTTCTCTTATGTTCAACGGTAATCCCTGATCCTTCAGCCAGCATAACTGACTTAGGCTCTAACTGATTAAGGAAACCAAAATCGGAACCATAAACCTCGTTAAAATCCACCTTAATAGAATAATTCAGCACATTATAAGATCTCCAGGTCGGATGTGTAACCTCATACTCATAAGATTGATGTTGATTTAATTTAGTATAACCCCAGAAATGATCTGTGATGAATTCCGTTTCTGAGTTTGATTCTATTGCCCGCTGTGGAAGTTCAGCTTTTATCATAAAATGATACCTTTTATTGTTTTTCTGCCAGGTGTACTCCACGACCCTGTGATCATCATATGTATTCCAGAGATGATTCATCTTCATGGTTTCGTAATGTTCCCTGTATACGGTATTAGCAATAAAAGTCAATGCAACTTTGGGAACAATTTCCTTTATAAAAACAACGCCCCTCCTCCAGTTTTTCCCGTCGAAGTGTTTAACATAAAACCTTAAGTTGACTTCCTCAAAATTCTTATGATAAGGAACAGGCATGCCAAGCAGCCTGGTATTTATAAACATGAAACCCACTAAACTTATGTAGCATATATTATTCCATAAATCAAGCGCAGTCTTCGGTGGTAAATATTTCTTTAATATTGAAGCATCCACCTGGTAATTGGCTATAGCCAGTTTTCTCCATTCTGCTTTTAAAAAACTCATAAATGGTCCTTTTCCGTTATTTACAGACTAAAATAAGTGAAATGAACCTTTCTAGTGTTCTAAAATTCTTACCATCACTCATATTTTATAGCCTTTACCGGATTGGAAGCAATTACACTTAAAATCCTTGAAGTAACTGTTAATACAGAAATTAGGCTGATCGTTATGAAAGCAATTAAAAATATATCAATGCTGACATTTATTCTGTAAGCAAAATCTGATAACCATCGATAAAATGTCCAATAAGAAACCGGAATGGATACCACCAGCGATATTACCAGTAGTATCATGTAATCTTTGAGTATTAAGGTGACGATATTAGATACTGAGGCACCCATCACTTTTCGAATGCCGATTTCTTTGGTTTTCCGCTCTGCTGTATAATTTATCAATCCAAATAAGCCGAAAGCTGAAATAATAATGGATACAATTGAGGCAATAAGGATAATTGCTTGCCTGCTTTCCTCAGCCACATAAAACCTTTGCCATTGTTGGTCGAGAAAATTGATTTCCGGGGGTGTAAGAGGATCAAATGTGGCATTCACTTTTTTTATATGCTCGATGGTTTCTTTTGGCTTATGACTGTAGCGTATGGTGAAATAATCAATAGAACAAATATGATTATTCCAACTGGTAAGAAAAACAGGTCCTACCGGCTCGTATAGAGATTCAAAATGAAAGTCTTCTACTACACCGATTACCTTCATAGGTACTTGTTCATCATCATCTTCCACCCAAATTCTTTTGCCAATGGGTGCATCTAAACCGAGCATTTTAACGGTCTGTCTATTAATAATTATGGAAAGGCTGTCAGCTTTACTTAGCCCTGAAAAATTTCTACCACCAACAAGCTCAATGCCATAAGTGTCTAACCAAAACTGATCAACACCATAATGACTGGCTTGTAATGGCTGCTTGTTTAAGTCAACATATAAATTGGCGGATGGTATATTTTTCCATTCTCCCGGCACTCTGGATGAAGTAGATGTATTAATTACATCCGGATGTGTCTTTATACCACTAATAATATTCTGAAAATTACTTCTGGCATATCTTGAATTAATGTCTAAGACGATTAAGTTATCATTTTTAAATCCCAAGTCTTTAGATTTAACAAATTCTAGTTGGCGATAAATAATAATAGAGCCAATAATCAAAAACAATGATAATGCGTATTGCAGCGTGACCAGGATTTTTCTAAGGGTATCCCCTTTACCTGAAAATACATTCTTTACAATAAGTAATGAGCGTTTTAGTCTCGCATAATAAAAAGCCGGGATTAGAGCGGAGGCAATCCATATAATCGAAATAGAAAGTATATGATAACCAATAAATTCCCTGCTGAACAACAGCCCGATGGTAAAGTCTTTATTGGTTATGCTTTGGTAGTAAGGAAACACCATAACAATTATCAACAAGGCGATACCATATGCGATGAATACTGTTATTAGAGTTTCAAAAAATAGTTGAACAATCAACTGTTGAAGACTGGCGCCGTTGATTTTGCGCATACTCGCCTCCAGAGTCCTTTTAAGTACCTGCACGGAAGATAGATTGATATAATTGAGTGCCGCTATTAATAACACGAAGAATCCCATAATAAAAATGATGGAAACAAACTGCTTTGTACTTTTCGGAATGCTGAGTAATGGCGAGGGCCCTCCCCGTTCTATATTTTTTGATCCAAGGTGAATATCTGTTAATGGTTGAAGGGTGAAATCATGTCTTTTCTTTATTTCCTCAGGGTAATATTTATTGATGAATTGATCTTTCTTGCTGTAAATGTCTTGTGGTGTTGCCCCATTTTTTAAAAGTACCCAGGTCTGGGCGAAGCGCGGGTCCCAATTGCCACTGGTGAAAAAATTATACCAACCACCCTCCCATTGGTCGTAATTTGCAACATAAAGCGCATCAAACTGATAGGAAGAATTTCTAGGCATCTCGTGCATTACCGCTAACACCTCGATTTTTTCAAACCTTGACCCATCCACCACCGATCCTACCACATCGGTATGTCCAAATAGCCTGGTGGCGGCATCTTCAGTCAATATCAACCCTGCTGGTCCCTGAAAATCTTTTTTTGGATCCCCAGCTATAATATCAAAATCAAGGATATTGAAAATACCTTTGGTCACAACCGCCCAATCCCGGTCAGCGATCCTAGTTTCACCTTTCACCAACACATGTGACCCGAAATAAGTCATATGCGCCGTCTCTTTAATACCGGGGAAATCATTTTTTAGAGCTTCCGCAAGTGGATATGGAGTAGTTTCGTATTCATGCAGTCCATCTTCTTCCAAGCTTTTTTCAATAACCCGGTAAATTCGATCTTTCTTCGAGTGGTATGCATCTGCCTGGTGCTCATCATAAACATACATTAGAATCAAAAATAGAATAGCAAAGCCCATTCCCAAGCCAACTATATTGACGAAATAATGGGCTATTTCTTTTCTGAATCTGCGGAAATAGATCCTAGCGTAATTTCTTAGAAGGTTCATTGTCACGTTATTTAGTTGTGTTTGTTTTAGGTTGATCAACCGGAATGATCGAATTACATTCCATATAAAAAATAAGTCAGCACTTTTTTTGGACTGCTTGCACCTGAAGTAGTAAAATTCGAAAAGATCACCTTCAATCTCGTCCAGGTAATCTTCCTTGCAATACCATCGTAAAAAATTCAAAGCCCATCTGGGTGGATTATGCTTCATTTAAAAGAAAATTGTGGTATCCGTTGATAAATATTGCTTCTAAGCGCGTAGTTGGCATCGAGGACTTTTTTCCCATAGACTGTGATGAGGTAAAATTTTTTCCTTCTCCCACCCCGTTCTTCGGTGATACCACCAAATTTTGATTCGACAAATCCTTTTTGTTCAAGACGTTTTAGTGTCACATGAATGGCACTGATGTTTATTTTCTTCTTTGTTTCCTTTGTAAGGAATTCATGAATAGACACACCGTAGGCATGATCATGCTGTGCAGCTACAGTCAATAATACTAACTCTTCAAATTCCCCTAATTGATATTCCATTATAAAATGATTTACTTAACAAACGTGAAAGTAATTAATTAGATTCATATTTGTTAAGTAAATAAGAAAAATAAAATATTACCCAGTCATTTTGTTAAGCTATCATTAGATTACTGTCCTATTATAATTAAGATTCTCATATGTTGAAAGCAGTGATTTTTGATATGGATGGCTTGCTAATCGACTCTGAGCCTTATTGGCAACAAGCTGAAATAGAAGTCTTCTCTTCGTTAGGAGCGAATATCACCACAGAACTTGCTGAACAGACTACAGGACTAACAACCAAAGAAGTAACCAAATTCTGGTATGATCGCTATCCCTGGCAAAACAAGCCATTGCCTGAAGTTGAGCAATCTGTCATAGACCAGGTGATGCTTCAAATATCTAATGACGGTACACCTAAAAGAGGCATGGAGTACATACTGGATTTTTTTAAATCCCGTGACTTCAAATTCGGATTGGCAACCAACTCACCAAAGCGGATTATTGACGTAGTGATGGAGCGATTAAATATTCGTCATTATTTTGAGGCTACAGCCTCTATTGATGATGTGCAAAAAGGAAAGCCTTCCCCAGATGTGTATAAATATGCCGCCAAAAATTTGGCGGTTGAAAGCAAAGATTGTATAGTCTTTGAAGATTCCATCACAGGGATGACTGCGGCCAAAAAAGCCGGAATGAAAGTGGTCTTAGTCCCAGAGCCTCACACTTTGAAAAATAAAAAATCGCAAAAAGCAGACTTGATCATCAACAGTTTGGATGGTTTTAATGCGGAGCAACTGGGTGCTTTGATGGGTGGTTAATAATAAAACCCTATCCTCGTTATACTATTAAATGATTGAATTCTAGTATTCTATACATTTAACCGGATTGATGATGAAGATTATAACGGATCAATTACAAAATGTGAAGTTATTTGCTAGTGAATCTTCTCCCTTTGATTTATCCGATAAAATTAACGAATCATTGACTGGACATAAACAGGAAGTTATTTATATATAATATTTAGGCAAAAAAATTTATTGCTAGGAATTTAGATGGTCTGGTATGAAAACAAAAAAAGTTACCAAAAACAGTTGCTGAGGCTTATAAATCCCAAAACTCGATAATTACAAGAATCAATTTTAGAGCGTTTGTGATTGTTTGCTACTACCACATACAATAAAGTTTTAGATTTTCCTTCGATAGGCATAATACTGAAGGACAGTTTCAATAGCAAAAATAATTGCCTCATTTATGGGTAAGAAGGTAGAGCCCATTTTATAATCAACATTCATCAACCTCCTGTACCAATCAGCATAAACAGGTACTTTCATTCCTGCTTTGATACTTTTCAACGTACTTCGATATTCCTGCTGCTGGTTTTGTTTAATTATTGTACAGGTCGATAATTCAGGCACGCCATATTTATTTCTGTAAGCTGCAAAACCAAATAGTCTGCAAACCAGCCCTCTGTATTGATAGTTGGCACAACCTGAAATAAATATTTTTACATTTTTGTCAGGATCTTTTTGCAAATAATTGATGCATACCCCATCGGATTCTTTCAGAATTTTTAAATACTCTTCGGCTTTGTTTTCCTCATACAAATTATAAGCAAAAGGCAGGAATTCTAACGGGGATGCTTCAATGAAAGGCTTAGTGCAGCACTTGGCACAGCTGTTTAAGCAACGGATTCCGGATTTTCCCTTGAATCCATCTATTTCAACTTGAAGTTCGTGAAAAATCCTTTCCACAGCCTTCACTTTTCGTACGATCGACATTATGCAGATAATAAAAGCTACAATAATTATGATGTATCCGGATCAGGGTCCTTTCGGTTATTCTGGGGTTATTATCGCAGAAGCAATATTTATTTTGGTCTTGTTCCTGGTCATCGAAAGTCAGGTGAGAAAAGAATCCACGTCCAATTCAGTGGAAGGATTAAAAGTAGAAGCATAAAAAAAGGGTCACTAAATAGTGACCCTTTTAATTTAATCGATCACTTCTACGTTGATCGCATTCATTCCTTTTTTTCCTCTTTCTGTTTCAAATTGAACTTTGTCGTTCTCTTTGATATCGTCAATGAGTCCGGATTCATGGACAAAAATATCCTCTGATGAATCTGATGGTTGAATAAAGCCAAACCTTTTGGCACTGTTGAAGAATTTAACTACTCCTTCTTGCATAATATAAATAATTATTGTTAAAAATGTTTCTTATTGATGTAATCATAAAAGGTTAAGGTTTGCCGAGAAAGCGCAACATTTTATAATGACAACTAAGCGCTTCTATAAAAGTTTCTTTTACATGATAGGGCATATTGTACTCTTTGGCAGTGCTTGCCACAATAGGTGCCAGTTTCCTGTAGTGAATATGACAAATATCTGGAAGCAAATGATGCTCAATTTGATAATTAAGTCCACCAATCAACCAGGTGAATAGCCTGCTGTTCTGGGAAAAATTTGTGGTGGTAGATAATTGATGATGAGCCCAATTATCTTCAATATGATTTTGTTCGTCTGGTTCAGGAAATTCCATCGCATCATTGATGTGAGCCGATTGAAAAATTGCACTCATAGTGATTCCCGAAACAGCATACATTATAAATATGCCTAAAATAATTATCCACAAGCTTAGTGGTACCATAATTATCGGCAGGGCAATGGCATAACTAAAATAGAAAACCTTCCAAATGATCATTTTTATCAATTCACCTTTGAATTTTTTAGGGTCTTTATAAAATCCCATATCCCTATACCTGTAGAGCCTGACAAAATCTTTTGCTATGACCCATGAAGCAGTAGAAATCCCATAAAAGAACCATATATAAAACCTTTGAAACTTATGTATCCAGTAATACTTAGCATGCGGTGTAAAACGGATAAAAAATGGAGGGTTTAGGTCATCATCTGCATCTTTTATGTTTGTATAAGTATGATGCAAAGCATTATGCTGCACCTTCCAAACTGCTTCATTGGCACCAATAAGATTCATGGTATAAGATAATAGCTTATTGAGTTTTTTATTCTTTGAGTAAGATCCATGTATGGCATCATGCATCACACCCATACCTACTCCGGACATACCAAATCCACTCAATGCAAATAATAATAACAACAACCATGGACTAGATACTATTCCGGAATTTATAAAGACTAAGGGAACGATATATAATGAAAGCATAAATACAGTCTTAAACCACATGCTCGCATCGCCATATTTATCTATGGCATTGTTTTGAAAATATTCATTAATACGTGATCTCAGCGTTTGGCTAAAACCTGTATCTTTCTTTATTGTGAATTTTGGATAATCGATAACTAACTTGCTCATGAAAATCTATACTAAACTTGACTTTCGTTTTAATTTATTAATGGTGTTGTACAAATTAAAAAGGGATTACTCTGAAATGATCTTTCTAATAATACAAACTAGTGTGAATTAAATTTATATTATACATAATAACACAAAAATACCTAATTGTTTTACTTAATCATAAAGAAAAGAAAAAAATAAAATTCATTATCAGTAAAATATTAAGGAAATTAGAGTTTCTGTAACTGCCTATTTTAAATATTTAAAAGATTAATACAACATGCTTTTTTAAATATATCTGCCAATTAGAGAATAAAAAATTAATAAGATGGCGATTAACCCCCGAACAGAAGTAAAACCATTAAACCAACTATTGATTTTTTGATTAACCCAGATTTGTCATTGGAATTTTGTCATGAAGGGTTAAAGCCCAAAAAATCAGGCACTTAGGTCGAGGAGGCATAGCATCGCTATGGTGACGAGCCAATAACATGTTAAGTGTCTGATTTGAAGTGATTTAACCATGTAATAGAAAGTCTAATGACTATTCTGGGCTAAACAGATAAAAAATTTTTCCCATTTGAATCAATATTTTCTATAAGTTACCACATACTAGCTTTATGATCATAAAAATCTTTCACTTCGTATGAAGCCCAAACTATTACCATTCAGATTGACACCGTAATATAGGCACAATATTTACCTCCTGTAACCTATTCAAAATCAGTGATTAAAGCCGGAACATCTTTTACTTTGAATAAATCATTGTAAGCTTTTAATTCGTCTGCTTTGATTGATTCCATAGCGCTTCTGTGGCCATCCCAGATTTCCATCAGGTCATTTAGTCGTTCCCTGGCTCCGGCTGTTACCGTTGGGTTATGACTATCCAAGTAGCCTTTTAAAAACATAAAATTGGAACTTAACTTATTTTCATAATTAACCACATCCTGGAAAGTCTCTTGCTTTGGTGATATCAACCCTTGTTCCCATTCTTCAATTTTATCAATGATGGATTCTCCCAGATTGACCAGTGTATCCAGGGATTCATTTTCAGAAAGGTAATTATTCCAATCTTCAATTTGTGATTTCACTTTACGCATATAAGTCACTGACTCATTGATTTCCCTGGTAGCCTGGTAAGTTTTGGCTAGCAATTCCTGCTGCTCGTCGAAACCAGACGGCTCTATATTGAGACGCGGATCGATGGTAACCATGAACTTAACGGTAGATGTATCGTTTTCTGTACTTAATCGAGCCATGTATTGACTGGGAGCTACCCTGTAACCCCGGTAGTCTCCAAGGATAAAGACTTTATCTATGCCCGGTAAGGTTTCATTCCTAAAATTCCATGCAAACCGATTTAGCCCCTGCTTTGAAAGAATTACTTCCATAGGAGGCGGCCCACCCGGGAAAGGTTTATACGATTCATCTTTTTGGTTGGCATAAGATCTGATCAACTCCCCTGCTTCATTTAGTATCTCTAGTTTGATATCTACCGAATCCATATTTTCATTTAAGTAATAATCGAGGATAACACCATTGGGTGGGTTTTTACCAACATTCCCCGGATCAATACCATCAAAAGTCACACCTTCAAACCTTACCGTTGGTTTTGGGGAGAACAAAAAGCTTTTGTTTGCATCAAATCTGCCCATGCTTTGCTGAATAGTGCTTAGATCATCAAGAATCCAAAATCCCCTACCTGCTGTAGCAGCTAAAAGGTCATTTTTATGAACCATAAGGTCAGTGATGGTTACCCGGGGCATGTTCAACTGCCATGGGTACCATTTCAGTCCGTCATTGAATGATATGTACAATCCATTTTCACATCCGGCATATAGTAATCCTCTGGTTTGGGGGTCTTCCCTTACTACCCGCATAATATCTCCAGCTTCTATACCATTGGTTATTTTCCTCCAGGATAGACCGTAGTCTTCGGTTTTGTAAACATATGGGGCATTATCACCAAACTTATAACGCATGGCGACCAGGTAAGCGGTTGCCGGATCATGTGGAGAAACGTCGATGGTGTTAATGATCGATTCCTGTAGACCTTTTGGTGTCACGAGCTCCCAGTTTTCTCCCCCGTCTTTGGTAATATGAACCAGGCCATCATCACTTCCCACCCAAATCACATCTTTTTCATGCTGAGAAGGCTCGATACACATAATCGTTCCATATACTTCCCCGCCCGCCGCTTCATTGGTGAAGGGTCCGCCGCCATCAATCAGGTAGGACGTATCACCTTTTGTGAGGTCAGGACTTATTTCATCCCAACTGACTCCGCCATCAGATGTTTTGAGTAAAATGTTGCTTCCATAATACATCACTTTAGGATCTTGCGGAGACCAAACTAAAGGCGCATTCCAGTTAAACCGATAACGTACAACCCTTGGGTTAGTACCTAAACCAAACTCGGGATAAGCATTTATGGATTTGTTTTCATTGGTCTCGGTATTAAAACGCGTAATAAACCCCTGGATTGAAGTTCCATACACCACATCAGGGTTATCCGGGTCAAATGCCAGGTAAGCACTTTCCCCTCCTGCTACGGAATACCAGTCCTTCCATCCTATCCCGGCCTCATTGTTTCGATTGGCTATAGCTATGGCAGAATTATCTTGCTGTCCACCATACAAATAGTATGGGAATCTATTATCAGCAGCCACGCGATAAAATTGTGCGGTAGGTTGATTTTTTTGAGTTGACCAAGTTCTCCCCCCATTAAAAGTTACGGTGGCTCCCCCATCATTAGCGTTGATCATAATATCAGGATCGTCCGGGTTTATCCACAGGTCATGCGTGTCTACATGCGGAATGGGAATGCTGATAAAAGATTTACCCCCATCAATAGACTTCATCATTGGTGAATTCAGCACATAAACGGTATTTTCATCTACCGGATCTGCGAAGATCTCCATGTAATACCACGCGCGGGCAATATTTACCCTGTCTTTATTGAAATGCTGCCACACCTCCCCTCCATTATCAGATCGGTATACCCCACCTTCCCCATCTTCTGCTTCGATAATTGCAAATACTCGTTCAGTGTTAGCCGGGGAAACCGATATCCCAACCTTACCCATTATTTTCGGTAATCCTTCAGTCAATTTTGACCAGGTATCTCCTCCATCTGTTGATTTATGAATACCTGATCCAGGCCCACCGCTTTTTATAGTCCAGGGATAGCGTTGATGTTCCCACATAGCTGCATACATGATCCTTGGATTGTTGGGATCAATAGTTAATCCGGAGGCACCGGTTTTCTCATTTATAAAAAGTATTTGCTCCCAGGTATTACCGCCGTCCACCGACCTGTAAATGCCCTTATCCTGACTGGTGTTGTAAAGAGCTCCCTGGGCTGCCACATAAACCACATCAGGATTATTGGGATGAACCATTACATTGGCAATGTGTCTGGTATCTTTCAACCCGCTTTGCTTCCATGTTTTGCCGCCATCAGTAGATTTATAAATTCCATCACCATGGGTGGTCATTACGCCTCTGACAGGGTGTTCCCCCATACCTACATAGATGACATTTGGATCTGAAGGGGCTATACCAATGGCTCCAACAGAGCCTGTTTTAAAAAAATTATCTGAAATATTTTGCCAGGATATACCTCCATCCGTAGTTTTCCAGACACCACCGCCGGTAGAACCCATGTAAAAAGTGTTTGGTTTATCTGGTATGCCTGCAACTGCCACCGCTCTTCCACCACGAAAAGGCCCGATATTACGCCATTCAAGGGCCTGATAAAGTGAATCATATAATGGTTTATCATTTCCGGAGCCTTGACAATAGGTGTCATAAAAGGGGATTATGTGAAGAATGATAACTAATACGGGTAAAAAATACTGCTTCATTTAGATTAAAATAATATGGTTAAAAGGTTGTGATTTTGAAAGATATCTAAAATTAGCTACTTGAACAATTTTGATTAACCCCGCCCGGTAACTTTCTAATTTTATAGTAGTACCAAAGCACCATACCTTATTTTGATGATGAACAGAAGAAATTGGCTTAAACCCAGAATTGTCATTAGACTTTCTATTACATGGTTAAATCACTTCAAA
>CAYSCZ010000065.1:0-17142 GCA_964429655.1 uncultured Roseivirgaceae bacterium
GGTTAATGCCAAATAGTTTTAGCGGACCGCTCAAACTACGGGGGTTTGATTCAATGATTTTTAGATTAAATTGCTTTTAAATTCATTTAACTGTAATTATTCTTACTCTTTTATAATCTGCAAGCCATTTTCCATTAATCAAGCATTTTTCCTTTACATTCTCTCCTGAATTTCCATCTTAATTTCCTCCATAGGGTTATCAGCAACCCCTGTGAAAAACTCATCTGCAAACGTTGAGACCCAATCCTTTATTCTAGAATTCTCATCCGCAAGTTCAGTCAGCCTGTCAAAATGTTCTGCATAGACATCCCTAAATCCTGCCGCTTCAAGTTCGCTCGAATATTCTCCGGTTGATGGAAAGTACCATAAATCTAAATCTGATTGTTTGCCATGTCCTTTTTTTCGCAGAGCGCTTCGTAATTGATTGACAAATGTTTGAACATTTCTTTTACCTCCAAACTCGACAACGATTTCAGCGACTGGGTTCAAATGCTCATACATACACTTGAGGTCGTTATTGTAATCTTTTACCCAATGAAGTGCTGCATTAGAAAATATCGAATCAAATTTTTTATCAAATTTGAAGTTACTCGCATCTACCACTTGAAATTCGATGCCCGGGATTTTGATTTAGCGTCAGAAATCATTTTGCCTGATTTATCAATTCCAACTGTTTCCTCTGCGAGTTTGCTTATTTTAAAAGTTAATGGTCCAGAGCCACATCTTAGGTTCAAAATTCTTTCATTCGCTTATATGTCAAGCAGCTTTATGAGGTTTTCTCCATAGTCATAAACATAAGAATGTTTGTAATTGTAAAGTTCAGGCTTCCATTTCGTCATTTTAATATTATCCCAGAATTGTCATTAGACTTTCTATTACATGGTTAAATCACTTCAAATCAGACACTAAACATGTTATTGGCTCGTCACCATAGCGATGCTATGCCTCCTCGACCTAAGTGCCTGATTTTTTGGGCTTTAGCCCTTCATGACAAAATTCTAATGACAAATCTGGGATTATTCATTTTTTATATGTTCAAACGATCGATCCAGCATAAGATGATCAATCAAATTTTCATGAACATCCGCGCTCACAACCTTCTCAAAAGTTCAGTTCTCTTATGGCTTTTAAACCTAATTAGATTAATTAATTAATTTAGAATCCTATGGATTTTAAGTACTGAAGAAGCATTATGAGCTTCCCATGATTTAGGCTCAATCTATGATGAAGCTACGTTTGAAGCATAGCATCATAGCACATATAAAATTTCAATCCATCACCTCAAACGCTTCACTACCTTCATGGCTTCATTGACATGCTGGGTAGCATTGAACTGCGAATTAAAGATATGTTTTATCCTGCCGTCCTTTCCTATGATGTAAGTAACCCGTCCGGGCAACAATCCCAACAAACTTCTAGGAACATCATATAGTTTTTCAACCTTTTTGTTGACATCACTTAAAAGGATAAAATTGAGGTCATGCTTGCTTCTAAACCTGCTGTGTGAAGAAGATGAATCGCTGCTAATACCAATCACTTCTGCACCTGCTTCTTTGAAGTCTTCGTATTTGTCCCTAAAACTACAAGCCTCTGCCGTACATCCAGGGGTGAAGTCCTTCGGATAGAAATACAGTACTATAACTTTATTACCGATCAGGCTGCTGAGCTCAAATGTTTGTCCCTGACTATTTTTAAGTTTGAAATTAGGCGCTTTGTCACCGACTTTTACTGGCATGATTTTTAATCGTTATATTGATTCATTGTTATTTGAGCACCAATAGTTGAAAAGGAAAGAATCATATCAACTGCTTTATCCAAACATACTTTTAAATCATCCATCTCTTGTTGATTAAAGTTGCTCAATACATAATCAACCTGTTGACCCTTGTGAAAGTTATCACCAATGCCAAACTTTAGCCGGGGGTAATCATTGCCTCCTGTGACATCTTCAATGTTTTTTAAGCCATTATGTCCGGCATTGCTCCCTTTCAAACGTATGCGTAGCTTACCAAAGGGTAAGGCAATGTCATCTGTTACCACCAATAATTTGTCTTTAGATAACTTAAGTTGACTGAGCCAGTACTGAATAGCTTTACCACTGAGGTTCATGTAAGTGGTTGGTTTTAAAAGGTGAAGGCTTCTTCCTTTGTGTTTGATTTCACACCTGCTGCCTTGCCTATCCAGCTTAAAATCCTCACCAAACTTATCAGCCAGTTGATCGAGTACCAAAAAGCCCACATTGTGTCTGGTTAGCTCGTATTCCCTACCAATGTTGCCTAACCCGGCAATGAGATACTTCATGATTAAATATAAAAACACCTCTCCAGGCAAATCCTGAAATAAGTTCAGGAGGCGCTCTGGTTAACTATTGAGGCATGTTTTCGAAATGATATTAAGCTTCAGCTTCCTCTTCTTCGGTTTTACCCCTCATTGCGCGAGGCACTTCTAAAGAAACAATGGAAACCAATTCACTATTAAGTATCTGATAATCCTTGGGTTCCATTTCACCAACTTTTATACTTTTACCCAGTTCCAGTTTGCTGATGTCAACATCCAAATATTCAGGCATATTATCCGGTAAGGCTTTGACGGTCAGGTATCTTAATTTCATTACAATCTTACCCCCTTTGATTACTCCTGGCGCATTGCCATGAAGCTTAATTGGGACGTTCATTTTGATTAGCCTGTCATTTTTTAATAAAAGAAAATCAGCATGCAAAATAAACTCGCTTACCGGGTGAAATTGAATATCCTGAAGAATACATTTGTATATATCACCTTCGATATTTAACTCTATAAAATGAATTTCTGAAGTATACACCAGGTCCCTGAAAAGGATCATTGGCGCATAAAAATGGATTTGATGCTCTCCTCCATACAATACACAAGGCACGTTACCCTCCGCTCTCAGTCTTTTAGATTCGGATTTGCCGAGATTTGCTCTTTTATACCCTATAATCTCATGCGTTTTCATAATGATATTAATTTAATTTATAAATAGTGAACTAATTGATTCATGATCATGAACTTTTCTTATGCCTTTGGCAAATAGTCCGGCAACAGAAATGATTTTTATTTTTTCATTAGCCTGTATGTTTGCTATGGTATCCGTTACTACTAACTCTTTGAGTGAGGAATTATTGATGTTTTCATAAGCATTTCCGGATAAAACGGCATGTGTACAAACTGCCCGGACTGACTTGGCACCTTTTTCCTTGATGATGTCTGCAGCCCTGGCCATAGTGCCTGCCGTATCAATAATATCATCAACCAGAACAACGTCACGATCTTTAACATCACCAATCACCTGCATGGATGCAATTTCATTGGCCCTTTTTCTGTGTTTATCACACACAACCATTTCGGCTTCAAAATATTTTGCATAGGCCCTGGTTCTGGTAGTGCCTCCAACATCAGGAGATGCAAACACAAGATTGTGGAAGTTATGAGCTTTGATATAAGGAATAAAAATATATGAACCATCCAGGTGGTCAACTGGTATATCAAAAAAACCCTGTATTTGACCGGCATGCAAGTCGCAGGTCATTATTCGGTTTGCACCTGCCGCAGAAAGCAGGTTAGCCACAAGCTTTGCGGCTATGGCAACCCGGGGTTTATCCTTGCGGTCTTGCCGGGCATATCCAAAATAAGGGACAACAACAGTCACATACTTTGCACTGGCTCGTCTTGCTGCATCTATCATCAGCAGGAGTTCAAAGAGGTTATCAGCAGGAGGGATAGTCGATTGAATTATGAATAGATCGCATCCTCTGACTGATTCATCATAGGAAAAATGAATTTCTCCATCCTTAAACCTTTTGTAAGAACTTATACCCAGCGGCTTGCCATATGCTTGCGCAATTTTTTCGGCCAAATCCCTTGATCCTTGTCCTGAAAATATTTTTACTGATGACATTTAATTTATCCTATTAAAATAAAATATCCCGACCTTAAAAGACCGGGACCGATAATGTTGTCCGACTAGGGCTCGAACCTAGACTCTTCTGGACCAAAACCAGACGTGTTGCCAGTTACACCATCGGACAATCTCACTGCTCGAAATTGGGATACAAAATTAGAATTTATTTTCTAATTCTAAAATATTATTTCAAAACCTCAAGGTCTATCAAATATTGGTTTATTTAATTGATTTTATCCATTCCCTAGCGTTAATAAATGGTTCGATCCAGGGGCTAACTTCATCCTGTTTCTCGGATTTTGGATAATATGGCCAATTCCATGGATATAATGACCTTTCAAGGTGTGGCATTATGGCAAGATGCCTTCCATCATCAGATACCAAAGCAGCAGCATGATAATCTGATCCATTAGGATTACCCGGATATTCCTCGAAGTGATATTTTATGGCAATTTTATGTTGTGATTCTTTGGGTATAATAAACCTACCTTCGCTGTGGGCTATCCAGATCCCTGGTTTGGACCCTTCCAGGGATTTTAACATGATGGAGGGCGTAGGCAGAATGTCGACAGTGAGAAAAGAACACTCGAATTTACCTGATTTATTATGACCCATTTTTGGAGGACCTGCCATTCCCGGGAATAAGAGATCAAGTTCCATCATCAATTGACAGCCATTACAAACCCCGAGACTTAAGGTGTCATGTCTGGAATAAAAATCTTTTAATGCTTTATTAGCTTTCGAGTTATATAAAAATGCACCTGCCCAGCCTTTGGCTGATCCCAGGACATCCGAATTGGAAAAACCTCCTACGAAAACGATCAGATGTACATCACTCAATGTTTCCCTGCCCGATACAAGATCTGTCATATGTATATCCTTCACTTCAAACCCTGCATAGTGAAGGCACCATGCCATTTCCCGATCTCCATTTACGCCTTTCTCCCGGATGATTGCTGCTTTGGGAGCTAAATCGTTATCCTTTGAATGATAATCGCTCATCTGGCCGGTGAAATTTTCAGGAAAGCTGAAGCTTAACCGTTGTTTATCAAAGTTTAGCCATCGCTGTTCAGCATGGTCTGATTCCGTTTGTAGCTGATCCAGCAGATAACTGCTTTTGGTCCATACCCTGCGATAGTGGTGGACATCAAAAGCAATGGATTCATGATCATGGTCAATAATGATTTTATGATCTTCAATTACATGTCCAATCTCAGCAATACTAATGTGTTCTTTTTCAAACGCTTCAACAACTGTTTCAGGTTGCTGAGCCTGGATAAGTATAGCTGGGGTTTCGCTGAACAGGAGTTTGATGAAATCTTTTTCCTTTAATACATCCAGATCAAGGTGCAAGCCATAATCAATGTTAGGGAAATTCATTTCCAGCAGGGCGGTTACAAGACCGCCGGAAGATACATCATGTCCCGCCAGAATATGACCATTATTGATCAGCGATTGTACTACTTTAAATACTTTCATGACCAGGTTTGCATCTTTAATATCCGGCGCTTTATCGCCTATATTATTTAAGGTCTGACAAAAGGCACTTCCCCCAAGGTCATAACAGCCAGGATTGAGGCTCACATAAAAAATTGAAGATTGTTTCTTCTTTTGAAGAACCGGCTCAATTATTTTGGTGATATCCGAAACTTGTCCAACGGTGGATACAATAGCAGTTCCCGGTGACTTAACGATCGAACCATTGGGGTATTTCTGGCTCATGGAAAGGGAATCTTTACCGGTTGGCACGTTGATTCCAAGATTAATGGCAAAGTTACTGGCTGCTTCTACCGCTTGATACAGCCTTGAGATCTCGCCTTTATTTTTTGCAGGCCACATCCAATTCATAGATAATGAAACACCCTTCAATCCATGGGTAAGAGGAGCCCAGGTAAGATTTGTTAATGCTTCGGTGATCGATAGTCGAATGCCTACAGCAGCATCAATTAAACCGGGTATCGGTGCGTGACCGATGGAGGTAGCAATACCATTTTTAGATTGATAGTCAAGGCTGGTAACCGCTACATTATTTAATGGAATTTGCAATTCCCCGCAGGTTTGCTGCTTAGCCACTTTACCCGTAACACATCGGTCAACCTTGTTGGTTAGCCAATCCTTGGATGCCACGGATTCCAGTGAAAGCACATCTTTAAGGTAATCCTCAACTTTATTGCGTATGTATTCCACTGCCTGGTAAGACTCATTAGCGGTATCATCCTTAAGCGTTATCTTAGGTGAAGAGCCTATCAAATGATCAATTTTTAAATCAATGGGTTTTTGTTCACTTTTATTCTGCATGGTAAAAGCCTGATCGCCGGTAGCTTCACCTACGATGTAAAAAGGTGTCCTTTCACGGTTTGACACATCACTCAGGTAACCAATAGCTGCATTTTTTATGGCAACCCCCATTCTTTCCTGTGATTCATTGGATATGATTTCCTTATCTGATAATGTAGGATCGCCAATGGGTAGTTTATCCAGGTAGATTTTTCCGCCGGATTGTTCTACCAACTCGCTGAAACAATTAAGATGTCCCCCCGCACCGTGGTCATGGATAGAAATGACTGGGTTATCATCAAGCTCCGTCATAGCCCTGGTGGCGTTGGCTACTCTTTTTTGCATTTCTGGATTGGATCGTTGAACGGCATTCAACTCAATTCTATTTTGATATTCGCCTGTTATTACCGATGAGACGGCTCCGCCACCCATTCCAATCCTGTAATTATCCCCGCCCAGCAGAACGATAGCGTCTCCTTTCTCAACGGGTTTCTTTTGGCTTTCTTTGCGCTTTCCATAACCGATACCTCCTGCCAGCATGATTACTTTATCATAGCCAATAATTTCATTTTTTTCTTGATGTTCAAACGTTAGCAAGCTGCCACATATAAGCGGTTGGCCAAACTTGTTTCCAAAGTCACTGGCACCATTAGAAGCTTTGATGAGTATTTCTGTAGGGGTTTGATATAACCAGTTACGTGCTTTGATGTTATGCTCCCACTTTTTATCATCGTTATTTCTGGGGTACGATGTCATGTAAACGGCAGTTCCTGCCAGCGGGATGCTTCCCTGGCCACCTGCCATGCGATCTCTTATCTCTCCTCCGGAACCTGTAGCTGCTCCATTAAAAGGTTCAACAGTAGTGGGGAAATTATGGGTTTCTGCTTTCAGGCTAATGACCGATTCTATCTTTTTAACTTTAAAATAGTCTGCCCTGTCTTGTCTTGATGGGGCGAATTGCTCGATTTCAGGTCCGGCAATAAATGCCACATTATCGGAATAAGCCGATACCAAATAGTTGGGATTCTGTTTGGAGGTGTTCTTTATTAACTGGAAGAGGGATTGTCTTTTTTTTTCGCCATCAATTATAAAATGACCATTGAAAATTTTATGGCGGCAATGTTCTGAATTAACCTGGGAGAACCCAAATACTTCACTATCGGTAAGGTTTCTTCCTAAAGCTTTAGAAATATTTTCCAGATAATCAATTTCTTCTTTGCTGAGGGCCAATCCCTCCGCATTATTGTAAGCTTCAATATCTTTTATATATGCTATCTCAGCGGGATTAATGTCTATGGTAAATACATGCTGATCCAGGGATGAATATTCCCTTTCAAGCATCTTATCAAACGGTTTATTTGAATCTGCTTCTTTAAACCGCTCGAAGCGAATGATCCCATTTATACCCATGTTCAGGCATATTTCTACTGCATTGGTGCTCCATGGGGTAACCATTTCCCTGGGCGGGCCAACAAACCTGCCATTAAGTGACATCTCATTGATACGAATGGGTTTTTCCAGTAACCAGTTAAGTTTATTTAAGTCAAAATCATCCAAAGGATAGCGGTGTGCTACAGCATAGATAAGGTTGGACTTTCGAAAAAATGAAATCATAAAATCAATTATACTTTCTGTGTTAAAGTTAACCAAAACGAAAGGCTAAACTTATAAATAATTACCGGATGCTTTTATCAATTGATGATGGTTGCAATTAAGTATTTGGATATTGACCGCGCGACCATCAAGGTATCGGAATTCTTTTGGTTTTATAATATTATCGAAACGTCCTAAAATGATCTTTTTTTTAGGATTATGCTCATTCATTAGTAGCCTTAGCTCATTTTTAGTGTATTTTATTTTTTTAAAATTGGTCCAGCTCCCATACACCCTGACCCTCATTTTGGAATTGGTGAGTTGGGATTTTGCAAATTTTAACAACGCGGGATTGATGAAACCGAGGGTGAGAAAAATTTTGAAAAAAACTTTTAGTAGTACAGGATTCAGCATCACCAATTTGAAAATTTTCTCAGTCATTGAATTAAAAGTGGCAAGCCTGTACCAGAAATTGGAGTGAAACCCGTCAGGCGCAATGAAAACTGCACTTCGAATGTGTTTTTTGAAATTTTCATAAGTAGCCAGGGCAAACCTACCCCCAAGGCTGAACGAAATTAAATGAAATGAATCAATGTTGTTGGATTTGAGATATATGTTAAATATTCTACACCATGATTTCTTGTCGATAGGTTTTTTCAGGATCGGGCTTTGCCCATGGAAGAAAAGATCAATGGCATAAATGATTTGGTTATTTTGAAGTGCGGTTTTTTTAAATACAGAACCGTCCTGTCCAAAACCATGAAAAGCAATTATAATTTCTGTACCGTATCCAATGACATGGGTATAAAGTTTAAGGCCATTGCATTGTGTGTAAAAACCTTTGGCCAAATTCTACACGTTTATCCGGTCAACACCAGTTTTGCACATCTCACAAGCTGTAATATTCATTCCATTAAATTAATGAATTACAATATGAGAATTAGTCGTTTGTAACGGATAAGAATCCTTAAATAAAATTTCATTTTTTATATAACCTAAACACTGAAGAAACGTTGACATCAAACGAAACTTTCAATGAAATTATAGTTTCTGTAGTTTAGCTAATGAAGGAAAAAATTTGTGAAATAACCCATCGATTATTTATGCGCTATGGTATTAGGAGTATAACCATGGACGATATTGCAAGAGAGTTATCCATCTCAAAAAAAACAATTTATCAATATTTCAAGGATAAAGATGACATTGTCAATCAAGTGACCAAGACCTACCTGGAGGAGGATCAGAAAGAATATCAAGCTATTTTGGACTCTGGTGAAAATGCGGTGGATCAGATGTTTAAACTGTCTAAATGTTATCGAAAAACAATGTCTGAGATTAATCCCTCTCTTTTATTTGACCTCAAAAAATACCATCATGATGCATGGGCAATGTGGTTGTCTTATAAGAAAGAATTTATAAAGAGTACGCTGGTCGAAAATTTGAATAAAGGCATTGCGGAAGGATATTACCGTCAAGAAATAAAGCCGGAAATACTGGCCACGTTTCGAGTGGAGCAAGTACAGCTGATTTTTGATGAGAAAGTGTTTCCAAGAGATAAATATGATTTTACTGAGGTTCAACTGCATTTATTCGACCATTTTATTCATGGGATTCTAACATCCAAAGGCAAAGAATTATTTGAGAATTATAAACTAGAAAAACCGTATGCTAAAGCTTTCTAATCGTTTGCTCATTGCATTTTTTTTGGTTAGCAGTGTCGTTGAGATCAATTCACAAGACATAAAGTCAAGTTATACCTTAAAAGCGTGTATTGATTATGCGCTTTCTAATAATGAAACTATTAAAAATGCCACATTTGATACTAAAATAGCAGATGCTCAAGTCGATGAGGTGTTGGCAGATGGCCTGCCGCAGGTAAATGGCAATATAGCCTTTACCAATAACACAAGGATACAAATAACACCATTACCTGATTTTATTACCCCACAAATTGAAGAAGTACTCATAAGAGAAGGAATAATCAATGAAGAAGACCGGACCAGCCCAGGACTTATTCCAGCGGAATTCAACACAAATTTTACAGGAAACACCGGAATATCAGTTTCACAGCTAATATTTGACGGGTCTTTTTTTATGGGAATAAAGGCAGCAAATAGCTTTAAGCAACTATCCTCAAAAGAACAAATCAAAACCCAGATTGACATTGTAGAAGTAGTGTCAAAAGCTTACTATGCAGTGCTGGTAAGTCAGGAAAACCTTGAACTAACCACCAAGAACTATAACAGGCTGGATAGTCTGTTGAGGGAAACGAGACTTTTATATGAAAATGGATTTGCAGAAAAGATTGATGTTAACCGCGTACAAATTCAATTTAACAACATAAGAACAACATTGAAGAACTCAGCAGAGTCATTAAAAATTTCAATGAGCTTGTTAAAATTTCAAATGGGCATGCCCATTGAGGAGCCCATTCAGCTGGCCGAGGAATTGGATGAAATAAAGCTGGAGTCTATCGAAGAATCTTTAAATGATTTTAATCATAAACAAAGAATAGAATATGATATTTTAGAAACTAACCGGGAGCTTGCTTTTATCCAAATGAAAAATAACAGAATCAATTATGCGCCCGAACTGTATGCCAACTTTAATGTAGGTTGGTTTAACGGGGCTAATACGATCAATGATTTTTTCACTTTTAATGATATGACCTGGCCAAGATATAGCAATTGGGGTTTAACATTATCCATACCAATATTTGATGGTTTTAGAAAAAGTAACCTGATACAACAAAATAAAATTGAGGTGCAGCAGCTGAATAACAGTATGGGGCAATTGAAAAACCAAATCAAAATGGAAGTCCAGAATGCCAGGATTGAATTGAACAACGCGCTACAGCAGTTGGAAACCCAGAAAGAGAATATTGAATTGACCAAAGAGGTTTATGATGTATCAAAGATAAAATACCAGGAAGGGGTAGGAGCAAACATTGAGGTGATAGAAGCAGATGCAGATTATAAAGAAGCTCAGACAAATTATTATAACGCGCTTTATGAAGCCCTGATTGCCAGGGTTGATTTAGAAAAAGCTTTAGGAATACTAATGAATTAAAATTTTAACCATCAGAAATATGAAATATTTAAAGGTACTTTTCATAATTCTTTTAATAGCGGCAATAAGTTGTTCTAAAGAAGAGTCTTCTTCACTGGATCAAAAGAAAGAAAAATTGTCTGCTTTGAAGGATGAAGCAAAATCTATAAATAAAGCAATTGCAGCACTTGAAGGGGAAATCAAAAAAGAAGACCCGGACTTTATACAGGCAGGAAAAGCGGTGTTGGTATCGACCAGTTCTGTGGAGCAGGATCTTTTTGAACATAAAATAGATGCCAGGGCCACAGTGAAAAGTAGGCGTAATGTGGTTATTAGCGCAGAGGTTATGGGTAAGATCACTTCCATACGGGCAAGGGAAGGCCAAAACGTGAAAAGGGGTCAATTGTTGTTGCAGATTGATTCAGAGGTTATAAAAAACAATATCCAGGAGGTTGAAACCCAGTTGGATCTCGCCCAATCTGTATTTGAAAGACAAAGAAGACTATGGGAGAAAAATATTGGTACCGAAATACAATATTTGGAAGCCAAGAATAGAAAAGAATCGCTTGAAAGTAGTTTAAAGACACTCAAATCACAACTTAACCAGTACATGGTTGAGGCTCCTTTTACAGGGACGGTAGACGAAGTGCTTGCAAAAATAGGGGAGATGGCTTCTCCCGGAAATCCTTTAATGCGTTTGGTAAGCCTTGATAATATTTATCTGGAGGCAGATATATCAGAAGCATATATTGGTAAGTTCAAAAAAGGAGATCCCGTTGCTATTTATTTACCAATACAGGACAAAGATCTGACCAGTACTATCGAAGCGGTGGGCAGGGTAGTCAATAATGATAATAGAACCTTTAAAGTAGAAATCAGCCTGCCAAAACTGGACTTTGAATTAAAGCCAAACCAGATAGCCGTTATCACGCTCACAGATTATCGTTCGGCAGATGCCTATGTGGTTCCAACAGAGATAATTATGGCAGACGATAACAGTAAATTCCTTTACACAGCAGAAAAAAATGGTGAGGGGTGGGTTGCCCGCAAGAAACGTGTCGTCACCGGCAAATCCTACAAAGACCGAACAGAAATCCTGAAAGGTTTGGATGGAAATGAAGATATAGTAATGGAAGGCTATCGCGAATTAAATGATGGGATAGCCATTAAAAAATCCTCTAAAAATATAAATGTACTATTAAGCAATTTATAGGGCCGATCTGACATGGGAGATAAAGATAAAAAGACTGGTAAACGGATTGACAAGCTGGAAAAAGAACAATCTAAGCTTCAGAAAGAACAGGAAAAGGTTGAGAGCAAAACAAGTAAGCTTAAAAAGTTTCAGCAAAAGATTAAAGATAGATTAAGCCAGACCAAGGATGAAGTTGAGGATACCAAAGAGGAGATCGAAGAATCTAAGAAGGAACTAGATGAAGTAAAAAATGAGACTAAAGACATAATAGAACGATTAGAGGAGAAAAAGAAGGTAGATAAGGAGTTTCCTTTAACCACATTGGCTTTAGATAATAGAAATACTGTCTATTTTCTGACCTTCCTGTTCCTGGTAATGGGTATCATCGCTTATCAAACCCTGCCTAAGGATAGCTATCCGGAGATAGAACAACCAATGGTATATGTAGGAACCTCGCATCCGGGCAATTCTCCTTTGGACATGGAAAACCTGATTACGAGGCCACTGGAAAAAGAGATCAATGATATATCTGAAATTGATAACATCCGCTCCACTTCAGTCCAGGATTATTCAACCATTATTGTAGAATTTGAACCTGAATATGATATTGATGATGCCCTCCAGAAAGTAAAGGATGCGGTGGACAGGGCTGAAGCAGAACTTCCCAATGATCTGGACCAGGATCCCAATGTTTTTGATATGAACTTTTCTGAGTTCCCTATAATGAACATCAATCTATCCGGGAACTATTCGTTGGAAGAGCTGGAAGATTATGCTGAAGACCTAAAGGATGAGCTGGAAAAGATCAATGAGATATCTTCTGTAGACATAAGGGGAGTGGATGAGAAGGAAGTAAAAGTGAAAGTTGATCCCTATTTGATGGAAGCAAGGAATGTGAATTTCGAAGACATAGAAAATGCAATATCTGCTGAAAACGTCACCCTATCAGGTGGAAATATGAAGCAGAATGGTATTCGCAGGGCTATCAGAATAGTAGGTGAATTTGATCAACCTAAGGAGATGAACGATATTGTGGTGAAGCATGAGAAAGGCAACATAGTTTATCTCAGGGATATAGCAGAAGTTGAGTTTGCTTATAAAGATAAAGAAAGTTTTGCTCGGTTGGGTACGCAACCGGTTGTTTCGGTAGATGTTGTTAAACGCAGCGGTGAAAACCTTTTGGCCGCAACAGAAAAAATAAACGGTGTCCTGGATGAAATGAAAGACAGGCTTCCTGTTGATTTAGAGATATCTATCACTAATGACCAATCGGAAATGACCAGGGAACTGGTTAGCAGTTTGGAAAATAATATTATTTCCGGGATGATATTGGTAGTACTGGTGCTGCTTTTTTTCCTGGGTACAAGAAATGCATTGTTTGTGGGTATTGCAATCCCACTATCCATGTTCATATCATTTATTCTGCTAAGCATTTTTGGGATTACTGTTAACATGATGATCTTATTTTCATTGATCTTGGCCTTAGGTATGCTGGTGGACAATGGAATCGTAATCGTGGAAAATGTTTACCGTATGATGGAATCAGGCATAAAACCTATTGAGGCAACTAAAAAAGGTGTGGGAGAGGTTGCCATGCCAATAATCGCTTCCACCGTAACCACGCTTGCTGCATTTCTTCCACTTGCTTTATGGCCGGGTCTGGTAGGACAATTTATGAGTTACCTTCCTCTTGGCGTAATGATTGTTTTAGCTGCTTCATTATTTGTGGCCCTGGTTATTAATCCGGTACTTATTTACGCATTTATGAAGGTAGATGACAGGTCAAGGTTTGATAATAAAAAGATTTGGCGATGGATCATCATTGCATTGGTAAGTGGGGCTATTTTCATCACTGCAGGTATTTATTGGCTGGGTAATATCTTTGCCTTGATAGCCTTTTTGATTTTTTTAAATGTCTATGTATTGACACCGGCTAGCAGGAAGTTCCAATCATCATTTCTTCCATGGATTGAGCATTTATATTCCCGAACACTAACTTTTGCTTTAAAAGGATACAACCCAATAATATTCTTCTGGGGCACCATCGGTCTTTTGATATTAGCTATTGGTTTGAATATTGTCAGACCTCCTAATGTTTTATTCTTCCCGGAAAATGAACCAAAATATGTAAATGTATTTATAGAATATCCCGTAGGCACGGATATTGAAAAGACCAACAAATTTGCCAAACACATTGAGGAAAAAGTTATTGATGTCATCAAACCTTATCCATGGCTGATAGAATCCGTAGTTGCCAAAGTTGGCCAGGATACCGGTGATCCGAATGATCCTTCCTCGTTGGGCCAGTCTGACACACCGAATAAAGCCCGGATCACAGTGAACTTTGTGGAATATAAATACAGACAGGGAGTAGCCACCAGTGATGTAATGGAAGAGATCAGGCAGACCGTCCTTGGCTATCCCGGGGTCATAATTTCTGTAGATAAGGATGCTGCTGGTCCACCGGTAGGTAAGCCTATAAATATAGAAGTAACTGGTGAAGATTATGCCGTGCTCAGTAATGTGGTTGAACGAATGATTAATTATATCAATGAATCGGGTATCCAGGGAGTTGAAAATTTGCAATCAGACCTGGAGACCGGAAAGCCGGAGCTGATCGTAGATATTGATAGAGAGAAGGCGCGCCGATTTGGGTTGTCTACTTATGGATTAGCCAACGAGATCAGGACGTCTTTATTTGGAAAAGAAATCTCTAAGTTTAAACAAGGAGAAGAGGATTATGAGATTCAGTTGCGTTTGATGGATAAATATCGCTATGACTTAGATGCTTTGATGAACAAGCGTGTGACTTTCAGGGACCAAATTTCCGGTGAATTTGTAAGCGTCCCTATTTCAGCCGTGGCAAATGCCCAGTTAAGCTCCACGTATGGCTCTGTAAAAAGAAAAGACCTCGACCGGATGATCACCATCTATTCCAATGTATTGGGTGAGTATAATGCAACTGAGATTAATAATCAGATCAAGGAAATATTGACAGTTTTCGAAATGCCACCCGGTTATGAATATAAATTTGGAGGTGAGCAGGAAAAGCAAGCTGAAGAGATGGCATTCTTAAGTCAGGCCCTACTACTGGCGATTTTTATCATTTTCTTAATCATAGTTGCCCAATTCAATAAAATCACAACACCATTGATAATAATGTCATCGGTTGTGTTAAGCACAGCTGGCGTATTTCTTGGTTTGTTTGTGTTTAATATGGAGTTTGTTATTATCATGACTATGATCGGAATAATTTCCCTGGCCGGGGTTGTGGTTAATAATGCCATCGTTTTGATTGATTTTATTGAATTAAGTAGAAAACGTCGCAGTATTCAGTTGAATGTTGAAATGTTGCCTTTTTCTGAAATAAATAAAGCTATTATTGAAGCAGGAAAAACAAGGTTACGACCGGTGATCCTGACAGCAGTTACGACCATCCTCGGGTTAATACCATTGGCAGTAGGTATAAATATAAATTTCATTAAATTCTTTAAAGAATATGATGCCGACTTTTATCTCGGCGGTGATAACGTCATTTTCTGGGGCCCCATGTCATGGACTATAATCTTTGGATTAACTTTTGCGACGTTCTTAACACTGGTTATTGTACCGGTGATGTACCAATTCTTTGCTAAAATCAATCGATGGATGGGGGTTACATAGATGCAATACTTTAAGAGGCATGTATTTAGTTTTATAATGGTTGGGATACTATCGCTGTTAGCCATTTGGTTGTTTTCCATTGTGCTAAGTCTTGGGTTGATAGCAAAAATAATCATCTCAATCTTCAGCATATTATTGATTGAGTGGTATGTATTCCAAGGATTCAGAAGCTTAGTCAAAAAGAAGTATCCAAAGCGGCTGAAATTATATTATTGGGGATATTGGTTAGTTTTTTTTAGCCTACTGATTGGTCTTCTGGTGCATGATTATCTTGAGAACTATGATTTAAAATACCTGACCACACTTATAAAAGCAGGTTTTTTTATAAACCTGCCCTGTAAGGTATTTGCAGCTATTGTCCTTTTTGTCGATGATCTCAGGATAGGATTTCAAAAAATTTCAAGTCGCCTTCAGCCTAAAGCAAAGCAACCTCAGCAAGGTGAGCGGATATCCCGTTCAATATTTTTAACCAAAGTAGCAGCGGTGGCTGGTACCATTCCTTTGATAACATTAGGTTATGGGATCCATTCCGGGGCCTATGACTATCACATTCGAAGAAAAACCATTTATTTTAAAAAACTGCCGAAAGCACTCGATGGCCTGAAAGTTGGTCAAATATCTGATATTCACTCCGGTAGTTTTTTCGATAAAATAGCCGTTCAGGGTGGGGTGGATATGCTTATGAACGAAAAACCTGATATTATCTTCTTTACCGGAGATTTAGTGAACGACGAGAGTGCCGAAATCAAGGAATATTTTTCGATTTTTAAACAGGTGAAAGCGGACCTTGGTGTATTTTCTGTTATGGGTAACCATGACTATGGTACGTACAGGCACTGGGATAACCCCGCATTACAGCAGGCAGATGTCAAAAAGTTGCATCAGATCCAAAGAGCGATGGGTTGGAACCTTTTGTTAAATCAAAAAGGTATTGTGAAGGTTGGCGGAGAGGAACTGCCAATAATAGGTGTGGAGAACTGGGGCAAAGGCCGCTTCCCAAGATACGGCGATTTGCAGCAAGCTGCCCGGGGATTGGATAAGGAACAATTTAAAATTTTATTATCGCATGATCCCAGCCACTGGGATGCGCAGGTTAGGCCTCATCATCCCGATATAGACCTTACGCTGTCCGGCCATACCCACGGGTTTCAGTTTGGTGTGGAGATAGGGGATATTAAGTGGAGCCCTTCCCAGTATATCTATGATCAGTGGGCAGGACTATATCAAAAAGATGACCAATTTTTATACGTGAATAGAGGTTTCGGATTCATTGGTTATCCGGGCAGAGTAGGTATACTTCCGGAGATCACCATTTTGGAGTTGAAGGCGGTTGTATAGTCCCATAACTCCTTTAGCCTCAGTGTTGTATGCAATCCACTGAAAACGTGTACCGGCGTTAAACCCAGAATTGTCATTAGACTTTCTATTACATGGTTAAATCACTTCAAAT
>CAYSCZ010000066.1:0-16810 GCA_964429655.1 uncultured Roseivirgaceae bacterium
CCGTAAAGGACAATCAAATCCACGAAAAGTAGACAAGGGAAATCACAGAGTATTTCCCCAAAACTATAAAACAATATGAGCTTAACTAAACGGCATTGAATTCAGTTTTAACCTGGAATGCACTTGGATTGTAAGGAAGGTACGTGATAGCAGTAAAAGCTGATAAATGGAGGGAAATTGGAAATGAGATGGTAAATATTGGCTATGCGCTGAGCAATTATTTGGTCGCTGTTTCAGATATTACTGAAAATCTTTTAAATGACTTAAAGGGTGATGGCATTGTAACCGTCATTGAACCAAATGAAGATCATGAAGTGTTATTTTATACAAGTCATGTGGATGACCGACAAACTATTTGTTAATGATAAACCTTGTAATATTTTATTTCTAGAATATATTTAGTATGAATTGGATTTCATTTTTGATAACCAAAACAAATTGGGTTGTTCTATATTAGAAATAATTTGACCCAATTAAAATACGATTACTACGTTATTAATACGTCAGATGGCGAAAACCTACATACCTCCAGATTTGTTAAGTTCAAATTAACTTTAATTAATGAAATCAATTAAATCCCTGATCGTAATCATACTACTGATAACTGGTTTTCTTTTGTTATCGGATATTGGCTACGCTACTCACCTGAGAGCCATTGAAATCTCTGCCAGAAAAGTCCCTGGCCAAGGAAACAAATTTATTTTCACTGTCACTGCATTTCGGGATACACAAGGAGTGGAGTTTGGTAATGGAACTTTCTTTTTTGACATCCTCGGGCAACCTGATCTATTCGATGATGGTCCATTTGATATCAGTGAACCTGTCTTAGTGGAAGAAGAGACTGAAAGATTAACTTTTCAAGTTGAGCATGTTTATGCTGCACCTGGAGATTACATAGTTGCTTACCGTGAAGAAAACAGAAATGCTAACATCAACAATATAAATGATGGGGGATCTGTGGATATTCCATTTTACGTTCAAACTAAGATTACCATCGATCCAATCATAGGAGAAAATGATACTCCCATTCTTACCGTACCACCAATTGACAGGGGTGCTCAATTTATTAAATTCCTTCATAATCCAGGTGCTTTTGATCCCGATGGTGATAGCTTATCTTATGAATTCACAATACCCAAACAAGATGCAAATTTTGAAGTTCCCAATTATCGGGATTTAAATGATCCAAGATTTTATCAGGGCTTTTTCGATACTGGAAATGAAGCACAAAATGGCACCCCGACGCTTACGTTGGATCCTATCACCGGTGACCTGGCTTGGGACGCCCCCGGTTTGATAGGGGAATATCAAGTGGCATTTGTTGTCAAAGAATGGCGATTTATAAATGGTGTATGGGAACAACTGGGATTTGTAACCCGAGACATGCAGATTATTATTGATATGACTGATAGCGAAAGGCCGGAACTCGAGGTGCCTCCTGATATATGTGTCGTGGCTGGATCTTCTATTAATCAGTCTGTTGTTGGCACTGATCCTGATGGACAACGAGTTGTAATGGAGGCATTTGGTGGCCCCTTTGAGCTTCCCTCGTCTCCGGCAACGTTTTCACCATTTCCACCAGCAGAACAAAATCCACCCGCTGTGTTAAGGTTTAACTGGAATACAAATTGTACACACGTCAGACAAAGACCATATCAGGTTGAATTTAAAATATCTGATGTTCCTGACTTAGGTACTGGCCCCAGCCTTGTGAATTTTGGCACCTGGAATATCCAGGTGGTGGCCCCTGCCCCCGAAGGATTAACTACTTCTGCAAGAAGTGCCAGGTCAATTGAACTTAACTGGGATAATTATGACTGTGGATCTGCGGATCGAATGCAGATATGGAGAAGGGTAGATAGTTTTGAAATCAACCCGGATAGCTGTGAAGTGGGTATGCCTGATTTTGCAGGATATGAGCTAATTGATGTGGTGAACATCGATCAAAACAGTTACATCGATGATAGTCAGGGTTTAGGCCTGGATCCGGGCGCACTTTATTGTTACCGCCTGGTAGCTCAATTCCCGCAACCCAGAGGCGGTGAAAGTATTGTCTCAGCCGAATCCTGTACCCTCATAGATGCTGATGCTCCGGTAATTACAAATGTCGATATTAAAACAACCGGTGAAAATGATGGCATTATTGAAGTAAGATGGACACCACCTTTTGATATTGATTCGGAACAATTTCCACCACCATATTCCTATGAAGTATTGAGGTCCCAAGGGTTTTTGGGTAATCAGGACGTGTCAGTATCAGAGATAATAAGTGACACATTTTTCATCGATGATAACCTCAACACCTTAAATCAGGTGTATAATTACACTGTAAGGCTTTTTGATGCAGAAAATAATTTTATTGATACCTCTGCACGAGCTTCATCTGTTCGCTTAGAGTTGGAAGCATTATTGAATGCTATTGACCTGGAGTGGGAAGCCAAGGTTCCTTGGTCCAACCGTTCACAGGATTATCCCACACATTACATCTATAGAAACGAGGTAGAAGGGAATGACTCAGATGATTTAGTGTTGATTGATTCGGTTGATGTTAATCTAAGTGGTTTTAATTATTTTGATGATGGAAGTTTTAACGACCAACCATTGGATCAGGAGACCATATACTGCTATTTTGTGACCACACGTGGCACCTATGGAAATGAGAGGATCTTGGAACCTTTGTTGAATAGTTCCCAGATTATATGTGGACAACCCAATGACCAGGAACCTCCATGCTCTCCACTTGCTTTCAGTCTTGACCCTGATTTTGTTTGTGAAGAATTTCTAACAAATCAAAACTGTACATTTAGCGAGTTCTTTAATGAACTGGTTTGGCAAATAGATGATAGTGAAAATTGTGATAATGATCTTTCTCATTTTAATGTGTATTTTTCAGATTTAGGGGAGGAGGGAACCTTCAGTCTTATAGCTGAGGTAAATGGAACGAGTTTCAGGCATGATAATTTACCTTCATTTAAGGGTTGTTATCAAATATCCGCAGTTGACAGATCAGGAAATGAAAGTGGGCTTTCCGAAATAGTCTGTAATGATAACTGTCCCAACTTTATCCTGCCGAATGTATTTACACCTAACAATGATGGAATAAATGACACATTCACGCCTTTCTTTAACCTGGGTGGCGGAGGTTCTGAAGGTGGAGGAAACTTACCAACCGGTATTGAAGGTTTTGACAACAGTACTTGTGTCCGGTTTGTTGAAAGGGTTGTGTTTCAGGTATTTAATCGGGATGGAAATGTAATTTTCGACTTTGAATCGGAGGGTGAAAATTCTATCTTAATTGAATGGGATGGTACTACCAACGATGGTAATGAATTACCCTCAGGAACATATTTCTATGAAGTTAATGTCACATTTGATGTACTTGATCAATCAAATGCTGAAGAATCATTTAATGGATGGGTGCAAATACTAAGGTAAAAAATGATGCCATCATCTTTTTTGATGGAGTATGTAACCTGTGCAATGGAGCTGTGAACTTTATCATCGACCGTGACAGGGATAATAAATTCAAATTTGCCTCATTGCAAAATGAGGTGTCATCAGAGATATTGAGTGGTTTTCAGGTCAATCCATTAAACCTTGAAAGTATCGTTTTATTAAAAAATGACCATGTTTATGATAAAAGCGATGCAGCTATAGAAATTTCAAAAGACCTATCGGGTTTATGGTCCTTTCTCTATTTTTTTAAAGTAATTCCTAAGCCGATTAGAGATTATTTTTATAAAATAATTGCCAATAATCGATATAAATGGTTTGGTAAAAAAGATACATGCAGGATACCCACACCTGAGTTAAGAAAAAAATTTTTGGACAAATAAGTTTTGACCTAGTTTTGGCAGGAAATAATATTTATGAAAGCATATTTATTTCCAGGGCAAGGCGCTCAGTTCGTAGGTATGGGCAAAAACCTTATTGATGAAAGGAGTGAGGCCAATGATTACTTTTCAAAAGCTGAAGAAATACTTGAATTTTCCATCTCCTCAATAATGTTCCATGGTTCTGAAGAAGAATTAAAACAAACACGGGTTACTCAACCGGCTATTTTTTTAACCTCAGTGGTTGATGCCTTAACTAGTAATAATTTTAACCCGGCAATGGTTGCTGGCCATTCATTAGGCGAGTTTTCCGCTTTAGTTGCTTCAGAAGCACTTAGTTTTAAAGATGGTTTGACTCTGGTATCTAAACGTGCTATGGCCATGCAGGAGGCTTGTGAAAAAGTACCTTCATCAATGGCTGCAGTTATTGGATTGGGTGATGATGTCGTGGAACAGATTTGTAAAAATATTGAGGAAGTTGTGGTTCCTGCAAATTATAATTGTCCCGGCCAGTTAGTAATATCAGGTTCAAACGCAGGCATTGATATGGCATGTGAAAAATTAAAGGAAGCAGGTGCAAAACGTGCTATAAAATTGCCTGTTGGTGGTGCATTTCATTCACCTTTAATGGACATTGCTAAAAATAAACTTAAGGAAGCCATCGAAGCAACCACTTTTAACAGGGCGAAATGTTCTGTATTCCAAAATATTGATGCCTTACCTCATACAGAACCTGATGAGATCAAGCAAAATTTAATAGCTCAACTTACCGCGCCTGTACGGTGGACGCAAACCATTGAAAATATGATTGCTCGGGGAGTTGACGAATTTATTGAACCTGCACCTGGTAAAGTGCTTCAGGGTTTGGTAAAGAAGATTGATAGAAGTGTGAAGTTTTCTTCATTGTAATTTTTTATGAGAATAAACAGTCTGTCCAAACTTCTCACAATTTTCACGCTTGGAGTGTTGATTTTTGTTCAATGCAGTTCCCCTCCTCAAAAAAGTCGAAAAGGCAAAATAAAAAAAGATAAACCTATACCGTGTCCTGTTAAAGATTGCTAATGAAAAAAATTATAATCGCAATAGATGGATATTCGGCGTGTGGCAAAAGCACTACAGCAAAGTTGGTTGCAAGAGCTTTGAACTATAATTATATTGATACAGGTGCCATGTATCGGTGTGTAACGCTTTACTTCAATGAAAATGACATTAGGTGTGATGATCCGGATGTCTTATCTGAAGCACTGCAGCAGATCAAAATAAACTTCAGATATAATCCAGACACTGATTTAAACGAGACCTATTTAAATGGTCGATCCGTAGAGGATAGCATCCGTGCCATGGATGTCTCGAAGCGTGTGAGTGAAGTCAGCGCTTTAAAAATTGTAAGGGAAGAAATGGTTAAGCAGCAAAGACAAATGGGTGAGCAAAAAGGTGTTGTTATGGATGGTAGGGACATTGGTACGGTTGTATTCCCAAAAGCAGAGCTGAAAGTATTCATGACCGCTGATTTTAATACCAGGGCAGAACGAAGATTGGCTGAATTGCATCAAAAAGGTCATCATGCAAATTTTAATGAAGTAAAAGAAAATCTTATACGCAGAGATCTTATTGACACACAAAGAAAAGAGAGCCCTTTAAGAAAGCATGACCAGGCTATGGTCGTAGATTCTTCTAATATAACCATAAAAGAACAAGTGCGTCAAATACTCGAAAAGGTAAAAGTTATTATCGATGACTTGTAGCGGATTTCAGACTGAATGAACCTATAATTTTGGATAATTAAGACAAACATTTCTTTTGATCTTTTTTTTTTTATTTTTGCTATCATCACGTAGAATAGTACTTCGCTTAAAGCATGTCTAAAAACATCAAACTAAAAAAAGGATTTAAAATAGACCTGGCCGGTAAGGCCAAGGAAATTCTTAATGAGAATGTTCGTCCGGATGTATTCGCATTAAAGCCTACTGACTTTATTGGAATGACCAGGCCAAAAGTCAAAGTTGCTGAGGGGGATATCGTTAGGGCAGGTACTCCGCTTCTATTAGACAAATTGCAGCCGGATATTAATTATTGCGCTCCCGTAAGCGGAGAAGTCGTAGAAGTTAAAAGAGGCGCTAAGCGCAAGCTACTAGAAATTAAAATAGTTGCAGACAAAGAGATTGAGTATGTGCAGGGTGAAAAGTACTCTATGTCAGATATTAAAAACCTGAAACCAGAGGAAATAAAATCTATAATAGCCAATGGAGGGGCATGGCCGCAAATCATACAAAGACCTTACGGTATTGTTGCCGACATTAAGGATACCCCGAAATCCATTTTTATATCAGGTTTTGACTCAAGCCCATTAGCGCCTAATTATAATTTTATCTTAAAAGATAGTATAGAATCTTTCAGGCAGGGTATTGAAGTTCTCTCCAAGTTAACAAATGGTAATATTTATGTTAATTTGGATGGGGAAAGTGAGGTACCTTCCGTATACAGTAATTTAAATGGCGTCCAACTAAATAAATTTTCCGGGCCCCACCCCTCGGGAAATGTTGGTGTTCAAATTCATCATCTGGACCCCATTAATAAAGGAGATATCATTTGGACAATCAATCCATATGGCGTTGCTCAAATAGGTAAGTTGTTTATCGAAGGAATTTTTGATGCTTCAAAAATCATAGCACTAACAGGATCAGAGGTAAAAGAACCAAAGTATTATAAAACATACATCGGAGCCCCCGTCAGGAATTTCACTGAGGGTAATCTTATCGCTGAAAATGTGCGATATATATCCGGTAATGTGTTGACCGGAGAAAATATAGGTAAAGAAGGCTTCCTGGGTTTTTATCATCACCAGTTTACAGTTATTCCGGAAGGCGATTACTATGAGTTTCTAGGATGGTTGAAGCCAACAACCAGTAAGCTCAGTTTTAGTAAAGCATTAGGATTACTTTCATTTCTGAATAATAAAGAATTTAAATTAGATACTAATACAAGAGGGGAAAAGCGAGCATTTGTTCAAACGGGAGTATTTGAAAAAGTGCTGCCAATGGATATATTGCCAACCCATCTTTTAAAAGCTATTATGGCTAATGATTATGATGAGATGGAGGCCTTAGGTATCTATGAAGTCATCGAAGAAGATTTAGCATTATGTGAATTTGTAGATGTTTCAAAACATGATGTTCAACAAATAATTAGAGAAGGTATAAATCTAATTAAAGAAAGCTAAATGGAATTTGTAAGAAAGTTACTAGACAAACAGAAACCGATGTTCGAAAAAGGTGGTAAACTTGAAAAATTTTACTACCTCTTTGAAGCTGGGGAAACATTTTTGTTTTCCCCGAATTCAACGGCGGGAAAGAAAGGTACTCAAATCAGGGATGCAGTCGACCTTAAGCGATTGATGATTACTGTTGTCATTGCTATGGTACCATGTCTGATTTTTGGAATGTGGAATGTTGGACATCAACATTTCATTGCGACGGGAGTAGATGCGACCTTGCTAGACAAATTTATAGTAGGTCTTAAAGTTACTATCCCCATCATCATAGTATCTTATGCTGCAGGGGGATTGGTGGAAGTTGTATTTGCTGTAATTAGAAAACACCCTATTAATGAGGGATTCCTAGTTACCGGTCTATTGGTTCCATTAGTAATGCCTCCAACTATTCCTTTATGGCAGGTTGGATTGGCTAACATATTTGCTGTTGTTATTGCAAAGGAAGCTTTTGGAGGTACAGGTATGAATGTTTTAAATGTTGCACTAACGGCAAGGGTATTTCTATATTTTGCATATCCATCCCAAATTTCGGGCGAGGTATGGACTTATCTGGGCGATAAGCAACCGATAGATACATATTCCGGAGCAACTGCATTAGCAATTGGCTCCTCAGCTGTTGATAATCCAGCTGCCGAACCGATCACTTCCCAATATCAAGAAGCCTGGTATGCCGGAATGTTTGATTATTGGAATATGTTTTGGGGATCTATCCCCGGAAGTATAGGTGAGACATCAACGCTTATGTGTTTAATTGGTGCCGCGATTTTGATTTTTACCGGTGTAGGCAGTTGGAAAATTATTGTAAGTGTCTTTGCCGGAGCATATGTCATGGGTAGCATTTTTAATTTGATCGGAGCTAATGAATTTATGTTGCTTCCCGCACACTATCACTGGGTTGTCGGTGGCTTAGCTTTTGGAGCGGTTTTTATGGCTACGGATCCTGTTTCAGCAGCACAAACAGAAAGAGGCAAGTGGATATACGGATTTATGATTGGAATAATAACAGTTGTAATAAGGATTTTTAATCCGGCCTATCCTGAAGGAATCATGTTAGCAGTTTTATTTATGAACGTTTTTGCTCCACTTATTGATTATTATGTAGTAGGAGCTAATAAAAAAAGGAGGTTACAACGTGCGACAGTCTAATGCATATGTATTAATATTTTCTTTGATCCTCACAATTATATTAGGAGGACTTTTATCGCTTACTTCTGAAGGGTTAAAGCCACTACAGGATAAGCAGGTGGAATTAGACACCAAAAAGAAAATTCTTGGTGCTGTCATGGATATATCTTCTATTGAAAAGCCCGAACAGATTTTTGCTGTTTATGATAACAGGGTAGAATCATTGGTTGTCAACCATCAGGGAGAACAGATAAAAGTAAATGCTGAAGGTGATAGCGTAAATGCTGAAGATGTTAACATAAGAAAGAATCATAAAAGATCCTGGGATAAGAAAGTTTATCCAGTATTTAAATTTGTAAATGAATCCAATCCTGATAAGGTAGAAGCCTATATTTTCCCCATGTTTGGTAGTGGACTATGGGATTGGATTAATGGATATCTTGCCCTGGAAGGTGATTTAAACACCATAAAAGGAATAGCTTTTGATCATAAAGCGGAGACACCCGGCCTGGGTGCTCGTATTACATCGGCTGAAATTCAGGAAAGATATATTGGCAAAAAACTCTTTAGTGATCAGGGTAATTTTGTTTCAGTATCCATGGTGAAAGGAGAGAAGGGAGAACCATTAGATCCTCATCATGTAGATGGAATGTCAGGTGCGACTTTGACAGGTAATGGTGTTAACACAATGATTTCATCTTACATGGAACATTATTTACCTTATTTTGAAAAGGTAAAGAACAAAAATCGTATGGCTTTTAATATAGATTAAGTAAATTATTTATGAGTACAGATACATTAGCACAACCAAAAGTAAAAGAACCGGTAGAACAGTTACTCTCCAAAAGGAGAAAAAAGATTGTTACGGATCCCTTAAATGAAGATAATCCCATAACCGTTCAGGTACTGGGGATATGTTCTGCCTTGGCAGTAACGGTTAAGATGGAACCAACGCTTGTCATGTCTGTTGCGGTGATCTTTGTAATTGTATTTTCAAACTTAATTATATCTCTTACAAGGAATCTTATCCCCAATAGGGTGAGGATTATCGTGCAACTTGCTGTAATTGCTACACTTGTAACTTTAGTAAGTGAAGTCCTAAAAGCATATTATTACGATATGTATAAAGTGCTGAGTGTCTTTGTGGGATTAATTATTACCAACTGTATAGTTATGGGTAGGTTAGAAGCTTTTGCTATGGGGAATAAACCTTACGATTCTATACTGGATGGACTTGGAAGTGGCATGGGATATGCCTGGATAATTTTAACAGTTGCCTTTTTCAGGGAATTATTTGGTTCTGGTTCTATTTTTGATTTTAAAGTTTTTGAGGCTATCGGATGGAATAGTTTCCCAACTAACGGTCTTATGGTTGATTCCGTAGGAGCATTCATGGTATTAGGTATTTTAATATGGGTTCAGAGAACAAAAACAGGTTACGTAGAACACTAGATTATGGAAGCATTTAATATTGCAATAAGAGGAATTTTTATAGATAACATGGTATTTGCCTATTTTCTTGGTATGTGCTCATTTTTGGCAGTCTCAAAAAAAGTGTCAACAGCTCTTGGATTGGGTTCGGCAGTAATTTTCGTTTTAACAATCACAGTGCCATTTAATTGGGTATTACAGGAATATGTACTAAAGGAAGGTGCTTTAAGTTGGTTAGGGACTGGCTTCGTAGGTGTTGATCTGTCTTTCTTACAATTTATTATGTTCATTGCTGTTATAGCCTCAATGGTCCAGCTAGTAGAAATGGTTATTGAGAAATTTTCCCCTGCTCTATATGGTTCTCTGGGTATTTTTCTTCCATTAATAGCCGTAAACTGCGCTATTTTAGGATCTTCTTTATTTATGGTACAACGTGATTATAGCATTGTTGAAGCTACAGCTTTCGGTTTTGGGTCAGGTACAGGTTTTTTCCTCGCAATTGTTGCTTTAGCAGCAATAAGAGAGAAACTGAAATATTCAAATGTGCCCAATGGACTTAAAGGACTGGGTTTGACCATGATAATCACTGGCTTAATGGGTATAGCATTTAAGTCTTTTATTGGTATCGCCTTATAATTATTAAAATAATTTATAAAAAAGCCTTTGGTAAAATTTTCAAAGGCTTTTTTAATGTCTAGAGAGTACTCAGATAGTCAGCTCAAAACTGATTGGTATGTTAATTTTGCAGGGAATTAATTCATTATTTTCATTTATTGCTGGAATAAAATCTAAGTCAGGAATAACTTTTTCAACTGCGTTTCTCAATTCCGGACATACAGATTCAATGAAATCATAATCCATTATTTTCCCTTTTGCATCTACCTGGATTTCAATAATAACTTCTCCCTCAATGCCATTTTTTCGACATGAAATAGGGTATTCTATCGATTCTATTACTTCTCTATAGTTTGTAACTATCGGCTGGCTACTTTTTTTGAGTGTTTGGGAAGAAAGAGAAAACGGAAACAACGTTAAACAAATAAATGTGATGATGTATTTCATGACAACCTCCTTTGTTAATAATTTATTAATTATAAGTTAATAATAAATTAACAATAATACAAAAAAACAGGAAATTATTTTAATCGATTATATTTTGTTTAATGTATAAATCCTACCGGATCCGTAATCAAGTAAGTAAAGTTCATTTGATTGGTCTACGGCAAAAGATGATATGCTAAAATTTGTATTAAAAATCTCTGTTGAGGATTCAGTAAGGTCTTTAGTATTTAATATCCACACCCTGCCACTAACAAAATCTCCATAAAAATAATAGCCCTGAATGTCGGGAAATTTAGCACCCCGGTACACATATCCTCCGGTAACAGAGAATCCAACATCATGAAAATACTCTGCAATAGGAAATTCAAAACCTTCTTCCACGCAATCTAATTGGGACCCGAAGCATTCACTTCCTTCCCAAATATTCCAGCCATAATTACCTCCATTAACGACAACATCAATTTCTTCTACCTTGCCTTGTCCCACATCACCCGCATAGAGTTTGCCATTTTGAGAATCAAAGCTAAATTTCCATGGGTTTCTGAACCCGGAAGCAAAGATTTCTTCTCTCCATCCGTCCGTATTGTTTATGAAAGGATTGTCAGATGGAATGCTATAATTAAGAACTCCTTCCTGGTTGTCAACATCAATGCGTAGGATGTTGCCCAACAAGGTCGTCATATCCTGACCATTATTTTCAGGGTCCCCACCGGAGCCGCCGTCCCCTGTAGCAATGTATAGATATCCGTCAGGTCCAAAGGCAAGCATACCGGCATTATGATTGGCAAACGGTTGATCTATCTCCATCAGGATGGTTTCACTATTTGGATCGCCTTGATTGCCAGACGCAAGAAATGAGGCAACTACTGTATTTCCGATATTGTTGGTATAATTCACATAAAATAAGTTATTATTTTCAAATTCCGGATGAAATGCCAAACCCAATAGTCCTCTTTCTCCTGCATTATCGTTTATTCTATCTTCAATATCGAGGTAAACATCAAAATCATCTGTTTCCCGGTTGTTTGTAAATGATAATATCCGGCCGCTTTGTTCAATAAGGTAAAGCTGATCGGAGTTATTATCACTTGCAGTAAGGAAAACAGGTTGGGTAAATGAAGGTAAAGAAGGAAAAGCTTCTATTAATTCAAATTCTGACACGTTAGGTTCATCGAAGATAATATCAACATCTTTGTCTAATGTATCTCCAATCTCAATTGTTATGCTTCCATTGCCCTGTGTTTGCTCTACGTCTATGTTAAAAATATAGTGGTCATTAGGTTGGGCATTCTCAATGACTGTTGTTTTTTCTAAAGTAGTTTCACCCATTGTTAACTGGGTAAATACTATCAATTCACCCTCAACGAAAAATCCCGACCTAACCTCACCCACACCAAATGTTAGAAACTCGTCATCCTCTCCGGTTATTCTAACAAAAAAATCCTCAAAATTTTCAGATACATTCTCAGAAAAATTTACAGTTACCTTAACATTGGTTAGCAATGCAGTTACCTCAATTTGCGTGTTTTTGCCAACTTCTATATCAAACGGATCTGATATCCCTGCATAAAAGGCTGCATCAAAAGCAGGAAGATCAGGCTCGTCAGATTCTACCATTACATAATAATTACCTTCATTAAGTGTAATGATTTCCGGAAAATCAGAGGCATTTTTCCAAAATCGAACAGTGTCATCATTTATGTCAAATATTGTTACATTAAAGTTGTCCCTTGAAACCTGGGACTTTCTTTCTGATTTGCGGTTGGTATCACCAACCTGAATGTTTATAGAAAGGGATCCGGGGTTCTCTAAAGATCCAGGTTCATCCTCCTGACAAGATATAATAAGTGTCAGTATGAATGGAAGAAAGTAAGTTACTTTTTTCATGATTCATGTTTTATTTATAGCAATGGGGATCATTAATCGCGATTAAGAATTTTTAACAATTAAAAATTCATTATTATTCCAAGTACCGGAAAGATTTTTTTCTAATAAATGGTTGCTTTTTACCGTAGGTTAATGAACGCCATAACCATTCCAGTGGGCCAAATCGGTAATGGTCTAACCACGGTTTTGACCAGGCAATTTGCATTATCCATAGGATCAAAACGATGCCTATCTGGCTAATTCTGTCAAGCTTACCAAATAATTCAAAACCAACACCATAAAATAGCAAAACACCAATGATGGATTGAAGAATATAGTTAGTCAGTGCCATCTGGCCAACAGCTGCCAGCATTTCTTTCACTGGTTTAAAAGCCCTGGATTTAGCAAATAACATGATCAAACAGATATAGCCAAAACTTACAAATAAGCTTCCCCAATAATTGAACTGTGAGCCCAGGAACATTGAATACTCAATGGACCATTCAGCCTGAAAATTCTCAAAAAGACCGTAGGCAACGACCAGCAAACCAATAGGAAAAGAAATAAGAAAACCGCTTTTATAAAAAGCTCTGCTTTTGCTTCCGGTGAGAATACCTGATTTGAATAATGCCATCCCAATCAACATCAGGCCTCCCACACGCCATAGAAAAAGCATTAAAAAAACAAATACCTCTAAAAAAAATGCAGATTTAGAGTTTTTGCTAATTTGTTCACTCAGCGTTCCGGTTATTGCATTTATTTCTTCTTCGATCTCTTGATTTGTGGGTTGCCATCCTGATTTTGTGGAGGCCAGGTCCTCTTGGGACCACATAGGTATTGAAGCACCAATTGAATAATAAATCAAGGTATGAATTGATATTAGAAGAATACCGAAAAACACTAATTTCTTTATACCCATCTTTCGAAACAGGTAAATAAATAAAGCACAAATCGCGTAGGGGACCAGAATATCTCCATACCAAATAATATGAGCATGTATGAGCCCAATAATGAGTAACCATAGTGTTCTTCTGTAGTGTAGACCGAAAGATTTCCCGGTTTTTGATTCAGCTTTCTGAGTGATCAGCACAATACCAGCACCAAAGAGCACAGAAAATATCGCCATAAACTTTTGGTCTGCAAGTACATGACTAACTATCCAAACCCATTTGTTTACTCCGTCCAGGTTTCCATAAGCTGTTGGATTCAGGTAAGCAGCCCCAGGCATGGCGAAGCTTTGAATATTCATGATTAATATCCCAAGTATTGCTATGCCTCTAAGTAAATCTAAAGAGACAATCCTTTTTGGATTATCTACCGGCTTCAACAATCTAGACATGATTATAATTTAAGACTGAACCAGGTCGGGTCTCCTTATTTTACCACCGGTATTTCCCACATTAGCAAGCATAACTAAACTAACCAGAGATACAATGATGGTAAGAATGGTAAATAACCTGGCCAGTTTATGTTCTTTACTGGTTAAATATAGTGCGGCGATGGATAGTAATCCACTAAGATAGACTACCCATATAGCACTTTCTGCTGCCTCTTCATGTTCATGGATTACGTCATGAGAAAATTTGTCCAATTCTTCTACATGATGCTCTGCACCCTCCCCGGAGTTTATGGTAGGTATAGCAACTATTGCGGCAAAGATTATGATAATAAATCCAGTGAATAGTAATATTTGAGTTTTTCTAATAGTACCTATTATTAAAATAATAAACCCAATAAATATACTGACAATGGGAATGTGGTTTAAAAGGAGGTGTATTTTGATTTCACTCATATGTCGATGATTTGTAATTAGCTAATTTAATAAGAAGCTGTATCAAAAGTAACCAACCCCTCCGCTAAGTTATTTTAGATGCCCTTTCAATAACAATTTCTTAACCTGTAAGCTGCTCCCGTGAAATTATCTTTACAGCAATAAAAAACTAAAGAAAGCTGACTTCAAAAGAATATTCAATTTATCTCCTTGGAGATGCAGGTGAACCTCAATTTCCGAAAGACAACAACCTCAAAGCCTTAAAAAATCATTTAGATAAGGCATCTCAAGATGACATTCTTATATTTTTAGGTGACAATATTTACAATAATGGACTAAGAAGTTTCAAAGAAGTCAACAGGTCCGAGGATGAGTCAAAACTCCTGAAATTGTTGGAGGTAACCGATGATTTTCCAGGATACACTTTTGTATTGCCCGGTAATCATGATTGGGATAACTCAGGAAAAGATGGTTTTGTAAATGTTATAAATCAGCAGAAACTGGTAAATAAATATTTAGAATCTCCAGGGTCATTTATTCCGGGCGATGCACTTCCAGGACCTACATTAAAAAGATTGAGTGGCAGTCTGGTATTGATTGCATGTGACCTGCAGTGGTTCCTTCATTCCCTGGACAAACCAGACCAGCAAATTAGTTCAAGAAAAGCATTCAAAATGTTCTTTAATCATTTGAAAAAGATGCTGGCATCCCATCAGGATAAACAAATCATTTTAGCTACCCACCATCCCTTCGTTACTTATGGCGATCATTCAAAAAGTGCAACCATGAAGGATTTGATCTTTCCACTGAGGTTTAGCGATAATCGACTGATGCTTCCGCTGCCTGGTATAGGTTATTTATTTCCTTTTTTGGATTTCAATATGCCTCTACAAGATTTATGTCATCCAACTTATCATTACATTAAGAGAAAAATTTTAAAGCTGCTTGATCGATATGATAATATTTACCATGTTTCCGGTCATGACCATTCATTTCAGCACTCCATCAGGAGAGGCAATCATTACATAGTTAGTGGCTCCGGATCAAAAATTTCTTCAATCAATCCCGGGAAATATCTAATAGACTACAGGTTGAATAATGGTTTCGCAAAATTGATCTTTAAAAAAAACGGAGAAGTTATATTGGAGTTTTGGGGGCCGTTTCATTCTGACAAGATGGGACAGTTACTTTATAAAAGCTTTCTAAAAAAATATAATAGCAACTTTATTTTAGGAACCGAAGCACAAATGAAAGTAAACCAGATTGCATAAAATTTATGGTTCTAATGGTTCATGATAGATTTCCCATTCTAAACGATAGGAAGCAGTGCTTGGATTTTTCAATACTTCCATAGTAGTGTGAAAAGGACCTGTGCTTATTTCATCGACTTTCATTCTAAACCTACCCAGCAGATCATTCTTACTTGTCAGATCATAATCCCATAGCTCAATGACCGTGAAGCCACTAGTTGGCACATTTTCAATGTTAATATCTAATTCCACCACCTGGCCATTATCCACCTTTTTGAATAACGCGTGCTTAGGCCACACTTTCTTTTTTGATACCTCAGATAGATCTCGTCCTTATCCACTTCATCATTTAACCCAGATTTGTCATTGGAATTTTGTCATAAAGGGTTAAAGCCCAAAAAATCAGGCACTTAGGTCGAGGAGACATAGCATCGCTATGGTGACGAGCCAATAACATGTTAAGTGTCTGATTTGAAGTGATTTAACCATGTGATAGAAAGTCTAATGACAATTCCGGGTTTAATGTACCGAAAAGCTTTCTTAAGCTAATTGCAGCCATTTTGTTAGGTATTATTTTCCGAATTTCTTTCTATAATCTTCCAATGCCTTATTTACTATATCAAGCGCTAATGATTTATCCTGGAAGTCTTCCACAACAACTGTTTTGTGCTCCAATTTTTTGTAATCTTCAAAAAAGCTGGTCATCTCACGGATAAAATGATTTGGAAGGTCATTAATATCATTGATGTGATTAACGCTCATATCATCATTGGCAACAGCAATTATCTTATCGTCTTTTTCACCACTGTCCAACATTTGCATCACTCCAATAACCTTTGCTGATACCAGGCAAAGTGACTGAAGCGTCGCTTGCGATAGAACAAGTATATCAAGGGGGTCATCATCATCACAATAGGTGGTGGGGAGAAAGCCATAATTTGCCGGGTAATAAACATTTGAATAGAGGATCCGATCCAATTTCAATAGACCGGTTTCTTTGTCCAATTCATATTTAGCCCTGTTATTCTGCGGGATTTCAATAATGGCATTTACAATTTCCGGTGCTTTTTTTCCAATAGGAACATCGTGCCAGGGATGCATCATAGGTTTTATGATTTAAAATTTAATCCAAGTTAAGAACAATCAATAACCAAATTAAACCTGCCACTAATTTTTAGTTAAAATTGTCAATTAATTATTA
>CAYSCZ010000067.1:0-16748 GCA_964429655.1 uncultured Roseivirgaceae bacterium
TGATTTTTTGGGCTTTAACCCTTCATGACAAAATTCCAATGACAAATCTGGATTTAAGATTGAGGCTTTTAGATCATACCATCTAAAATTCACTACATAAAAGAGTGTAAGAAAAAACAATGCCGTCAGGGGCATGGTGAGGAACAACTTATAAAGAATGTTTAATGTGCTCATCTTAGCAAGCTATTAACTTTATATAATTGAATGGTAGATCGTAAAAAAAGGAAGGCGATAAAGCCTTCCTTGAAGTGATTAAGAAATATTAATTGTCCTTGAAGGTTTTTTCTTAGCCTCTTCTTTTTTAGGTATTGAAAGACTTAAGATACCGTCATGATATTTAGCTTCAATCTTGTCAGACTCTACCGTGTTGGGTAGATAAAAAGAGCGTTTAAATGATTGATAGCTAAATTCCCTACGAGTAAATCTTTTGTCATTACCCTTCTCAGTATCCTGTGAAGACACCTCAGATTGAATGGTAAGCATATCATTATCTAATTCTATCTGAAAATCTTCTTTTTTCATTCCAGGTGCTGCCATTTCAACTCTGAAATCTTCAGCCGTTTCTACGATGTTGACCTTTGGCAAGGTTGAACCTTCGCTGGTCCAATTTGACAATCCAAAGAAATCTTTGGTGAAAAAATCATCAAAAAATGTGTTTGATAATAATGGATTTAATTTTTGTAAGCTATTCATAATCAATAAGTTTTAATGTTAAACAATTTATTACATCCTATTTTGAAAAATCACTGCCCGATACAGTGAACCCAATACATTAAAATTTATCAATAACTAAGAGGAACCATGGTTCGATTTATTCATAACAAACTGTATGCCAAACGATTAAAATGATTTTTTGTCATTTTTTCACTGATAAAATGTCAGTTTTACGACATTGCCCAACGGATGTTATGTTTCCGTTGAGCTATCAAAATTACATTCCAAATGCATAAAACTGTTTACCTGGAAGATCTTCATAAATTCCTTCAATCAAGACCCCGCCTTCTACATTATCCAAAGCTTTTGCTAAATCTTTAGTGCTTTTAATGGATATCTTATCAACCTTTGTAATGATAAAACCTTCCCGGATGTCGGTATAGTTTCTCAATTTTCCCGCGTATAACTTTTTCACTCGCACACCACCTTCAATATCCAGTTTTTCAGCCGTTTCATCATCAATATCTTCAAATACAGCACCTAATTCATTAATAACCTCATTTCTGTTGTTTGCCAGGAACGTGGTTTCCCCTTCCCTATTTTTCAGTTTAGCTTTCAAGCTTATGGTATTTTCTCCTCTGATCACTTTCAGGGCTACCTCATCCCCAGGTCTGTGACGCGCAATTAATTCTTGTAATTCAGGTGCTGTGGATACTTCATCATCATTTACTTCAATAATTACATCTCCTTTTTTTATTCCAGCTTCATGGGCTGCACCATTTGCTAACACACTATCTATGTATACGCCTTCATTAACACTCAAATTTTTTTCTTTTACCAGGTTGCCATTGATACCTCGAATGGTGACTCCCAGATAACCCCTCTGAACAGTGCCGTATTTTAATAAGTCCTCAACAACTTTGGTAACAATGTTTGACGGTACAGCAAATCCATAACCTGCATATGCACCGGTAGGACTTGCGATGGCAGTATTAATTCCGACTAGCCCTCCCTGAAGATTGACAAGAGCCCCTCCGCTATTTCCGGGATTTATTGCCGCATCGGTTTGAATGAATGATTCTACTGCATACTGATTCTTTAATATGTTTATGTTCCTTGATTTTGCACTTACAATTCCCGCAGTGACCGTAGAATTCAGATTGAATGGATTTCCTACAGCCAATACCCATTCTCCGACCTCCACATCGTCAGAATTTACCATGGGTAAAGTAACCAGATCATTTTCATTGATCTGAATCAGTGCCAGATCAGTCATTGGATCTGTGCCAATAACTGTGGCTTTATATGATCTATTATCATGAAGGGTTACTTCTATATCATCCGCATTATCAATGACATGATTATTGGTCACTATGTAACCTTCTTCATTTATTATCACCCCTGATCCGGTACCCACTCTTGCCTGAGGTTCCTGCCTTCGTGGAGCAGGCTGCCTTTGTTGCGGCCCGAAGAACTGATCAAAGTAATCATCCCTGAAAAATTCCCTAAAAGGGTCAGGTATTGTCCTGTATTGCCCGGATCCTGGGGATAGATAGGTTGTACTTGCTTTTATGTGCACTACAGCATCCATAACTTTTTTGGAAACATCTATAAAATCCAAAGGCACTACTTCACTGTCCTCATTCACAGTAAATACTGCACCGGTGGATGGTATTTTATCTATGTGTTCAATTTTAACCGTATTTTCCTTTTCGGTAAAGTGTGGTGAAATTACAACCACTCCTAACGATACTGACAAAGCAACAATACCGCTGATGATATGATTTTTCATATTAATGTTCTATTTATTTTAGTTGTTTTATTTATACACTTCTTTTCTGGACTCACTTATGTCAGAAAACTTTGCGTTACCATTTTTTCTGTTTGAAATCAACTTAAGCTTAAAGATCTTTTCTTTATCTATTAATCCATTTATGTAGCTGACAACCAGAATGATTGTAACATAAAATAAGCCTACCAGCGTCATGCCCAATGCCAGTAATTCCATAGAACCTCCTTTTTATATTTAACCAATAATTTTTTTGGTTTAGATTCAGGACCTTCTCGTTTAGCCATTTTAATGGTAAGAAAACCATTATTCGTTTTAGCTTCAACCTGATCCGGGTCAGCATTTTTCGGTGACCTGAACATTCGTTGAAAGGATGCATAACCATAATCCTTTCTCATCCAGTGGCTGTCGTTTTCTTCTTTATTAAATGTTTTTTCAGAGGAATTAATCAAACAATCATTGCTTATCTCAAACTGAACATATTTTTTATCCAGTCCGGGTACAGCAACTGAGACTTCAAATGCCTTTTTATTATCACTTGTGTTAACTGATGGGACCGTTGCTATGTGTTCTAACGGATTTTTTTTCTCCTCGATATTTGTCCGAAAAAATTTTTCTACACCGTTCGGAAATTCAGGCTTTATTTTACTTGTCCACTTAAATAAGTCCATATCAACCTCCTTTCAGTTTAAAAAATATACTTTAACAATGGCAGGTATATAACCTGCCAATCAATGCTATGCTATGGTAATTTTTCTAGGTGGCTTTGGTTTAGCTTCTTCTCTCTTTGGAATATTCACTTCCAAAATACCATTTTCATATTTTGCGCTTATTTTTTCGCCATCTGCGGTGTCTGGTAGTGTAAAAGATCTTTGAAATGACTGATAAGCAAACTCCCTTTTGGTGTATCTACTATCCTCATCTTTTTCTTCCGCTTCTTTACTTGATGAAATAGTCAGAATATTTTGCTCCACATTGATGTTGAAATCATTTTTGGTCATACCAGGAGCTGCCATTTCTACCTGGAATCCATCGTCATTCTCCCTGATATTTACTTTTGGAAGCGTGGTATTGGTAGACGAAAAATTGCTTTGTCTCCAATCATTCATTTCTGTGTTAAAGAAATCATCAAACATTCCGTTTAGTGCCGGAAATAAGTCACGATTTGTTCTAATTAGTGTCATGATAATTGGGTTTAAGGTTTAACAATTTATTTTTATTAATTGCTATACAAATCTTATTCCAAACGTTTTATTTCTATCTTTACGACATTATGACGCATATTTTTCCTACGAAGGGTTGGAAACAAGCCATAATGTCTTTTTTTAAGTAATAAGGGCTTTTTCAGTTCGATCCTGATTGTCCGCGATGATTTCTTTGAGTGGTATATTAATGATGACTGTGGATCCTTTTCTTCCTGGTCTGGTATCAATTTCCAGGACTGCATTTATGAAGTTTAATCTTGAGTTGATATTTTTCCATCCATTACCTTTTCCGTGCTTAAAGGCATCGATATCATAGCCGATACCATCATCTTCAATAGTTAGTGTTAACTCTGTTTTATTATCTGTGGTAAATTGAATAAACACATGCTTTGCCCTGGCATATTTAATAATATTAGAAATAAACTCCTGAATGATTCTGTATAAGGCTATCTCAGCTATATCATTTAATCGGTGTTTAATATCCCCAACATTAAATTCCACAGATAACTGTCCTGACTGATTAATTCTCTTTGCCAATTCATCTAAAGCCAAAAATAGGCCCTGCTTAACAAGTGTGCGGGGCATCAAATTAAAAGCGATGTTCCGAAGTTCTTCATAAATATCACTTAATATCTCTGTTGAATTTTCGTAGAGTTGATTCCTATGTTCGACGTCACGATTATCAGACTGTTTTAGTCCTTCAATATTTAAATTCAAAGCATTTATAAGTTGTCCCATGCCATCATGAAGATCGGTAGCAAACCTTTCCCTTTCCTGCTCCTGTGACTGAATAACAGATTTTATCTGAGCTTCATGCATTGAGGCTTTCTCTCGCTGTAATTCTGCATTTTTTTGCGCTATCGAACGTTTTCTCCATATAGCAAATATTGCGGCGACCAGAACAATGGCAAGAATCAACCCAATTATTAAAATTAAATTACGTTGTATAGCAAGATCCTGCTTTTCTAACTGAGCTTGCTGAAGGTCTATTAATTGTTCTTTTTTCTCAGATTCATATTTTGTTTTTAATTCAAATATTTGTTTGGTCTTATTTTCTTCAAAAAGGCTATCGTTGCCATCAATGAATGTCAACAAATTCTGATATGAAGATTTGTAATTGTCTAAGGCTGCATATGCCTCTGCCATCGCTTTGAAGCTTTGCACTTCATAATCGAAGGCCTTCGATTTTTTAGCATATTGTATCGCTTTTTTTGAATACTTCAGTGCATCGTTAAATTCCAAGGTATTCATACAACTTCCTGAGAGGTTCAGATAGGTTAATGCTAACTCTTTAAAATTCCTGTTTTTTTTATGGCTTTGAATCGCACTCAGGTAATATTTTTTCGCTTCTTCATAGTTACCTAAGCTATCCAGCGCTAAGCCTAAGTTGTGGTGAACATAAGGTATATATCTTGTATATCCCAAGCCCTCATAACCCACAAGGGCCTTTTTTGAATATTCTAAGGAGCCTTTAAAATCTTTTAAATAAATTAAAACAGAAGCAATATTTCCGGTTACAACAGTTGAACCAAATTCAGATCCGACACTGTCATAGATGCTTAGGGCTTTCTTGTAATAATCCAGCACCATATCATATGCCTTTTGTTTTTTATAAACAATCCCAATATTTCCTAATACCATTGCTATCTGAAACGGATCATCAGATTGCTTTTCATATATCTTCAAAGATTTAAAATAATGATCCAATGATTTATTGTAAATCCCCATCTGATCATAAAGAATGCCCAGGTTATTGTGAGTGGCAGCTAACCCTAATGAATCATTGAGCACCGTTTTAATTCTCAGGCACTCTTCATGGAAGTATTTGGCACTATCCATCTCACCTATTGCCTCATAAGCATTGGCTAGATTATTATATGCATAGGATATTAGCGCTTCATTTTCAGAAGATTCGGCAAGCTTCCTGGAGATCTTGGCATATATAAAGGAACTATCAATATCAATATTTTTATAGTACCACGAAAGTTCTCCCAGTATGCGTACTTTTTCTTCAACTCCTTGAAAACCTAAAACTGCTTTAAGGCTGTCAATCTCATCTTGTTGAGCAGAAATGATGGAAGGACAGATAATTAATATTATTAAAATATAATACCCGGGAAAATTAGAAATCCATCTCATGAATTGCTGATGATTATAAAATAAATTTAAAAAAAACTAAAATTAATTTACTTTTTGAATGCAAATCAAATTGCTTAGAAAAATTCCTGACGAAATTTAGACCTCATTATGCAATAAAATTTGATATAACTTAAAGGACAGTCGCGTTTTTACGGGTTAATAAAAACTTTAATTAATTTTGTATTAATATATAAACAATACAGCTACTCGATTCAAATATGAAATGTTTCACCTATCGATTATCAGTTATTTATCTCTTTATGCTGATAATTATTTTTTTCGTAAATGCTCCCACAGCTTACTCCGGTACGAATAGCGATCAATCTGTAAAAGAACTGGAAGAGAAACTTAGTAATTACTTAAAGTCGGGTGTTAAAGATGAAAAATTATATGCCCAGCTGCTGAATGACCTGGGCCTGGCCTATTGGAAAAATGGATTTTATACACAGGCAAAAGATACCCTTAGAAAAGCAATTGACATCAAAATAGAAAAATACGGAGAGAAACACGATGAATATTTAGTTTCATTAAGCAATTATGCCGGTCTACTGGTTGATATCGGATCTTTTGAAAAAGCTAAAAGGTACTATTTTGATGTCCTCAGGATAAATAAATCCCAACATGGTACTGAGTCAATAGAGTTTGCAAATTCCCTGAATAACTTAGGTGAACTATTTATTGAACTGGGAATATATGATCGAGCGCTGGCTTTTTACCAAAAGTCTTTGGAAGTGAGCAAAGCAATAATTGAAAATCATCCCGAGCTGTTCGCCAAGTCATTGGCTAGCATAAGTAAATCTTATCTAAAAACAGGAAAGCTTGATAAGGCACTGGGATTTGTACAGCGGTCCCTCAATGAATACGAAAAAATGGAGCTCACCAAATCCATTGATTATCTCGAGACGTTGGAAATATTAGGAAATATCTATGAAAGAATGGGCCGTTTTGGAGAAGCTGAAAAAGTACTTCTGAAAACCCTTAATCTTAAATATTCGATGCCAGACATAGACCAGGTATATGTTGTGGAAACTTTAAATGACCTTGGTGTGCTTTATAAAGACCTTGCGAACTATGAAAAAGCTCAGGAATACCTTATTAAGGCAAAAGATGCCAGTGCCGTGTCCGTTGGAGACAGGCACCATGATTATGCCATTATTATAAACCACCTTGCAAGTGTTTATAAAACAACAAAAGAATTCGAAAAGGCTAAAAGTCTTTATGAAGAATCCTCAGAGATATTCCTCAATGAATATGGTGAATACCATCCAAGCTATGCGACTGTATTAAATAATTTAGCGGGTGTCCACCGGCAGCTGGGAAATTACAAGGAAGCCAAAGCGCTATATGAAAAAACGATCAAGATTGATAAGATAGCTCTAGGAATGGATCATCCAGACTACGCCATGACAGTGAATAACCTGGCCATTCTTTATTCAAGCATGGGGGATTATGAACATGCGGAGCCATTGTACCAGAAATCACTGGAATTGAGAAAGCATAGTCTTGGTGAAAATCATCCATCTTATGCAAAATCCCTTGACAACCTGGGCCTGTATTATTTAAGTCATAATCAAGAGGCTAAATCAAAATCTTATTTCAATCAGGCCATTCAGATTCAAATTAACCAGGTTAATACAGTTTTCCCGGCACTAAGTGAACTTGAAAGAGAACAATTCTATACCACAGTCAGGCAGGATGTAGAACGTTTCTCATCAGTCGCTTATCAATTGAAAGATGATAGCCCTGATATAATTGGAGACCTCTACAACAGCCAACTTGCAACAAAAGCCATTATTTTCTACGCCTCAGAAAAAATGCGCAATGGGATTTATAATAGTGGAGACCAGGAATTGATTGATGATTTCATTAGATGGAAGTCTTTAAAGTCAAGGCTTGCCAAGTATTACCAGATTGGTGAAAGTAGATTGAAACAAATGAATATCAACCTGGAAGACCTGGAAGATTTCATTAATAACCTGGAAAAAAAACTGTCTTATAAATCAAGGGAATTTAGTGAAAGCCTACAAGACAATCAGGTAGACTGGAAAGATATCAGATCAAAATTAAATGATGATGAAGCCGCCATTGAGATTGTTAGATTCAGGGATTTTAAAAATATTGACAGTGAGGATGAATATATCTATGGGTTTAGCGATAAAGTGATGTATGCTGCCCTAATTGTTAAAAAGGATTCATATTTAAATCCTGAATTTGTGATATTTGAGGATGGGAATGTAATGGAAAAGCAATATTATGCGGCCTTCAAAAACGCACTAAAGTATAATGTAAGGGATATTTACAGCTATAATGTCTTTTGGAAAAAGATTGCTGATAAACTTGAAGGCATTAACAAGGTTTATCTTTCTCCTGATGGCATTTATAATAAGCTTAATCCAAATGCTTTCTATCACAATGAAACAAAAAAATTTCTGATTAATGCGTCGGATATCGTCTTACTTACCAGTACAAAGGATTTATTTGATAATAAATCTCAGGAGATACAAAATAATGAAGTAGTGCTTGTAGGTAATCCCGATTACAATGAAAACCAATCAATCAGTATGCCTGATGCACTGGCATCCTCTAAAGAGATCAGAAATTTTAGTGGATTTCCTTTTAAAAGTCTTCCGGGAACGGAAATAGAAGTGCAATCAATAAGTAATCGCTTTGAAGAATCTGGCTGGGATTATCAAAAATACTTATATGATGATGCCACTGAGGAATCAATCAAAAACGTAAATCATCCAAGAATACTTCATATAGCCAGCCACGGATACTTTTTGGGTGATGAGGGATTCGCATTTAATGTGGCTAATGTAACCAAGCATAATCCATTATTTAAGTCGGGTTTAATATTATCCAATGCTAATCAGTCCATCAAAAACTTCATAGATGGAAAGGAAGTTGATACAAACCGCGAAGACGGCATATTAACAGCTTATGAGGCTATGAATTTGAACTTGGGAGGGACCGATTTAGTGGTTTTATCTGCTTGTGAAACAGGGTTAGGAGAAATAAGAAATGGTGAAGGGGTTTATGGATTGCAAAGAGCATTTAAAGTTGCAGGTGCAGATAATTTAATTATTTCCTTATTTAAGGTCCAAGATCAGGAAACTCAGGTCTTGATGACGGCGTTCTACGATAATTATTTAAAAACGGGTAATATTCGTGAATCTTTCAGGAATGCTCAGATCACCCTTCAGGAAAAATACAATGATCCCTTGGTATGGGGCGCATTTATATTGATAGGCGAAGGTTAATATTTATTAATTTCTAATATACATCTTTAGAACTTTCCCTGGATCAACTAAGGAAGAGCTTAAATTATTCATCTCCATAATTAACTCCTCTGGTATGTTAAATTTTTCTGCGATGGTTATAACTGATTCCCCATCATTTACTTTATACTCCAACTGAACCAACCCAACACTGGACAAGTCAATGGCCACATCAAGACTAAGGTTTTTGGCTTTTGTAGCTTCAACAATTATAGGTGTATATTTATCAATCAATTTATTTTTAAAATCATTTAAGCTTTCCAGATTTTCCTCACTCACATTAAGATTTTCCGCCAAATCTGAGACTAAGAGTTCGTCCCTGCTTACAATTGTTTTGTACACAGTTACGTCTAATTTTTTATTGGTAACCAGATTAAAAATCAACCTGTTATTAAGCAGCGGGGTGTATACGCTCTCTTCTACCTGGGTGATCTTACTCACAGTATAGGATATTCTTTTTTGAGAAAAACCTTCTTTCCGGAGTTTTTTTACCACATCCTCTAGTATTTTATTTCCCTCACTGACATCAGAAAACCTACCATCAATATTTATTTCAACGTCTGGCTGGTCTACATATTCCTCAGTAAGCTGATCTATAAACTGCTTGGTTGTGTTATTTAACTTTGATTCATTCAAATATATATCTGCTACCTGGGTGTTATAAATGGGTGCGTTACTACCAATCACCTTAATTTCTTTGATGAAGAATAAATCTCTTGCATTGACTTTCAGGCCATCTTCATCACTCAGTATAGAATACTTCCGTTGGGATGGAACATTTTTAAATTGAAAAAATCCGTATTTATCGGTAGTGGTTTGTTTCACTTTTCGTCCATTTCCACCTACTATAGAAATGGTATAGTCATCCAGCGGTCTTCCCGATTTTATCTCGACTAGCTTTCCGGAAACATCAAGATTTTCTGAGGTATTATTCGAAAACCCTTTTACTTCTGATATTAATTGTGTAGTTTCTAGAATTGTATTCTCAAGATCCAATCTGTTCCCAAATATATTTTGTGTACTAGTTCTTATATTTTGAAGGTTTCTAAGTAACTTCCTTTCATTTGAATTCATTCTACGGAGCATACGAAGATCTTCGTAACTCAATCCATAAATATGTTCGTCATCAGCGAAATCATATAATCTACCAACAATGAACCTATTCACATTTCTTTTTTTGTTCAATGATAAATTATCATAAAAGTTAAGATCACTTTCTATTTCATTTGCTTCATTTGATGAAAGTTCTTCCTGTAAATACTTTGATAATCTTTTAATGGACGACTTCTCCCTTTGAGATAGTGCTTTAAAATAATCCCTATCACTTGCAGGCGATGCTTCAGGATTTGATTCGAAATAATCATTCACCATTCGCAATGCAACAATCTTATCGATTAACTTTCTTTTTTCAATATCTAAGTTATTGTAATACTCTATTTCATCAGAAGTGATTCTTTTTACCGGTTCTTGATTTTTAGGTATTTCTTGAATCGGAATATTATTTTCTTTTATCACCGCTTGGTCCTCACGGGTTACTAATTGTCCAGAATCACCCCGAGTAGGATCTTCATATTTCATTTGTGAATTTGTCCCTTGGTTTTCATAGCTATCCCGGGCTGTTAAATCTTCTGATGATAGCTGTCCGACACGATTTGGTTCTGAATCAAGATCTTGCGTTGATTCTTTTACAATTAGATCAGAAGAGTATTCAAAATCTTCACTAAGAAATTCAGCTGTCAATTCTCCAATCTCGATGGTTCCCTCAGGTAAGTCACCATTTGACTGTCCTTCAAAATAATCAACTAAACCAATGTCCCCGCTAGAAGAAGATTTACCGATAAGTACAGATGCATTGGCAATAAGTCTTGTGAACTTTTGTTTTTCCTGGTCTGAAAGTTCCAATAGATTTCCCTGTCCTTGCTGGTTTACCGTCTTAAGAATTTGATCAAAATCACTATTTAAATTTACACTGGCTAATTGAAGAAGTTGTTCTTTACTCGACCTCCGCATCGCCTGAAAAGTGTAAATATCAGATTTTACGAGGTTTTGGATCCTTTTTGCCAGGATCTTATCCAGTTTATCCTTTTGATTACTGGACAGACTATTATAAAATTCCAGGTCTTTTTTTGAAAGATGCTCCTCAAAATTGTTCATGGAGGAAATAATAAAAGCCTGTGCCATATGGTTCAATGCTCCTCTTTCAGTTTTGGTAAGGTTTTCAAAAAATACCCGTTCTGCATCTTCAATTTGAAATTTTTCATTTTCGGCTATTGTAAATACCTGGTTTTTTATGGTGCGCTCCATCTTATTCCGATCTTCATCATCAAGATCATTAAGGAAACTATTACTGGAATAGCTCAAAGAAAGATTATCAATATTCTTTTTCCCTGTTAAGAACTTTAATGAAATATTATCTACCTCAGTCTTATCAGGTTCATCGAGCGTTTTATAATAGTCATCGGTAAGGTCTAGCTCCTCATATTCCTTTAGCTGAAGGGCAATATATTGATCTACTTTTTCTTTGGAATCAACGTTTAATTGATCATAAAATCTACGCTCCTCCTCCGATAACCTAACATGCAGACCTACAGAGTAGTCCTGCATGTACTGATTTACCATCCGGTCAACAAGGAACTTCTCACCGGACTGAAGCTGTTGGTAAAAAAATTCATCTTCCTCCCTCACAGCCTGCAAATTATTTCTATTTAAAATTCTTAATCTGGATTTAATAATTCGCTCTATTCTTTTTTTATCTTCATCGGATAGATCTTTGTAATATTTCTCCTCTTCATCAGTAAGTGATAACTCAACACCATACAGCCTGGATGCGACCAAATGAGATATGATACCTTCAATTTTTAATTGATCGGTTGCTTCAAAATCATAATCAGTAGAAAAAACAGAGGTTCTTCCTGCTATCGCTTCATCTGAAAATATCTCAGCAATGATCTCTTCATCAGTTGTTTTATTGAAAGTATAAATATCAAATTTTCCGATTCCCTCCAGTCTGTTAGATGCCAAATAACCATGACCCTCCCCTAAGATTAAAAAAGCATCATCTCTGTTGCTATTATATGGGAACCCCATATTAAATATATTGGTAGATGTAAAATTTTCATTTTCAGTTACATAAATATCAAAGCCACCATACCCTTTGTGTCCATCAGATGCGAAAAACAAGACGCCTTCTTTATAATCAAAAAAAGGAGATATCTCTCTAAATGATGTATTCACATCACTACCAAGATTTTGAGGCGGCCCCCAGGAGTCATTTCCTGCTGATATGCTAATCCAAATATCAGATGCTCCTTCACCTCCCGGTCTATTAGAGGAGAAGAATAGTGTATCGCCACCCGGAGATAATGAGGGGTGCCTCATATCATATCCTGCTACATTTATATTTTCATTCAATGGCTCAGGTTCGCTCCACGCTTTACCATCCAACCTGGAAACGAATATCTGGCATCCACCCAAATCATCATGGCAGTAAGTAAAGTAGAACTTATCGTTTGCTTTATTAAAAATACCTGAACCCTCCGGAAACTTCGTATTTATTGCTTTAGAGAAATTATCACTGTCGGAAGTGCGCACCCACAAACTATCTTCCCTCTTAAACCTAAACATGTCTGCAAATGCCTCACCAAATTTCACGTCCAGGTTTTTCCCTTTAGTAGATTCCCTGGAAGAGGCGATAATTATTGAAGAATCATGCTGATAGACATATGGTGCAAAGTCATTGTACGGCGAATTAATAGGTTTGGATAATATTGTAAACTCGTGATTACGAACGGGCTGTGATAATTCCTGAAGGGCCAACAAACAGCCTTCCCGCTCTATTTGTGCTTGATTTCTAAATATAACTTTCTCTTCACTTCCGATGTAGCTATTATCTTCTACTTCCTCTAAGAAGCGCTCAAAATTGTTTAAGGCCTCTTCATAGTTACCATTGAATTTTTTCATCAAAGCGAAATAATATCTCGCTTTTGGAAATCGCTGGTTAGAGCCTCCCAGCGATTTCTCGTAATAATACTCTGCTTGAGAATAGTTGGTTAATTCCCTGTAACATTCCGCCAATTGATAGTTAGCGGTTAAGTTCTCAGGTTCTTTTTTTAAAGCCCTTTTATAGTACTCAGCAGCCTTGTAAAATTGTTCATTTTCAAAAAATCGCTCAGCGGCCTGGTTAATACTTGTTACTTTTTGAGCAAATATTGTATCAAAAAATAAAAAAAAAGTAATAGTTAGTAATAGCCATTTCATAACCTGCTAAAATAACGGATTTGAGAATTTTCTGCTAGTATTACTTTTTGAAACATTATAATTAAAGGATATTTCAAAAGCAGGCTGTAAGGTATCATTTCTCTCCCCACTATTTAAAAAGCTCCTGTTAAGATCATAACTTAAGCCTACCCGATATTTATTCTTACTCATTCCTACCAGAAAAATGAAAGAGTCCCTGACCCTGTACCATATACCCCCCACCAGATTTAAATTCAGATTGCTAATCTGACGTCCATCGCTTTTAATATCATATAAAAAATAATTCCCAATATTTGTTTGCAGGTTCCCATCAAAGTAATTGAGTAATAAGTTTGGTGCCCATCTCAATTTACCATTTATGATATATTCGAAACCCCCATGAATACCAATGGATAAAGGACTATCAACAGACTCATTTTCTACAAAAGATTCTTTTTGACTGACAATGTTCCTGACATTAAAGCCGAAAAAACCAGCGGTTTGGTACAAAAGATATGAACGGTCCGGGTTAAAATAATAAAGCGCACCAATGTTTAAGACAGGGAAACCAATTTGATCGTTGAATTGATCGGAAGGATTATTCAATGTTGGATCAAAACCTATGAACGGACTGTATTGCGAGCCCCAGATAAGATTATCAAAATCAATGAACCTTTGGATATAGCCCCCCTGCACACCAAACACTAAAAATTCCGGGCCAAACAAATCAAATTTAAAGGTATAAGCAGCGGTTACTAATGCGCCTGTTGATTGGAATGCTCCTGACAAACCCTGGGATTCATTAAAAACAGTGATTCCAACTCCTCCTAATTTTTTACCCTCAATAGACCCCTGATAGATTGGAAACGCTAAAGAAAACTGACTTAATTGATTGGTGACATCAAGGTTTTGAGGCTGTTGTTTATGGTTCAATGACAGGGACATTCCACTACCAATACCTGCAAATGCAGGGTTTAAAAATAAAGAAGAAGCATAGTACTGCGAAAACTGGCCCTCCTGGGCATAAATCCCAGAATTGAGGGTCATAATTAGTAATATGGTCAGCCAAACTCTCATCTAATCAAATGTATTACTCCATTTTTCTCAAAAGGATTACCGTTTATAAATTGACCTTTTAAAATATACCTGTAGATGCCGGCAGTACTTACGTTACTGTTGTTTTGGTTGGTTCCGTCCCAACCAACTGTATTCATAAAATCGAAATCATTGGATTGAAATACCTCAACACCCAACCTGTTGAAAATAATAATACTGAAATTTTCATTTGATACATCCTCTCCAAAGACTTTGAAAGCCTGATCATCAAGGTTGGAAGCATTGGGAGAAAAAGCATTTGGAACATATAAAATGCCCCCACGAGGTCTTTCAGGACCAAGGCCAATGGCAATATATCGCTTGGTAAACTCCAGGTCACTTTCAATAATACCGAATGTTTCCTCATCAGAATCAAGTAAACTCCCCCTGCCTAAAGAGTTATATGGCCCCGTTACAGAATCAGCTTCTGCCAGTACCGGCCCACTTACTAAATTTAAATTGTTCGTATTGGTGAAATTATTAAGATCAGCACCCTCAAATTCCACTTTTATTAAACTTTCTGTGAATGTCCCGGATTCTACACTTACCAGCCAGTAATTTGACTCAGAAATACCAACAAGCTCGTTGCTTGGTATTGGTGGTTCGCCAAACTCCCCTACTTCCACACTTAATACCGGATTAATACCTGATACGTTCTCCAGGGTTATTGGAAGATATAATCCATTAAGGCCCAACGGGAAAAACCTAAATCCATTACCTTTTTGAAATAGCTTTCCTTCAAAATATGCGTTTTCATTTCCTCCGATAACTTCCGCGTCTTCTTCTATAATCAATCTGGTCGTATCACTGGTTTGAAGGAATCCGTTTTCAATACTTAGCGCACCAACAATTCGAATAGAATCTCCAAACAACGTATTCGTCATACCATTGTTCACAATGAAGGTACCTAACAACTGATTGCTTCCATGCACCATGGTTTGATTATCAAAACCATTTAGTTCCAAAATCCCATCAATGCCATTGTAGCTATTTTCATTGATCCAGTCTCCTCCAATCCTGATTTCACCCACATTATTGATTATGCCAGTGTTATTCATATTTCCCCCAAGACTAAATAAGGCATTATTTGCGTTTTGTAAAATTGATTGATTATCCCAATTAGCTTCTGAATTGATTACCCCCTGATTTGTGATACTTCCTGCATTTGACACCTCTGTATTGATATTAAGCGTTGCATTGGCAGTAACTACAATACTTCCATCGCCCGAAACGACAAATTGGGTATAACTAACGAAGCAGCATAAAACCAAAGTCAATATGATCGCTATTCTCTTCATTCTTCTTTGACAATGTTTGATTGATCATCAGGTGATGTTATTCCTAAGGCAGCTTTTATTAATTGTATATCCGATTTAATAACTTCATTCTCCGCTTTTAGCTGCTTAATTATCTCACTTTGATCATTCAGTTCAGATTTCTGATCTTCAAGATCTTGAGATTTTATACTGACTTCCTTGGTTAACGAATCAATCTGTGTTTGCTGCTCTTTAATGGCCTGCAAAAGGATTGGAATTAATCCCTGATAATTAACCATAAGAAATCCCCGGTTATCTTCTGAAACCAGTTCTGGATAAACTTTTTGCAATTCTTGAGCTATAACTCCTATTTTTTTTATCTTATCATTATCGGCTTTATAGTTGTAGTTATATCCTCCTAACTTGTTTAACTTCCATACCGTATTTTGAAGAAGATTTATGTTTTCTTTAAGTCTTTCATCAGAATTTTGGAAGACTCCTGAGGCATCTATTATTAAATTATTATTTGATGCATTTATATCATCATATTCCGCTTGATTTAATGAACTCACAGTAAGTGACCCTGCCATTGTAAAGTCTTTTACATTGGAAATATTATTATTATTTAAATCTAGGTTACCTCCGATATTTACATTGTTGGTAACCACCAAACTGTCGTCGATCGCCATAAAGCCGCCGATCGATGCATTCTGGCCTATACGCAGACTGTCATTAATTTGAAGTAAATCATTTACACTGACTGTATCAGAAGCCAATACTATGGTATTGATGTTGTCCACCTGTAAGGTGTCGGCGCTCAGCAGGCCGTTCACCGTCAGGCCGCCATTGATGAGGGCCTGGTCTTCGACCTGTAAGGTGTCTGTCACTGAGATCCTGGCATTGAGGCTGTCCGCAACCAGGGTATCAGCGCTGAGGCTGCCATTGATGTTTAGCTGGCCGTTCACCGTCAGCAGGTCAGCGACGTTTAGGGTGTCGGCGGTTAACGTCCTGGTAGCGATGCTATCGGCTTGTAAGGTGTCAGCGCTCAGCAGGCCGTTCACCGTCAGGCCGCCATTGATGAGGGCCTGGTCTTCGA
>CAYSCZ010000068.1:0-16392 GCA_964429655.1 uncultured Roseivirgaceae bacterium
ATAGTTTCTCGATTAATTATTCATCTAATAAACAGTAAAAATCGAGATAGGTTAGATCGAAATCTGGTAGAAATCGTGCGATTAGTCGGACAAATCGTGCCTAAGTGATGCTTTGTACTCAGAGGGCTTTAATCCAGTGACTTGTTTAAACAATCTGCCAAAGTAAGAAGGGTCAGCAAAGTTTAGATCAAAGGCAATTTCCGAAACGCTTTTCGAAGTATCCTTTAGTAAAATCTTACTTTTTGCGACTACCATTTCATTGATGTGTTGCTTTGTCGATTTCTTCGTCATTTTCTTTACACATCGGTTTAGGTAGTTATCGGTTACAGCAAGTTTTCCTGAATAGAATGAAACATTTCTTTCAGCGTGAGCATTGTAATACACCAATTCCTTAAATCTCATGGTTAATTCAGATTGTCGGTCTGGTTTTAAAGTTGTGGTAGGTAAAGCATCTGATAACTTTTGGATGATAGCCTTCAGTAAAGAAAGTTGAACATCAAGAGTATTAACATCCATCATTCTTTGCTCCATTAGCAGACCACAGCACCTGCTTAGCCAGTTCATGGTTTGAGGAGATACACTATTTTTAGGGGAGAATGTAAACCTGTTAAGTACGTCTTTATCGGAAAAAACATCGTGCAATACTGAACTATCAATGTGTACATAAAACCCTGTTGTTTCTGGATATATTTCCCTTATAGCACTCAAGTGACCTTCCCGAATAAACAGCATATCATTTTCTTCCAGATCAAGTAAATCGGTATCTACCTGTTGTTTCCCACCACCTGAAGAAAAAAGAAGCAAGAAGTTATATTCTGTCCTGAAAAGTGGACTTGGTACCTTGATAAACGAAGTAGCCATTTGTAATGGATAAATCTGGATAGGTCCTGAACGAAATTGAATTCGATTAGCCTCAGAAGACATATAAGAAGCCACAAATTTAGCGAAGTCAACCTCTTCAAAATCTTTCAACCCTAACTTCATTGTATTTTTGGTTGATTTTTATTGCTATTCTATTTATGTGTTCTGTTACCGAATTTCGACAAACTTAAGCAGATGCTATTTTTTATATCATCTTCAGTTCCTTTTTTTAATCCATAAAATGTAAGCGCTTTTAATTCGGTTGTCAATACTATATTATGCTTACTGGCAAATACCTCTTGAGATGATGCCTGAATAAAATTCAGTTTAAAGGCAACAAACTCGCTATTTTTTAGATAGATTCGTGACACAATAAGTTTTTTCAAATTAAGACCAACATATGTATAACCACCATTGTGCTTATACATTATTAATCCTAACCTGAAAAATCCAAATGATCCAGAGGACTGACGGGTAGCTGCTCGCAATTAATGGCGTAGGACCGCTAGCGCTATACCTATGACCAGTAGGATGCCACACAAGCGCTTGCTCCCGATGGTAAGTAAATATCTGTTATTCATGCAGCGGTTTATGAAAATAAATTGGCTTTGGAGCCGGGCCGAGACCGATGTGGGATTTCGGGATGGCTGGCTTGGCCGGCGGCAGGCCACGGTGGGCAGGCCGAGGCGTGGGGCTGTGTGGCTCCTTATTCAAATCATAAGCGTGGATGGCTTAGGGTTACTTAGCGTCTATGCCATGGGCATCCATATAGAGCCTGAAAGCTTCAAGATGCCTGGCATTATCAAATAGCTTCTGCTGCTGTTGATATTGGTGTTTACCAAACTTCCCCTTTCGGTGCTCCTTACTAAATGCTTGCATGCGGGCCTGCAGCGCATCTGAAAGCTCAAAACCAAAGTACCGGTATATTCGTGCGATCTCACCCACCGGGTCTTTGGATAAATCATGGTAATAAACATCTAAAACCCGCCCGTGACCAAGGGTCTTTCGGATTGCTGTAAACCTGTTGAGCGCATTGGACCAGTTCCCTACCACATCATCTGCTTTGGGTTCTATGGCTTTAGTGCTGAAGGCCTTCCTCAGTAAAGCGACCTGACTCAGATTAGAGCTTAGGGCAGTCAGGGGGTTCCGGTGCGTTTGGATAAACCGCGCATCAGGGTATTCCTTTAAAATGGAATCGACAAAAAACAGGTGTGATGGTGTCTTCAATATCCATCGTTTGCTATCAAGCCATCCATTGTGCTGTAGCATTTTCAGGAAATCCTTATGTACCTTGTAGGCGAGGGAATTATCAGCTTTCAATACCCAGTTCCAGTAAGTGGGCACATGATGCGTTCTATGAAACCGGATACTTTGGAAGCTATAGCTTAAGATGGCGATACACTCCTGCGGATGGGTAGCACCGGTTCGGTGGATTTTTTTATACTCAGGGGCCAACCTTCCGAACCAGTTTAATTTCCTGTCGGTTTCTTTGATGCGCTTTTCTTTGCTTCCCTGGTCTCTGGTGGGCATCATCACCTCCCAGCTAAAAGGCACACGGTTAGCCGGGTCTTCGGCCAGCAGGCGATGCATGAAAGTGGTACCGCAGCGGGGTAATCCCAGTATGAATATAGGTTTTTCTATTGACTCTTGTTGGAAGCGGCTCTGCTCCTTCTGCTCGTGGATGATCTTCAAACGGTTGGTGAGCAGGCGTAAGGTGTCGGCATATGTGACCACTTTACCGAGGGGGGAGAGGTTGGCTTCATCCTGATAGGCCTGTAATAAGATTTCAAACCCTGTTAAAAATGATTTATCACCAAAATCTTCCAGGCCTGCTTCTTTCCGGGCTGCTGCAAGCAGCCCTTCCTTATCGAGGCTTGCCGCACTGACCCCCAGATGGTCAAGGACACCAATGCTTTTATCCGCTAAATCAAATATTTGATTCCACATTATAATTCTTTATTAAAATAACCATTGTCTTTGAACCATATTAAAGCCCTTTCGATGGCAGGCTCTAACGGTCCTGCCTGCCATCCCAGTTCGGCTTTAGCTTTGGAGGCATCAAAGTAGAGCTTTTGCCTGGATGCCAGGGCAGCTTCCAGTGATAGCCTGGGTGGTTTACCGGTAAGCTTAGCCTTAATTGTTGAAATAAGGGCAAAAAAGTAAGCAAACACCCAGGGAAACTGCTTTTTCGGAACCTCAGCATTGGTGACACTACTGATTTTCGACAGAAACGCTTTGATGCTTAAGTTATGGCCACTGAGGATATATCGTTCGCCTGTTGTTCCTTTTTCAGCGGCCAGCAATATGCCTCTTGCCACGTCCTGCACGTCCGTAAAATTTCGTCCTGCATCAATCAACCCTTTTATCTCACCTTTTACAAAACGAATAAGAAATTTTCCGATGGGTGTTGGTTGCATATCCCTTTCTCCTATACATGCCGAAGGGTTTACAATTACTGCGTCAAGTCCTTTATCGACAAATTTTAACACCGCTTGCTCAGCCAGGAACTTGCTGCTTTGGTATTTACCGACCATATCTTTATAACTAACTGGCGTATTTTCATTGGCCGTCCGGCCATCCGGTAATCGGCCCAAAGCCCCAACCCTGCTCATGTAAACAACCCTTACTGATGAATAATTGCTGACCGCACCCAACAGGCATTTAGTACTCTCAAGGTTGTTCTTTAATACCTCATTTGGATTAGGTGCCCATGTCCGGTAGTCTTCAAAACAGTGCAATACCAGATCTACATTTTTCAAATGGTCCTGGTAGGTCTGCTTTTGGAAAATATCCCCATAAACTTTTTGATAAGAAAGGTTTTCTAATAAGTCGAGGGTATGATCATCCCTTTCCTGCAGCAGAACTGATAGTTTAGCACCACCATTGATACATTCCCGTGCAACGGCTGATCCCACAAAAGACTGGCCGCCGGTCAGAAAAACTTTTTTATTTTGTATGGTCATGCCAGCTTAGGATTCAGCTTAAGCATCTCAAGTGTATGGTCCAGGAGCCAGTCGTTTTTCTTTTGATCCCTGGCTTCTTTTGCCGGCTTACTGATCTTTTTTTCATGGAAATATTTACCTGTAACTTCGTTTAAGGATTTGTCGGTGGCCACGTAAAATGGTGCCTCTGCTCCCTGATCAGGAGATTTTAGTATTTTTTTCACAATGACGGCCAATGGGCTGATGGTATGAACCAGTTTGGTATAGACTACCCCGGGATGCACGGCATTTACGGTAACTCCGGATACCCTGCTGGCCAGGGAGGCTGTGGCCATCACGACGGCAAGCTTAGATTGTCTGTATGCTCTGGTGCCCAAGTACTTATTAGTAAGCTGCATATCCTGTGGATAAAGTTTACCGATCATATGCTCCATGGAGGCAACATTCACGATTCTGCCGTTACTTTCCTTGATAATGGGGAGTAACAAAACATTAAGGTGGACCTGTGCCAGATAGTTCACGGCAAATTGTAATTCAAAACCATCTTCGGTTATGGTTTGCTTTTTTGTGAAAACGCCGGCATTATTGATTAGTCCATCGAGTTTATCGAATTTATTTAAGACTTTCGCGGCAAGATGCGTAATGTCAGATTGAACGGATAAATCAGCAGTGAATGGATAAATATGTTCAAGGTTGTTCACGGGGGATGCTAAAACCTGATCAATTTTATCTTGATCACGGCATACAATTCCAACTTCAGCTTCAGCCGCTAACAGTTTTTTGACCAGTGCCAAGCCAATACCACTGGACGCTCCAGTAACTAGGTATTTTTTACCTTTTAAATTCAATTTATTTAATATTTATCTTTTTTAACCTTAAATATCTCTACATACTGATCGAACACAGGATTTCTCATATCCGGGTCAATACCAAAATCCTTCGGGGCATACTTATGGACGCCATACGCATACTGCGGGTGATCTTTTACAAATTTTTTCATCTTATCCAATGTTTTATCCGATAGATCAATGGCTAAGGCACTATAAATTTTTTCTATCGTTTCTATGGGTCTTTCAAGCAATTCATGATAATGGATATCAATCCAGGTCGATTCAGGATGATTTTCCCGGAATTTCATCAGTCTACTTATCCCCTCTGACCATCTTTCAATGGTTTTTTCTTTTGAATACAGATCAGGTTGGTTGGAGAATGCTTTCCGCAGCCTACGTGTGTGGCTCATAAAAGAAGAAATAACGGTAATGGGGTCACGGTGGGTTTGTATGAACCGGGCATCTGGATAGGTGTCAGATAATTCATTGATGGCAAAGATATGGGGTGGATTTTTTAATACCCACCAGCCTGCCTGGGATTTCCATTGCAAATGCTGGAGGAATGCTTTATGAAATGCACAGGCACCTTTTAAAGAGCCCCCATCTACCCAATCTACATATTCCGGAACATGATAGGTCCTGTAAAACCGCTCACTTTTGAAAGTATGTGAGGTTATCTCCATACATTCCTGCGCCAGTTCAGCTCCTAGCGGATGTGCAACCTTGTACTGAGGCGCCATTCTAAAAAACCATGTAAGTTGATTGTTAACCTTACTGACCCTTTGGTCGTTGATTACATTTTCATCAGGTGGCGGTGAAGGATACATCACCTCCCAGCTCTTCGGAACGCGCATTCTCTGGTCCTGCTCCATGATACCATGCAAAAATGTGGTTCCGGTTCTTGGAAAGCTTGCAATAATTATGGGTTGGAGGATTTGCTGCCCGGCTATCCCCGGGTTATTTATTCTATCACCAACCAGCTTTAACCGATTGGTCAACAGTCTTATTATATCTTGTTGAATAGCTAGCTCCCCTAATGGCGTGAGTTTAGCCTCCTTCTTAGCTGATTCAACCAACCGTTCAATACCTTCATAAAATTCATCATTTTCACCGAACAAATCTTCCCCAAAATTATGCAGACCTGTTTGCTTTTTCGCTTTGTTTATAAATCTACCTGCATCCAGTTGAGCAAATGGCATACCCAGTGATGTACCAATATTTCCAAATACATTTGTTAGCCTAAATAGAGGTGACCAGGGATTTTTCAATTCGATTAATTTTGAATATATAAACTTGAAATAAAAAAATAACATATAAAAAAAGCCTTTCTAAATTTTAAAGGCTTTCCTTATGCTTAAAAATCTTTATTTAAAAATTGACTAAATAATACATTTAGACATCATTGGTCATCATTGCTCGTTTTTGTTTAAGGCATTCATCTTTTTGGTCACGATTTCCTTTTTTACAACCTTGGATTCTTTAAGATTTGAATACGAAACATAACCAATAATATCAAGAAATCTTACTTTGAAATAACCTTCATTGTAGTCCAGGTATTTCGCGAAATCATTTGCAGGTATAGAACCAATTATTGAAGAAAAGCCATCTGGTGATTTTGTAATATTGACACTTGCAGGGGAGGAATTTTTCAACAGGTAATCTGCTGTGGTATTGTATATCAGCGTAAGAGAGTCTATATGTCTTTTTTTCTTTAGTTCTTTTTCCTCTATACGTTGTTCAGCTATCTCTAACTGATAAGCCTTAAAGGCTTCGAAATCTTCATTCTTTACAATGGCTGTTTCATCTGTATAACCAACTTCACCATTGGTACGAACTATTTTAACCTTAGAATCTTCAAAATCTAAGAGGCCAAGTAATTCAAAATAACCCAGTTTTTTAGTCTCACCTGTGGTGGTGGTAAAGTCTTCCTGAACCTTACCCTTTACATAGCCTGTGTATTTCAGCGTATCGAATGGATTAGAATTCAAATCTTCAATGAACATATGAAATGACTTAATCTTACCATCCTCCTTAATATCATGCAAGGGAACATAACCGATATCATCACTGATTTGAGCTTTTATAAAGTTATTTTTAATCTCATCATAAATAATAAGATTATCCCCAGGCTTTAGCTTATCCAGTTTATCACTTTCATAATTTGGTTTTTCCTGAAGTGTGGTTTTAAAAGTCACATTCGTTCTACCTAAAGTAAAACTCCCATCCTGTGCCAATAAATATTCCGAATGAATTATTGTAAGGAATGCTGAAAGAATTAGGAATAGTTTAAGCTTCATAATCACAATATTTTAATACTTTTTAACGGAAAAGTTATGTATACTATTGTTTAAATTTAAATAAAACAACATATAATCCTTATAATCAATTAATTAAACGTAAAATTAATAATGAGATAACTTAAAACAAGCAGTCTTTGTTGGTTTTATGGTTATATTAATAGTTTAATCTAACCAGCTTATGAAACTAAATATATTAAGTCTATACTTGCTAGGCATATTTTTTATTCTGGCGGGATTTAATCACTTCAGAGACCCGGAATTTTACTTTCCTTTAATACCTCCCTATCTCCCAAATCCATACATAATTAACATTGCAAGCGGATTTTTAGAAATATTTTTCGGAATTTTATTATTTGTGCCCGCCACCAGGAAGATTGCCGGATACCTCATTTTAGCCATGCTCATTGCATTCACACCCTCTCATTTTTATTTTATTCAGGTAGGTGGCTGCATAGGAGATGGATTATGCACACCCATATGGGTTGCATGGGTGAGATTAATAGTCATTCATCCAATCCTGATGATGTGGGTCTATTACAGCAGCAAGTTATAATTTATAATGCGTCATGAACTTCTTGTATCAAATGACTGATATTACTTAGTTCCTCTTTAACGTCTTTTAATTTATTCAAAGCATAAGTTTCTTCACGAAGAAGCACATGATTTTTCACATCATCCAGTGCATTAATACAGTTGGCATAGTGGTACATGAGCTTTTCCAGCTTTTCTTTTTCTGTTTTAAGTTCTATATGACTTTCCATGATTGTAAGATGATTTTTATGAATATAATTTAACCAAAACAATATAAAAAATTAATATAATCAACTATTTATTCCCAAAGATTTAATTGTCAAATAATCCGGATGAAAGGTATCGGTCACCTCTGTCACATATAATGCAAACTATAGTACCCCCATCAATTTGTTCAGATAATTTTACTGCTGCCGTCACAGCGCCTCCACTACTGACGCCTGAAAAGACAGCTTCTCTTTTTGCCAATCTTAATGCCATTGATTTAGCTTCTTTTTCTGAAACATCAATGGTTTGATCCACTCTTTTTGCTTCAAATATTTCAGGTAAATACGCTACCGGCCATCTTCTGATCCCGGGTATTTTTGAACCTTCTTCAGGCTGCACCCCTATGATTTGAACTTTACTATTTTGTTCTTTCAGGTAACGGGATACGCCCATAATTGTGCCTGTAGTACCCATAGAAGAAACAAAGTGCGTGATTTGACCACTGGTATCCCTCCAGATTTCAGGGCCTGTTGTTCTGTAATGCATCCAGTAATTATCAGGATTGGCGAATTGATTGAGCATATAATAGTCCTTGCCCTTAGACATTTCAGTTGCTAAATCCCTGGCATATTCCATGCTACCCTCTTCAGAGGTTAAAATAACATTTGCTCCATATGCTTTCATGGTTTGTATTCGCTCTTTCGTGGCATTTTCAGGCATAATCAGATCGATTTCTATGTTGAACAATCTTGCAATCATTGCCAAAGCAATACCTGTATTCCCACTGGTTGCCTCTACCAATCGCATATCTTGTTTAAGGTCACCTCTGTCCAGTGCCGATTTTATCATGCCATAAGCTGCCCGGTCTTTTACGCTACCTCCGGGGTTATGCCCTTCCAGTTTACCATATAATTTTATACCCGGTTTTTGTAAGATGGTGCTTAACTCAACCAATGGCGTATTACCGACAAAATCTAAAATTGTTGACAAGATGGATTTATTTTAATAGACTACGTTAGACTCTTCAAGCTTGCTTTCACCTTCTTTTTTGAAGAATCCTTTATGGTATAATTTGGTGTAAGGCCTTACACTTTTTGTTACCCACACATTTCCTCCAATAACACTATCATGACCTACAGTGGTATCCCCGCCCAATATCGTTGCGCCGGAATAAAGAATCACCCGGTCCTCAATTGTGGGGTGCCTTTTGATTTTGGCCATTTCCTTGCTTACACTTATGGCACCTAACGTAACCCCCTGATATATTTTAACATTGTCTCCGATCACGGCAGTCTCTCCGATCACGACCCCTGTTCCATGATCTATACATATATTTTCACCAATCTTTGCTCCAAAATGAATGTCTATTCCTGTTTTGCTATGTGCATGTTCAGTTAATATTCGGGGAATTAAAGGAACGTTCAATAAAAAAAGTTGATGCGCTATCCTGTAAACTGCCAAGGCCAGGAAGCCCGGATAAGTTCTGATAACTTCTACTTTATCTACGGCTGCGGGGTCTCCCTTCAGGATAGCTTCAGCGTCTGCCTGGAGCTTATCGTATATATTAGGTAAGGATTCAAAAAACTTATTCTCAACAATTTCAGGGGACTCAGTAAGCTTATCGCTAAAGTGGCCAATAATTTTATACAGTTTATATCTGGTTAATTCATATTTATTGATCAGCGATCTTTTCTCTGTATAAACTACTTCTGAGAACTCAGGAAACAATATTTGTAGCAATCCTTCGATGGTGTTGCAAACATCATAGGGTGAAGGAACCTTTTCTGTCTCAATATGTGACTTGTACAGTTTATTGATAAATGCGTTGTTAATTGACATTGATTAAATTAATAAAATTCATGCTTTGATAAATGAATGCAAATGATTTTTGTTATAACCAGTAACGATTTGAATAAGTAGCAGTTTGGATAAAAGTTTTTTATTCCAGTTTAATAGCTTAAATCACTCCGTAACTCAATAAAGCATTGGCAACCTTCACAAATCCTCCAATATTGGCTCCTTTCATGTAGCTTATTCTTCCATTTTCCTGACCGTATTCTACGCATTGCTCGTGAATGCTTTCCATGATTTTATGTAGTTCTTTATCGACCTGCTCCCTGGACCAGTACATCCTTGAAGCGTTCTGGGACATTTCTAAACCAGATGTGGCTACCCCTCCTGCATTTGCTGCTTTACCGGGTAAATAATGAATTTTATTTTCTTCAAATACATTCACGGCACCAATTGTTGATGGCATATTTGCCCCTTCGCATACCAGCCTGTAACCGTTATTTACCATCAATTTCGCATTTTCCTGGGTTATTTCATTTTGTGTAGCACATGGAAATGCTAATTTGCAGGGGATGCACCATGGTTTTTCGTTGGCCCTAAATTCAGCCTCATACACTTTAGAATATTCCTCTAGGCTCTTCCTTTTATTTGTTTTTAAATCAATTATGAATTGTAATTTTTCCTTGTTTAATCCTTTTGGATCGTAGATGAACCCTGACCTATCTGATAGTGTTTTTACAACGGCACCAAGTTCAATTAACTTTTCAGCACAATACAATGCTACATTTCCAGAACCAGAGACCGCGCAGGATAATCCCTCATAATCCATGTTATGTTTTTTTAATACTTCCCTGCCGAAATAAACTGCACCATAGCCAGTAGCTTCTTTGCGTATCAGGCTACCTCCAAAGGAGATATCTTTTCCAGTCAAAACACCGGTAACCTCATTACTAAGTCTTTTAAACTGACCATACAGGTAGCCAATTTCCCTGGCCCCAACACCAATATCACCAGCGGGCACATCAACATCCTTTCCAATATGTCGATACAATTCTGTCATAAATGACTGGCAAAATCGCATAATTTCCTGGTCGGATCGACCCTTGGGATTGAAATTAGAGCCTCCTTTAGCTCCCCCCAAAGGAAGTGATGTAAGCGAGTTTTTAAATATCTGCTCGAAACCTAAAAATTTTAGGATACTAAGATTTACTGAAGGATCAAACCTTAACCCACCTTTGTAAGGTCCGATGGCATTGTTGAATTGAACCCTGTATCCCCTATTGATTCTTATTTCCCCTTTGTCATCCTGCCAGCTCACCCTGAAAATTATTATCCTGTCCGGCTCGGTTAGTCGCTCTAGAATACGTGCTTTCTTATATTTTTTATTTTTATTGATAAAAGGTATTAAAGTTTCCGCAACTTCCTGTACTGCTTGATGAAATTCTGACTCATTGGGATTGCGACGCTTGAGCCCATGCATAAATTTTTCAATGTCCATTCACGGGTAGATTAGTTGTTCGTAATACAAGAATAACAGCAAATTAATAGAATCGTAAACTTCTGCCAATCGACACGACAAATAATATTCTAAAGAAAAAAGAAATTCAATAAATATATTTAACCTACTAAATGAGCTGGTTAGAATTTCTGGATGTATTACTTTTTATAATTCATGGTGTAATCATAGCAATTAACCTTTTCGCCTGGATATTTCCCAAAACAAGAAGACTACATCTGATTATTATATCTTCCACTTTGGTATCATGGATCTTACTTGGTTTCTTTTATGGATGGGGATATTGCTTCTTAACCGATTGGCATTGGCAGATAAAATTTGAATTGGGAGAATACAACCTTCCCAATTCTTTCATCACTTACCTGATAAATAATGTGATGAATTTGAATATAAAGGCTAGTGTAATCGATAGGCTAATGCTAATAACTTTCATACCAATAATTTTTATCTCAACCTATCTTAATTTAAAAAAAACAAAATGATCCAGTACTACGCTTTATGTTTGGATCTTCGCTTTAAAGAAATAGTTTCTCTATAACCCTCAGGATGGAACACACTGATTTTATGTAGTTTAAAAACTTTCGTCAAATTTACAGATCGTGATTTAGCATCTTCCCACTTATTAAATTCAGAGTAACTCCTCAATATTTCCACCGGCCATTTTGGTGCGAAAACGGCGACATAATCGTCTGGAAAAGGATCTTCCTCAATAACCTTCCAAGTCTCTGTTTTCCATTTCATCTTCAACACAATTAGTTCAGAAAAATATTTATAATTTTGAACTTTCAAACATTTATGAAAATTGAAATGTTTATTTTTAGTTAATTAATTTTTAACCTTTAGATTTGAGATAGATAGGATGAACAACGTAATGGAATATCAGGATGCTAAGTCTCAACTCATACAAGCATGGGGTACATTTGGAACAAGTTGGGGTATAAATAAAACAATGGCACAGATTCATGCTTTATTGTTAATCTCTCCCAAAGCCTTGTCTACCGAGGATATTATGAATGAACTAAACATATCCAGGGGAAACGCAAATATGAATATCAGAGCACTCTTAGACTGGGGTGTAATAAAAAAGCAATACATACCAGGTGACCGAAAAGAATATTTCTCATCTGAAAAAGATATCTGGGAACTAGCCAGAATAGTTGCCTTTGAAAGAAGAAAAAGAGAACTACAGCCTATCATAAAGGTACTACATGAAGTGGAACAAGTAAAAGGAAACGGTTCTGAGGATGTACATGAATTCAGAAAAATGACAAGTGAGATTAAGGATTTTGTAATGAAAGCAGACCAATTACTCGACCGCCTTGGAAAAATTGAAAAATCAAAAATTCTGAGATTTTTACTTGATTCCTACAAAAAATAATTCGAGAAATTTGGTTTTTGATTTTTTTATTTTTTCTTTACTTTCAATACTTATTGAAAATTTAAAAATTACAAAACTTTTTATAGTCAATAGAGTACAATAGGTAAAAAATGAAATCATGTCAGAAACAGAATTTAGTCTTGAGTTGAATAGATCAGTAAATGCACTGAAAAATTATGCGTATAACCTCACCAATGATGAAGACGATGCCAAAGACCTGATCCAAGAGACATTGATAAAAGCTTATAGAAGTAGAAATCAATTTAAGATAGGCACTAACCTAAAAGGTTGGCTATTCATTATTATGAAGAATACTTATATCAATACATACAATCAGATGTTAAGGAAAAAAACCTTTATAGATACCACTCAAAATGCATATTTTATCAATTCTTCAGAAAGTAATGTGTCAAATACAGCCATCAGTTCGTTGACTATAGAGGAGTTGGATAATATAGTAGAAACTATCCCGGAGATCTATAGCAAGCCTTTTATGATGTATTTCAGGGGATTCAAATATCATGAAATTGCTACTAGGTTTCAATTACCAATGGGGACGGTCAAAAACAGGATACACATCGCCAGGAAGATGTTAAAAGAAAACATCAACAAGTTGTACAATGAGAACTGATGAATGGATTATCTAGGTAACGACATAAATTTTCTTAATCCATCATATCACCAAAGAAGACAGCATTTGCGAATAACTTATTGGTGCCGTACCAAAAGGCCCTGAAATTGGGATTGTCTATCAATGATATTATATTCCCTTTACCAACCCGACTAACCCTGATCGCGGTGCTACCCGAGAGTGAATCCAGGTTTTCTTCTGATACATAGCCACTCAAGAGCGGATATTGTGGATAAGTACCGGGGTTATCAAAAGGATCCTTACTACGCCTCATGAAAATCTCGTGATTTCTGAAAACAGGAATCGATGCTTTATTATAACCATAACCAATTGGATGTGTGAGGTCAAGATTCATATTAAATATGGCTCCTCCTATTTCCTGAGCCCCTTTATATTTTCTTTCAAGTAAATAAGGCAGATCATTTGCTATGGAGTCATAACTGAATCTCTTTTTAAACTCAAGCTTAACAAGGCCAACATTATCAACCCATTTATTTGCACTTTTCATTGCAATCAATGTCCCGCCATTTGTTACCCAGTCTGAGATTTTTTGTGCCGGAATATCGCTATATCTTCCGTCCACCATTACCATTACATTGTACCTATCCAGGTTCACGGCTGCTATCCTTTCTTTATCAATCATTGAGACCGGCATCTCATATCTTCTATCCAGCAAGTGCCATACTTCGCCCACATCATAGCTTCGAATACCATTTCCGGCCAATAACAACACTTTAGGTTTTTTTACTACTTCCATTTGCCTGGTCCCAAGATCATATCCCTGATCCACCAGACCTTTTTCTACAGCAAAAACATTAATTCCATCTTTCTCTGTAATCTCCTGCATCGCATTATACAGTTCATCTTCATTTAGATCCTGGATTCCCAGATGAACCATAATACTTCCAACTGGAAAATATTCACTTTCACCGTTAACGGTCGTGGAGAAAGAGGTTCTTGATACCTTTATTCTGATACCTTTATCTATCAGCCGGTAAGCAGCACGGGGGGCATAATAGTGGCTCCACTTAAAGAGATAAGCCAGGCTGCTCTTTCCTCCCTTTACATTACCTACAGGAAACGATAAACCCTTGACCTTTTCTCCCAGATCTACCCGGCCTTTCATATAGTCTAAACCATAGGCTAAGGGCATGGTCCAGGCGGATACGTCATAGAAAATGCTGTCCTTAAAATTTGTGGTTTGCTGGAATATTCCTTCTACCAATCGACCACGCTGTTGATTTAAGGGAATAACGTACGCACTGCCAGGCTCAAATGATTTTCCATCTTGACTAACAGTTTCCGGCAGTTCATAAAAAGCTATACTGTGATTGGATAACAAATCCGCAAAATGAAACAGTCGGGCTGGGTCATTCTTGATGCCCACCACATAAGCATCGTTAGATCGTTTTGTTTTAAAAAAGTCTCTCTGATAGGCTAATAACTCCTCTCTCATATCCTGAGCAGCAGTCAGGGTGGATAAAGAAGTGGTAAGCTGGTTTCTTATAGCAAAAGGGAAGGTTAGTGTTCCACTTGGAGTTTCTTGTATATGACCTCTTGCACTTGCCTGTTCAAATAATATACCTATCGAACCATTAATATCAGGATAGCTAGAACCCTTACCATAATAAAAATCATCGAAGCCTTCTTTAGTATAATAAAGTGATTTTATATTATCCAAAGCTTTCCCATGGTAGGTAGCGATCTTGCCGGTTAGTTCCTGGTTAGTTTTGGGGGTCAGTGGATTGGTTCTGGCAGGCACCCCGGGTTGAAAAAAATAAGTTGCATAAGTGCCCATTTCATGCTGATCGGTTAATATATTCGGTAGCCACTCCTGAAACATTCTTATTCTACCTTGGCTCTCCGGATGCTGTACAGGTATCCAATCTCTGTTCAAATCGAACCAATAATGATTGGTCCTTCCCCTTGGATAAGCTTCATGATACTCCCTGGACGCAGGATCCGAGACCAGCGTAAGGCTTTTATGTGTATTCACCCAGCTTGCAAACCGATTAAAGCCATCAGGATTATAGCATGGATCTAAAAGGATGACCGTGTTATTCAACATTTCTTTATGCTCTGCTCCTTTTGCTGCAATTAAATGATAAGCCAGTAATGCCGAAGCATTGCCACCGCTGGCTTCATTTCCATGGATGCTATGCCCTAACCACACCACTGACGGCATATCTGATAAGGGCAGATCGGATGATACCGAAGGATCTGAAAGTTGTGAATGTTGTTTTTTTATCTCCTGAATTCTCCTTTGATTTTCTACAGAGGTTATGGTTAGTAGTACCAAAGGCTTCTCTTCATAGCTTCTGGCATACTCCCTTAATGTGACACGCTCGGAGGAAGCGGATAATAATCTTAGATAATTTACCAGTAGATCATGTGATATATGGTATACTCCTACTTCATAACCTAGAAATGATTGGGGGGTAGGTATATTAGAATCATACTCCATATCCTCTGGTAAGTAGTAATCCATAGATATTTGAGCACTGAGTGAAAGTGATGTAAAAAGAAAAACAAACAAGTATCTCAGCATAATGTATCGATAATGATTAAATTCAGATGTGCAAACTATAAAATTATTGATAACCGAGCTAAATAAGGTTCATTATTTAGTAGAATCTGATTTCAAATAATTTTATTCACAGAGATTTGACCCAAGCCATTGGGTTTTCTAATTTGACCCGGATTTGTCATTAGCGTTTCGTGATGAAGGGTCAAATTTAAGAGAATCAAGCACTTAGACGCGGAGGCATCCCGATTAATCTGGGTGGAGACGAGCCATCCGCCGACCGGCGGAGTTAAGTCCTATATTATGAAGTCATTTAACCATGCAATACTTGCCTGCAGCAAGCAGAGAAAGTCTAATAACAATTCCGGGCTTAAGTTATCGGTTTACTCAAAGTAAAAGCCACCAGAAGCTTAGCTGTCTGACAGGCCTTCAAATGCGAAAAATGCTCACTCTAAAATAAAGCGTTATCTCCACGCTATTTTGGATGAAAAGCAGCTTAATGATTGAAAGATTTTTATATTCACAACATATTATGAACAATGCACCCATTCTACACCACACGCATGAAACCACGCATTTTTTACCTAATCCTCCTACTCACCTGTGCCTTGACGGGCTATACCCAATCCACCGTTGAGTTACTTAAAAAAGGCAAACAAGCGTATGGGTCAGGAGACTATACCCTGGCCATCAGCTATTATGATCAAGCCAAAATACAAATAAGGGAAAAATATGGCACGGATCATCCTTTTTATGCCACTTCCCTGAATAACCTGGCGGTTTTATATGAATCCCAAGGCTTATACGCCAAAGCAGAGCCTTTGTTTGTGGAGGCGCTGGAGATCAGGGGAAAAGCCTTAGGCACGGATCATCCTTCTTAT
>CAYSCZ010000069.1:0-16364 GCA_964429655.1 uncultured Roseivirgaceae bacterium
TGGGAGCAGGTTTTGAAGTGTTGGGTAATGAACCAATTGCCAGTGTTGGATTAGGCAGAACCTATGGATTGGAATTTCTCTACCAAAAGAAACTCACTAATCGCTCCTATGCCATTCTCGCCTACACGTTATTTAAAAGTGAATATACAGCTTTTGACAATGATAGTTATCTTCCAAGTGCCTGGGATAGTAGGCATCTACTCACTTTCACAGGGGGATATCAGCTTGGAAAAAATTGGGAGTTGAGCACTCGATTACGCTATCTTTACCGAACACCTTTTGCGCCTGTAAATGTTGAAGCTACCAACGAGCAAAATACTTATCCGATACTATTGATTGACTATTCTAAATTTGGCGAAGAATCTCTTGATTCCTTTACACAATTAGATCTGAGGATTGATAAGAAATGGAACTTCTCGAAGTGGACATTCAATGTCTTTTTTGAAGTACAAAATGTATTGGCCCAGCAAATTCCTGAACCACCTATTTACGGTTTGGACAGAACTGAGGCTGGACAAATAGTGAACCCTCAACGGGTAGTAGAAGTTGAGGAAATTGCCAATTCAACTCCCCTGCCATCCATTGGAATCGTGATTGATTTTTAAGAGTAGTAATGCAACTATTGATAATTAAGATAATAACAACTAAGCTCAACAGCATCTAAGAAAACATGGGGTGGTAAGTGGTTTTTGTTAGGTTCGTTCTTCGTAGCTACTTTAGATTTCGGTAAACAAGAAAATGCCAAATTTTAATTTTAGCACTCTGCATGAAGTTTAGTTGCGTAAACCCTCCCCGGCCAGCTTTTCTACCTCCCGGTATATTTTTCCCAAATCTCTGCTTTAGTGCAACCGGAATCTAATAATTCCCGAATGATCTGATGTTTTTCTGTTTCGGTGAAATATTTATTTGGCTTTTGAATGATGATTTTACCGCTTCCTAATCCTGAAATAACTTTACTTTTTATATCCATTTTTACACGTTTTAGTGTAAACCTATTTTAGGACAAGACATCCTCACTGAATACGCTTGAACTCATCATATTTTAAAGTTGAAGAAAAGTTATCCACACAAAACCTGTAAGCGTATTTCATGAGACTTCAATTTATATCTTTTGCATCAGGACCTGGCTATGCTGACAGAATGCTTAACTGCTCCGCAACCACCGTGGATGAGCCTTCATTAAGTTGGCACTAACGGAAATTTAACCCCATTATAGCCTGTTTTTTTCTTTAGCCGGACAAGTGCACGGATTGGTTGTGGGTTACCCATTATTTGTCTAAAGCGCATGCTTATCCTCTGTTAACAATATTCCTTTTTCCAGGGCCACTTTATTGGCGGTATCAACCAGCTGGCCCGAGATAATGATTTCGCGTGCTTTATTCATATCATCTGCAAAAACCCGGTCTTCTTCGGCATGGTCGATCCGTGAGCGTATCAGGTAGTGACAGGCTTCCAGGATAATACCTGATTTCATGGGCTTTCGATAATCAAATGCCTGTGCAGCACAGATCATCTCCACAGCCAGTATATTTTCCAGGTTATTGATGATTTGGTTCAGCTTTCTGGCGCTTATTGACCCCATGCTGACATGGTCCTCTTGGCCTAAGGATGTGGGGATACTGTCGGCACTGGCGGGGAAGCAAATGCTTTTATTTTCAGCCACCAGTGCAGCAGAGGTATATTGAGGTATCATAAAACCGGAGTTGATACCGGTATTTTTCATCAGCAGTTTTGGCAGGCCATCTGCCCCGCCCTGTAGGAGCAGGTAGGTCCTCCGGTCAGAAATATTCCCCAGCTCACAAGCAGCTATAGATAAATAGTCGATGGGCACTGCCAGTAATTCCCCATGGAAATTGCCGCCGCTAATCGCTTTTTTATCACTGATGATGATGGGGTTATCTGTGACGGCATTCATTTCTATTTCCAGTAGCTCCTTCAGGTGCAGCCAGGCATTCCTCACTGTTCCATGCACCTGGGGCATGCATCGAATCGAATAAGGATCCTGCACCCTACCACAATTGGCATGGGAAGCCACCATTTCAGAGTTTTTTAGCAAGATGCGAAGCCTCTGTGCCACATATATCGAACCTTCGAAGGGCCTGATGTCGTGGAGCTCTTTTTCAAATGGCCGGGCTGATCCTAATACCCCTTCCAGGCTCATAGCACCTACAATGTCTGCAGTATCCAGGCAATTAAGTAAGCGCTGGATGCCCAAAATGCTAAATGCCTGGATAAATTGAGTGCCGTTAATTAAGGCAAGCCCTTCTTTAGCCCCCAACTCGACAGGCTTTAACTGATGTTTTTTCAGAACTTCACCTGAATCACGGTACACTCCATTTTCGCATACTTTACCAAGCCCAATCAGGGGCAGAAATAAATGAGCCAGTGGGGCCAGGTCTCCAGATGCACCTACAGACCCTTGCTGGGGCACCAAGGGAATGATATCATGCTCCAGGTGCCACTGGATCCGCTCCAGCACTTTCATGGAGATGCCTGAATAGCCTTTTGATAGTGCGTGTATTTTTGTGATCATCATCAGCTTCACTACTTCCCGGGGTGTGGCCTCACCCACACCAACACTATGGCTCCTCAGTATATTTTCCTGCAGACTTTTGGTTTGCCCTTTATTGATGATAGTAGTGCATAGCGGGCCAAATCCAGTGTTAACGCCATAAACAACCTCCCCTCTATTGATGATATTTTGGACGTTTGCAGCGCTTTTTTCTATGAGATGCTTTGCAGCATCATTAAATGCACCATGAAAGCTTCCATCTATAAGATTAAAGGCAGTAGAAACACCCAGAGTGTCGCTGCCATAAAAAAATGTTTTAGTCACAGTTTTTTATTTAAAAGATACTAAAAAAACCATTGGGCTTCTTCATCCTCAATACGCTTCTTACTTGTAAAGTACTCAAATTTTATCTTTTCATATTCCTCTTTAGGAAGATAAGTAGAGGACTTATCCAGTGCGTCTTCCGCATAATCATACAACCTATTGGACAGGGCTTCAAAAATGTATGCTTTGGTAAGCAGCGGGGAATACTTATTGAAATCTTTTGCCTTCAGTAAAATATCATAAGCTTTCAGGGAGTTGTCCTGCACTTCCCTGAAGTATCTTGCCCAGGCGATGACCTGTCTTTCATCAAAAGGATTAATGTACCCAAATATCCCAATCTTCTCTTTCTCAGTCGTATAGTCTAGGGTGACCTGAAAGCTATTTTTCTCCCGATCGATTTTTTCATTGAGTCCTGGATGCAGCGATTTCATACTATTTACCTTATTCCACAGCTCAGATGTTATAAAGTTTTTGTCATATTCAAGAAAGTGTTTTATGAGTGTGAGATAAGATAGCGCCCTGTAATTCTTATTCTCGATAGATTCTATGAACCTTACCAGATCGTTATATAAATAATCCTGCTTTCTAAACCTGACAAATTGATACTTTAAGCGGTCCTCTTCATTTTCCATATCTATTAAATCCGCCAGAAGAATTCCCAGCATATCGCCTGCCATTTCTTGTAACGATGAATCTCCCACAATAGCCTGCTGCCACGCTCTGGTTGCCTGTATGCGCTCCCCGGCTTCTCCAAGTGCTATGGGCAGGTTAATATTACTATCTTCATATTTTTTAATATATGCTTCTTCGAAAAAGTCGACTGCCAGTTTAGGCGCATTTTGTTCTAAGGCCCATGTTCCAAGCACATGATTAAAATAACCGGATTTAGCGGAATAATCGTGGGACATTAAGTCAAGCTGAAAAAATGCTTCTGCAACATGCCCGGATTTGTAAAGCAGATTGGCTAAAGTAAACCCAATCACCGGTCTGTAATCAGCATTTGCAGGGTGTTGATAACAGCTTCTCAGCGCTTTAAGTACCTCAGGGTCAGTCTCTGTGATGGCTACGTTGTTAAGATAGGAAAGTGTGTGGGCATTTAGAGTAGAATCAACCTCCATCAAATCCACATCTAAGTCATGATGCCTGTTCACCGCTGCTAATGCCAGTAGGTTTGCTTTTGTGGGAAATTGGTCCGTATAGGCAAGCATTTGTTTTATGGTGTCCTTGCTTAGATCAAGGGAAGCCTGCGCGTAAAGGTTGTAAAGATTAATTATTGAAGTCTCGTTCTTTTGATTAAAGAAGGTGAAAGCACTATCTAAAAGATCGGTTTGAGCATAAAGTAATCCGAGGTTGTTTTTAATGGGTTTACTATCAGGAAATACTTCAAGGCCTGCCTGCAGGGCGAAGAGGGATTTAAAAAAAAGATTTTCCTGCTCATAAGTTTTGGCCTGCCGAATGAAAGAGTATTCTGAAGGGTTTCTATCTGCTGCCAGCCCATAAAAATAGTTTGCTTCCAGGATTTCATTTTTTTTAGCATGTATCTCAGCAAGTTTGTAGCACGATCTATGATTATGGTAACCATATATACTTCCTTCTTCATAATATTGATGCGCAAGAAAATCTTCACCTAATATTTCATATAGATCCGCGATGGCATTCAGGGTTCCCGCCTTGCTTAATTCGTAGGTGATTTTATGGTGATAAAAGAACAAACCAAAGGCTATAACTAACCCACCGATGATGGCTGTGACATATGGGAAGTGCCGTTCTTTGTATACAATCTTGTGAACCTGAAGATTTTTCATCAATGGGTCAATAAAATTGGATAAGGTATAAAAGAAAAACAGAAAGCTCATACCAATGTGCGTGAATATGATGATCTCTTCAAATGCTTCAATAACAGGGTCGTTGGCTAATAAGTATTGAATACTTAAAGTACCCAGGGCCAAAATCCCAAGAACAAGAAAAAAGAAGCCGCCGAAAGGTTTGAACGGCGTGGTGATTGAAAAAAATGGTGTTTTATGTCTAAAGGTCCAAAAGGCAATCCAGGTAGATATGATAAACAGCCAATAAGGTGGCAAGTAAAATATATTCCAATCAAAAATTCCTTTTATGTGGGTATAGGTAACTAAAAGGTTTAGTATGTAAATGACTGATAAAATGACGAAGTGTGTGCCACTTTTACCATCCAGGCTGGATTTTGCATTATTGGTCATACTTAAAATAAAATAGATTATTTCATGCGAGATGAATAAAATAAATAAGATGGTAAGGATGAGTGAAAGTGATAACCCATAGGTAGCCAGATACAGAAATGGCTGATCAACTTCTGAATAGAAATTTATGATCAGATAGATTACAAGTGTGCTAAAGGTGAAGGTAAGGATCCTGGACCAGAAGCCCGTGTACTTTCCATAGGCCTGGAAATAATAACTTGGAAGGACATATGCGATGAATACCGGCAGCAGAACTTTTTTATCCAACCAGCCAAAAAGCATGACTTGTTCCCATGCCATGGTATTAATACCCAACATAAATAAAACCATGGCTATTAAATACCAGAACCTTTTGAAGTAGGTTATCGAGGTCAGGCAAACGATAAGAGCAAATGATAATAAAATCAACTGTAGTATGTAGAAGGCTGGTTTTATCTGGATAAGCCCTCCGTCAAAGTATTGGCTTACAAGATAAACCTGCCCTTTTACCTGCAGGTTAAACAACCCGACGTTAACATCATAAACTGGAACGTCAACTAATATTGTTTCACTTGTTTTGTACCAATCAATGGCAAGATCATAACCAGCGAACCAGGCATACAATAAAAAAAATGAGATTGAAAATAGTGTTACTGAAAAAAACCAGAATAATACCTTATAATCCCATCTCCAATTACGCCAGTAGTACCAATTCATTTATTGATCAATCACTTTCGGTACCCTGAAATAATCAGAGTCTTTTTTAGGGGCATTCAGTAATGCCCTATCATGTGGTAGATGTTCACCCACAACATCTTCCCGGAAGACATTCATTTCATGTGACATGTTGGTCAGTGGTTCGATACCTTCCGTATCTACTTCTTCAAGTTTTTCCACCCAGGTTAAAATTTCTTCCATGTCTTTAATCATCTGTCCTTCTGATGCAGGATCAAATTCAAGACGTGCCAAATGAGCGATTCGGTGTAATGTATCTCGGTTAATTTTCATGTGACAATATTACTAAATAGATCAAACTTTAAATTCATGTAATAACTCTTCGGGGAAATAACGCGCCAATTCACCCTGAATAATATGTCTGACTTCATTTTTCATGAAAACCATGTCTTTAAATTTTTCCGGATATTGAGGTTCATGAAATATAACCTTGGAAAGATGCTTGCTAATAATAAGATCGTCCTTTTTAGGATGTATTTTCCAGTTAAATGGTATAATCACGGGTATGATGGGAATATTTTCTTCAAAGGCTAGCTTAAAAGCGCCATTTTTAAAGTTTGCCAGACGGGGAGGATTGGGTGATACCCTTCCGCCCTCAGGATATACTGCTATGCTAAAACCTGACTTCAACGCTTTTCGGGCCTCCTCTATACTATTATATCTGCTTTTCGGGCTTTCTCGGTCCACGGCGATATGGTAGTTTCGAAACATATATCCAAACAATGGAATTTTGGTCAGGGAATGTTTGCCTATGAATTTGAAGGGCTGAGGAAAAAATCCCAGGGATGGCGTATCAAAGAAAGAAAAATGATTGGCACATAGAATGTATGCCTGGTTTTTATCCGGCTTAAATCGCCATTCAATATCAACAGGCAAAAAAGAAATCTTGAAAAATGTTTTTGCCCACCAGTTATTCATTTTCAGTGCGGAATTGTAGAAGGCCGGTATATGTATGCCCAAGATAAATAAAGGGAAGATCAACAGGAATAATCCTGCAAATGCACTGAGGACATAATATGAATAAAATTTTTGCCTGTACATGGTGCAAAAGTAAGAAAAACAAATACTGCAATGGTTAGTGAATTTCTAATTAAATCATTATTTCGTTTTTAATCATAACTTAGGATTTCCATAATACTATTTTTAGGTTAAATACTATACCCATAGCAAAATGACACAGAAGATTGATCGCATCGAATTATTTCACGCCAGCTTAAAACTTAAACATCCATTCATCACTGCTCTCGGGCAAAGAACGCATACCAATAACATTATGCTAAAGATATCAACCAGCGAAGGGCTTGAAGGCTGGGGAGAATGTGCGCCATTTCCACCGATCACAGGTGAAACCGTGGATACATGTTTTATAACCGGTCGATTGATTGGTGAGCAACTACTTGGAAAAGATCCTATGGATATCGAAGGGATCAGCGCATTAATGGATAAAATTATTTATGGGAATACGGGTATAAAATGTGCATTTGATATTGCCTTGTATGATATGGCCTCTAAACATGCAGGCAAGCCCTTATATAAATTTCTTGGTGGAAGAAGTGGTAAGATAATTACAACGGATTACACGGTGAGCTTATCAGACCCTGAAAAGATGGCCAACGATGCCATCGATGTCTTCGATAGAGGCTTTCCTGCCATTAAAGTTAAGCTCGGGTCAGAAGGAACAAAGGACGTAGAGCGTATAAAAGCCATTCGTGATGCAGTTGGGTTTGGTATTGCGATACGTATAGATGCCAATCAGGGATGGGAACCTGAGGAGGCGATAAATGCCTTAAAGATGCTGGAAGGATATAACATCCAATATTGCGAAGAGCCAATTTCCAGGAAGCGATATCTCGAACTGGAGAAGGTGATTAAATCTTCACCAATAAAGATAATGGCTGATGAATCAGTGTTCGATCATTGGGATGCCCGTAAGATGTTAAAACTTGGATTGTGTAATATGATTAACCTCAAGCTGGGCAAATCTTCTGGTTTTGTAAAAGCCCTGAAAATTATTGATGAAGCTGAAAAATACAATGTGGCGATGCAGGTTGGTGGGTTTTTGGAATCCAGGTTGTTGTTTACTGCAAATTGCCATCTGGCCTTCTGTTCGGACCTAATAACCCATTTTGACCTTGATAGTCCGTTGTTACTGGCTATTGATCCAATCATTGGAGGGATGGAGTACTTGGCAAATTGGGAAGTTAAACTGCCAAACGCACCGGGGCTGGGGTTAACAGTAGATAAAGACTTTCTGAATGATTTAAGTAAGGAAGAGATTTGTGAGCAAAGCAATTATTATTGAAATCAAATCACCCATTTATCAACACTATTTCAGCACCGAAAAGGGTTTTTTAATGTACTTATGTACCTTATTTGTACCTCGTAAATATAAGTCATTGATAATCAATACTAATTACTTTCTATTTAATATTTCGAAGTGGATAATTATGGGTTCTTAATTTGGGCAGGTTTGAGAGAACAATAGCAGAACATTACCAAAGAAGTTATAATACAGCTATTTAAAAGTTTACTTTTTTAGTAAACTTATTTTCATATCTTAGCGTTACAATGAAAGTAGCCTTTAAGACTAAAGAACTGGAGCGTTTGTACGTCATTCCTCTGAATGAACTCAGAGGAAAGCAAAAGTTCTCCAGAGAGGTAATCAAACAGTATCAGGTGAAGGTGAGGATTTTGACGGTGATTGAAAAGTTAAAAGACCTGCATCCCATCAGATCCCTGAACTTCGAGTCTCTGTCTGGAAATAGAAAAGGCCAGTTCTCCATACGTTTGAACAAGCGGTTTAGGCTGATATTCACCGAGGTGGAGGATGAATTGATAGAAATAGAGATTATTGAAATATCAAAACACTATGAGTAGCAAAAGAATACTAGCCAATGACCTGGTTCCAGGATCAGCGATGCACCCCGGACAGCTTTTGAAGGACGAGTTGGAGACCAGAGATATGAAACAAATTGATTTGGCCAAAGAATTAGGCATTGCCAAAAATGTGATGTCCGAGATCATCAATGGTAAGCGCAACCTCACGCCTGAGCTGGCGGTCCGATTAGAAGAAGCACTTGGCATCAAGGCGGAGTTTTGGATGAAATACCAGATAGCTTTCGAGATTGACAAGATCCGGATTAAGAATAAAAAGGCAGTGGAAAAGGCCAATATTTCACCCAAAGCTAAGAAGCAGCTGGCCTCAATTTGAAGCATACAGGCGAGGTTTTTAATTGGCGTAATGATGGTACATCATTTTGTGCATGATTTTGATCCAAATTGACCGAAAAACACCCACTTTCGGAAAGTAATGTGAGCAGGCACTCACTTTAGATATTATCTTGTACCTCAAACAAAAATGGCCTAAATCGGCCTTTACAAATCATAAACAAAGAAAAACAGCTAAAAATAAAGTCGAAAATGTACCCTGTTTGTACCTCGACTTACACAAGTAATTGATTATCAAATGACTTTACTTTCTGTATCCTAAATTTTGTGGGGTTCATAAACTCCTTTCACAGGGTTAGGATTAGATAGAACCTGAAGATAATTACATCCTGGGACTAAGTATAAACACAATGAGCTGAAGCTACAAAATGAGGAAAATGGTAAGCTAATCTCTGACTAACTAAATGTGGGCTTTGAATTTTAAAGAAGTAATGACCTGGTTTATAAATTCTCAAACAACTCTTCTAGCTCAGATATCCGGCCTTTTATTAAATCTTTTTCTTGATCGGTTATGTTAAAATTGACTCCCTGCATTTGCATGGCAGCTTCGAATTGAGCGCGCTGTGCCTCGGGGATCTGTTCCATTTGTTCTTCCATTTTCACATAGCTGTAGCCGGTACCAATCTTTGCCCATTTCATCAGTGAGTTTTCATCCCATCCATATTTTTCAAGTAAATTCAATAGTTCATTGTTGGCTTTTAAGGCATCCAATGCGTTCATCTGTGTCATGGCTTTATAATTTGCGCCTAACGCCTCCAATTCTTCAGTCATCGGTTTGAAGGTTTTGATGAAGCGTGACAGGTCATTCTTATTTATTTTAACCTCATCCTGGGCAACTACAGCAACGGATAGGAAAGACAGGAATAATACAATGGCATAAAATCTCATAACTTCAAATTTGGGATCAAAATTAATTATCTTAAACAATCTTAAACCTATTTATTTATCTGAATATATTTAATTTCACTATTGGCCTTCCACCAGTAAGATAAAATCCTTGATTTTTTCATTAGGTACTGTGACGGAAAGCACATAGTGTTTGATCTTCCAATCATTTGCTGTTTTCACCACCACACCCGATCCGCGACAAACGCCCATCCAGGTGTCTAAGCGTTCATCAAACCAGGCGATATCACCGGTATCATCGACAATGATATTTCTTTCTATGGTCTTGAAATCCCAGGCAGGGGCCTCACTGAAAGCATTTTTAGCAAAACTTTGAAATTCTTTTTTGCTCCATCGTTCGGTTTGGTCAGTACCCAGGAAATAAGAATCCATGGTCATCAAACCAAAATATTTGTCAGCGTCAGCATCAGTTGCTGCCTGGTGCCAGGCTTCGACCATTTGATGGATTGATTTTATGCTTTGATTTTGTGACTGGGCTTTAATAGAAAAACAGCATATTGTGATGGTTATAAATAAATGGAATGGATTCATGGCTGTAGAAGGATTAATAAGATTTAAGATAGTGCATATTTAATTATTCGAACAACACCTCTAGTTTGACTTTTTTGGGTTTTTTCACCCCAACCCACTCTGGACCTTCGTTTATTAACCGAAGAGCCTCTTCGTCACAACCAAAGCCCAGGCTTTTTTTGATTCGTAGGTTTTCAAGTGCCCCATCCGGTTTCACAACAAAGCCTAATTTAACAGTCCCTGAGACACCATTCTTAACTGCTTCTTGGGGATATTGAAGGTTTTCCTCTAGATATTTTTTATAATTATCCCAACCAATTGTTGGATAGGGACTATCTGGGGGGTTGCTTCCTGCTCGTCTGTTGGAAGCAACTCGATTTTTGGCTGAACCTGCTGCTCGCGTTTGCGCATCAAACGTTGCCTCAGGTTCCCCGGCTGTTGAACTATTTTCTTCCGTAGGCATCGATTCAGGATAACTGCTTTCAGCAAGGCTTTCTATGACCTCTTCATCGGATGATTGAAAAGATCGGATTTGGTTGCTCATTGATAAATTTTCACTGAGTACATGGCTTCCGGAATTACTTTCAGTATCGACAGCTATGGAAGATTGTGGTTTTTTTATTATTGTTCCTCCGGGAAGATCTCTTTCACTTACTTGGTCGTCTGATGTTATTGGTATTTCATCTAAAGCTTGATCATCAAAACTTGATTCAGTGCCTGGACTTTCATCTGTTGAGGATTCATCCGGATCACCTTGTGGCCCACTTTCTATAGGTTCAATACTTTCAACTTGTGGGGTGTTTTTCTGAGAAATGATTTCTTCTTCTACTTTCTCTTCCTTTAGTGCTATCTCATTATTTGCAGGTTGATTAGCAAGCCAGAAAATAGACAGGCCACTTAAAATTAATAAGGCGGCGACAGCTGCTACCTTCCATAGTGGCCTTCCTGAGGGCTGATTCTTGTCGATTTGCCTGTTTATGTAGGCAAGATCAGCTTTTAATGCTTCTGCACTGATTGAATGAAGCCCATCCATAGCCTCCTCATTAAATTTTGAGAATAATGCTGCCCGCTCAAGTTCATAAGCCGCTTCCGGTGATAGTTTGTCCTCCCTGTACTTTATCAGTCGCTCGTTATCAATAGGTTTATTTTTATTCATTCTGATCCTCCATGCAGTTTTTTAGGTTGCGCTTACCATTTTGTACGAATGATTTAACCTGATTTAAATTATAAGTGGTCAGGCTGCTTATTTCTTTGTAGGATTTTTTATCCAAAAAGAATTTATTAATACAGGTTTTTTGTTCCGTATTTAGTTCTTCAATACATCTTGCCAGTTTTTGTAGGTTTTCTTCCATATCGTCCTCCTCATCATCATGATGCACCAGGAGCTCAAATTCCATAAGGTGATCATCAATTTCTTTAAAACTATCTGAATGGCGAAGCTTCATAAGGCAATGGTTTTTTGTGGTTACATAAAGCCAGGATTTGAAATTGTGAATCTCCTGATTCAATAACTTATGAGCTAGTGATTCATAAATCTCCATAACCGTATCTTTAGCATCCTCCCTGTCCTTTAAATATTTTAAACACACACCGTAAATCAAAGCCATATACCTTTCAAAAAGTAATCCCAGTATTTTTTGGTCCTGGGAATGGGAAAATTTTTTTACCAGGGCTAGGTCATTATCGGTATGGTGAAATTTTTTCAGCAAATTAAAATATTGATTTTCAATGTATTACGTTAATAAAGAAATAAAAATTGTTTCTTGTTATGGAAAATGAAGCCCAACTGCATCCTAAAGACAAAAATGAAATTTAAATGAATAGCATTATGAAAAAAATTGCAATTGTGTTGTCACTATTTTTTTTAGCTTTTGAGATTCCACAGGAGCCATGGGCTGTAAAGGGAAAGGTCACAGATGTGAATAATTTACCTTTGGAGGGTGTACGAATTGTTCCAAAAAATTCAAAAACCAACACCAAGACTGATTCATTGGGAAATTACATCCTTGAAATACCGGGTGATCCTACCATTTTAACCTTTTCATTAGCGGGCTATGAGAACAAGGAAGTGATGATCAAAAAGCAACCATCGAATAAATTGAATGTTACACTTAAAAGCGTTAAGGAATCCTTAAATGAAATTGTATTTGAGGAAGCTGCTGATATCGATAAAAAAGTTATAAGTCTTGGTGCAGCTCAAAGATATGCAGGCTTTTCTGGCGATTTTTCTTCATCTTCCTGGGTAACTGTGGCCGAAGGCTCCCCAAAATTTAATACAGAAGACTATGCTGCCATCAATGAAAACATATTTCATGACCCAACCAAAATACCCCTTTCTACTTTCTCCATAGATGTGGATGCAGCATCATACAGTAACATGCGTCGGTTCATTAAATTAGGTCAAAAGCCCCCCAAAGATGCAGTAAGAATAGAAGAGATGGTTAATTATTTTGAATACAACTATCCTCAACCAAAGGGGAAAGCACCTTTTTCAATAACCACAGCGTTATCAACGGCGCCATGGAATGATCAACATCAGTTGGTTCACATAGGATTGCAGGGAAAGAGCATCCCCACCGGAAATCTGCCTCCTTCTAACCTTGTTTTCTTAATTGATGTATCAGGATCGATGAGTTCACCAAATAAGCTTCCGCTTTTAAAATCGGCCTTTAAGCTCCTCACCGAAGAATTGAGGCCACAGGATAAGATTTCCCTGGTAGTTTATGCCGGGGCAGCCGGTGTCGTGTTGCCATCCACTCCAGGTGATGAAAAAGCAAAAATCATCAATGCGTTGGATGGTCTACAATCCGGTGGTTCAACTGCCGGAGGTGAGGGCATAAAACTGGCCTACAAAATTGCCCTCGATAATTTTGTGGAAGGAGGAAACAACCGGGTGATACTAGCCACAGATGGAGATTTCAATATTGGTGCGTCCAGCAATGCTGAAATGCAGCGACTCATTGAGGAGAAACGTAAAGATGGCGTGTTTCTAACCGTTTTGGGTTTTGGAATGGGGAACTATAAGGATTCCAAGATGGAGGTATTGGCCGATAAAGGAAATGGAAATTATGCGTACATTGATAATATTCTGGAAGCCAGAAAAGTGCTGGTCAATGAATTTGGAGGGACATTATTTACCATCGCAAAAGATGTGAAAATACAGGTGGAATTTAATCCATCCCATGTACAGGCTTATCGATTGATTGGTTATGAGAACCGAAAATTAAATGCTGAAGATTTTAATGATGATAAAAAAGATGCCGGTGAGTTAGGATCAGGCCATACGGTTACAGCCTTGTATGAAATTATACCTGTGGGAGTAGAGAGCAAATTCGTCGGGAATATCGATGGGCTAAAATATCAAAAGCAAAAAGAAGTGATCAATGAAGAGAAGGTGTCGGACGAGCTACTGACTGTTAAATTCAGATATAAAGAGCCGGATGATGAAAAAAGTAAATTTATAACCGAAGCTTTAGCGAATAAAGTAAATCAACTGAGCAACACATCGGATAATTTCAGGTGGTCAGCAGCTGTTGCCGCATTTGGTATGATGCTAAGGGATTCTGAATTTAAAGGAAAAACTGATCAGGACTTGGTCTTAAGTCTTGCTGAAGGTGCAAAAGGAGAAGATAAAAATGGCTATAGGCTTGAATTTATTAATATGGTGAAATCTTCCGGCTTTTTAACAAAACGATAAACGACCAATTATGCCGCTTTGTAAATCTTAGATAAATTTATTTACAGAGCGGTTGTTTTTTTATGCTACGCATGGATTAAAAGGAAAATCTGATCAGGGTATTATTTGCTTATATAATTTAAGAGCCTTATGTTTATAAGAATAAAAAAAGCAAATGAAGTTCAAGTTAATTTTTACCCTGATGCTGGTTTTTATTTATAGCGCCTTATTTGCTCAAGATAATAAAAATATTGTGTCAGTAATTGATGATCTGACCATAAAATGGGACAAAAAAGCCGTGGAACTTAATTCAATTGATGGATTGAAAAACTACTGCCGGCTGAAAAATTTCAGGGACCAATCCAAAGGTCTATTAAATAAAATCCATTATTATGACAGCGTGCTTTACAAAATTGTAAAGGAAAAATACAATGCTGATGAAAATGCAGAAGCAAACGCAACCTTAGAAGATATTGAAACCCTTGAGCAGGATTATACTACTAAAAAGTACCTGCAATTCCTTAGACAAGAATGTATTAAATTCAATGATATTGAAAGAAATTATCTCGCATCAGAGAAAGCGGATTATGATAAAAGGGTTAGTGAATTAGAGAAAGAGATCCAAAAGTTTATAACTGCCATTACCAAACAAATAGATATTGTGGATGAGCATGTTCATCATTTAGAAGGTTTATAAGCCTGCTATTGATTCGATAGGCAACTCAATATCTCCGAGGTCCAGCATAGCATTTATCAAAGATATTTTTTTGTATTGTTTTAAATCTTTAGCTTTTATTGCTTTTTTTTGAATTATTTTAGACGAAAGAAGCAAAGCACTTTTGGTTCCTTCCAGAAGTGGTTTTTCAGGGGTAAACCAATCAGAGCCGTCAAATAAGCATACATTAGCGTAAGAGCTGTCCGTAATCTTACCTTGTTTTACAATTATAACCTCATCATAATTACTGTTCTTTTCCACCAAATGTTTGAATAATTGCCTGTTGGCATATTTGAATTGGTAATTGATATTTGCTGATACAAGTTTTATACTTTTGATTTTTTTAAAAAAATAAGGCGTTAATACTATTTCTTTAATATTTCTATTATAAACAATCCTGCACTTATGTAATCCCGACTTAAGAGGCAGTTTTATTTCTGACAGGTTTATCTTGCTATTTATATAATGATGATCTAAGGTACGATCAACCCTTTTTTGGTGATGGTCCAGGTTAAGTAACACACCATCTTTGTAAGCAATTGATTCAATAAATTGGCACATAGATCTTATTGATCATTTCTTCATATTCTTGTTTGGGATCGCTAAGCGCGGTTATGCCCCCGCCGCTTTTATATACCATCCTCCCATTTTCATTTTCTATGAACCGGATCATTACTCCCGAGTCCAGGTTTTGACCATCAAAATATCCACATATTCCGGTAAAATATCCCCTTTCATAGTCTTCATTTTTTTGTATAATCTCAATCGTTTTTTGCTTGGGTGCTCCTGAAATTGAACCGGCAGGCAACATAGAAAAAATAATATTGCCCAATTTGCTGTTATATTTTTCCGGAAGTTTACCTGCAATTTTTGAACTCACTTGTAATAGTTCTTTTCCGGAGGTCTTAATTTTATCAATATATCTAAACCGCTCCACTTTCACATCTTCAGCTATAGTACTCATATCATTTCTAATGAGATCCACAATGGTTATATGTTCAGCGAATTCTTTTTTGTCCTGAAGGATAATATCTCCGGCATTTTCAATAGCATTATCAATTGTGCCTTTCATGGGATAAGAATATATGAAACCGTCTTTAATCTGTATGAAAATCTCAGGTGAAAAAATCACGAATTGATTGTTGAAGAAGAGTTTATACTTTGCTTTGCTTACGTTGAAAATTTGATCCAGGCTGCAATTCAAGTCTACCAGTGTTTTGGAGGTGAAATTTACAAGAAAGGAGTTACCAAATTTTATTTCATTTATGATGTTTTTCACCTGTTGATTATATATTTCACAGGCTTTAGGATAAATATTTTTTATGGGGTCCTGAATTGATTGATGGTTTTTTGCATTGCTGTTAGAAAATCCATTGAAGTTGTATTTTAAAATTGATGGTTTAATTTCATTAAGCTTTTGGATATAGCATTTCTCTCCTGAAAAATTTGTAAAAAAAATAAAGGGTAATTTATCATAGCCAAAATGGTTTATTAGCGCAATGGCATCATCTTGATTATATATCATCAGTGGGTGTAATGAAAGTATATAATTTATAAAAAAAA
>CAYSCZ010000070.1:0-15758 GCA_964429655.1 uncultured Roseivirgaceae bacterium
CGGCCCGGCGCCCCCGATGGAATGGCATGTCTGAGCCCGAAATGGGTAGCGCGCCAGCAGGCGAGTAATGACAGCGGGACAAGGCGCCCATAAGGTTTTGAGGTCAGGTAAAAACCTGTGTTACGAGCGCTATGGCGAGGGATTAACCACAGGAATACCAGATTTTTAACTCTTTTCAACAATGATAATGATGGTAAATCTATTGCTCCTCAAGGCTAACACATGCACCTTCTCACCACCTCAGAAAACTCACTGAGCATCATGGCAGTAGCACCCCAAACGATCTTATCGTTAAGGTGAAAATAAGGGGAGTTAATGATGACATTTGGTCCTACCTGCATCTCGGTGTTTTTATGAAGCTTTTCATTGAGCAAGTCATCTAATCTGGCATCTACTACATGCTCCACTTCATGATTATCCGGCACAAATAATGGAGACTGGTCCAGGTAGCCAACCACGGGAAGTACATCGTAGTTGCTGGCTGCAATGTATAACCTGGAAAGGTGTCCCAAAACTTTTACCTGATTTTTATTTATGCCTATTTCTTCTTCTGTCTCACGAAGCGCCGTATGTACGCTGTCCGGGTCACTTACCTCCTGCTTGCCACCGGGCAGTGATATCTGGCCGCTATGGGCACCCTGATATTTGGGGCGCTGAATGAGTGGGAAATGCCATTTGTCTTCATGGTAATATAATAATATCAGCACACTCCCCTTTTTAGTTTCCCTTTTGGTGTTAAACTTAAACCTGTTTCCCCGGATTTGCCGGGGGCTCATCTTCAGGTGAGCATCCTTACCGGGAAGTGCAGTCTGCAGTTGATATTGAAGGGAATCTAAAAATGTATCTATGTTTATGGTCATGGGACGCAATATTCAACAGCACTGCTGGCACTCATAGGATCCATTGATTTATACTTATTCCATACTTCACAAGCCTTTGTTTTGTTTCCATTTTTAAGATAAGATATCCCCAAGAAATAGCCACCTTTTTCAACATCCTCCTCTAATTTCAGCGCATGATCAAATAATTCAATAGCCCGCTGATAGTCTTCATCTTTTAAATAGATAAGGCCTTTGTTTCTATGGGCCAGGGCATTTTCCGGGTCGTACATAATACTTTGATTGATTAATTCGCGTGCCTCCTCTACCGCACCATCCTTAAGCATTAAATATCCTTTGTTATTCAAAAAGTATGGTTCATAAGGCTTAAATTCCAGCGCTTCCTCGATGTACTCCATCGCTTTGTCGTGGTTTTCATGCTTTAAAGCAATAAGACTTAACACGTTCCAGGCATTAGCTTCTTCTTCATTAAGTTCCAAACCTTTATTTAAGTACATGCTGGCACTATCGTATTGCCCCTGATGAAAGTATACAATACCGAGGTTGATTAGAACTTCAGCATTATCCGCATCCAGCTGATAAGCCTTGCGAAAGGCAGATTTTGCTTTTGTATACGCTTTAAGATGTGTGTAGACCAACCCTTTGGAGAAAAATACCTCCATTGCCTTAGGCCTATACTGCTCCACTCTTTCAAGGTCAGCCAGTGCCTTCTCATACCTGCGAGCCTTCACGTAAGCATTGGATCGATTGAGAAAGGCATCTATATATCCGCTATCGATAAGTATGGCCTGATTATAATCCTGGATAGCTTCCGGGTAGTGATCGATTTCATATTTAGCTATGGCGCGGTTATTATAAGCATCGGCATAGTCCGGATCAAGTTTTATGGCATTGGTAAAATACTGAATGGCCTGTTCATACTCCTGCATTTCCAGTGCTTGGTTACCTTTGAGAAAAAACCTGTCTCTATCGTTCTTCCCTCCTGAACATCCAATCAAGAATAAAAGTATAAAAATTATAAGCAGACCTTTCATTTTTGCAGAGAAGACAAAAAAGCTGACTTTAATGTTTGCGATAAACTTTAGTTATTTTTTTCCACTTTATGTCCCCCGAATTCATTCCTTAAAGCCGCAACAACTTTCCCAGCAAAAGAGTCATCTACCTGGGAGCGATAGCGCATCATCAATGAAAGAGCAATGACCGGAGTGGGGACACCTTCTTTAATTGCCGTTTCAACAGTCCACTGTCCTTCCCCACTGGCATGCATAATACCTTTAATAGCCGATAGGTCACTATCCCTGGCAAATGCTTTATTGGTCAGTTCCATAAGCCATCCTCTAATCACCGAGCCATGGTTCCAAACCTTAGCCACCGCCTCATTATCAATATCAAAATCACTACGCTGCAACATTTCAAAACCTTCGGCAATAGACTGCATCATACCATATTCAATGCCATTATGGATCATTTTAACATAGTGACCACTTCCACCGCTCCCGGTGTAGAGATAGCCTTTGTCAATAGAAATATCTTTAAATAATTGTTCACAATATTGAAACACCTCTTGTTCTCCTCCAATCATGGTGCAGGCACCATTTAATGCACCTTCTACCCCGCCACTGGTTCCACAATCCAGGAAGTCGATGCCATGTGTTTTTAGTTCCTGATGTCTTCTGATGGTATCATTAAAATTCGAATTGCCGCCATCAATAATGATGTCATTAGGTTTTAAATGGGGCATAAGGTCATCTATGACAACATCGACTATTTTACGGGCCGGCACCATGACCCAGATGATCCTTCTACCTCTTAGTTTTCCTGTCAAATCTTCAAGACCATTTACGCCATCTGCTCCGATACTGGTAATTTTGCTTACCAGTTGGGGGTTGGTGTCATGGGCAATGACTTTATATTGGTGATTGATTAAATTCTGAACCAGGGGAAAGCCCATTTTCCCTAAACCAATAAATCCTATTGTAGATATTTTCATAAGTTAGACAATTAGATCCAAAAGTAAACAACCCACAAGACCACACAAGGATACAATGGTTTCCATGGCTGTCCAGGACTTAAATGTATCAACGATGGATAGCTTGAAATACTCTTTAAAAAGCCAAAAACCTGTGTCGTTGACCTGTGAAAAAGTGAGGCTGCCTGCCCCTGTTACAAGCACCAGTAGCTCAGGGGAAACTTCAGTGGTCCCTATCAAAGGAGAAGCAATACCCGCCGCGGTTAGTGCCGCTACGGTAGCCGAACCCAGTGCTATCCTTAAAGAAGCTGCAATCACCCATGCCAGGACCAGTGGTGAAACGTTGGTATTGGAAAAGCGCTCTAATATGAAATCACTTAAACCACTATCTATGAGTACCTGCTTGAACGCACCTCCCGCACCAATGATCAATAGAATCGCAGCAATCTCTTTTACTGAGTTAGAGAAAATACCTGCGATGTGCTTCAAAGACATACCATTTCTTACACCGAGACTGAAAAAGGCAAAGATCAATCCGATCAACAGTGCTGTAATTGGCTCGCCAATAAAAGTGATAAAAGCATACCAGTCCGTCCCGGATGCGATGGTCAGCTTAACAACAGCCGATAGGGTCATTAAGATCACCGGAAACAATGCCGTAAAGACACTCAATCCGAAAGATGGCTTTCTGATAGATTCTATCTTGTCAACATGTAAATCGTTTTCGGTAAGATTAGATTTAATGTTCTTCAAAGTTCGAGAAAAGATCGGGCCGGCGATTATAATGGTGGGGATAGCAAGAATAAAGCCATACAGAAGCGTGGTTGTAATGTCAGCTTTATAAATCACTGCAATTGCCGTAGGGGCTGGATGCGGCGGAAGAAAGCCGTGTGTGACCGACAATGCCGACACCATTGGAATGGCTAATAATAAAATTGGAATCTTAGTGTTTCCATAAATGGTAAAAATTAATGGGATCAGCATGATAAAGCCTACAGTATAGAACATTGGTATGCCGATGATAAAACCTGTTATTACCATGGCCCAGGGAAGATGCTTTTTACCAAACATATTGATGAGATTTCCTGAGATGCGATCAGCTGCACCACTTTCACTGATCAGCGCCCCAAGCATGCTCCCAAACCCTAATACCAACGCTAGATAACCTAATGTGCTTCCTACGCCATTCTGAATTGATTCCATGATCCCGTTGATCGGCATACCCATAGCCAGTCCTACACCCAGTGCTACCAAAACAAGCGCTAAAAAGGGTTGAATATGAAAACGCATCACCAGGATAAGTAATGCCAGGACACCAAGAAGCAAGATGAAAATGGGCATAAGGCTTTACTAAAAAAATTATAATTTATGTAAATAATTTTTCATGGCTGAATGCAACGCTTTAAATATTCCCAGACGTTTATTATGAACTTTAGCAGTGTGGCCTTGAGGATAATACCTCATGACTTGTTGATCAGAAGAAAAGGGCAAGGTATAATCATCAATCAATGTACTAGCATGCATGGCAATAATGGCTGCACCCCTGGCAGAACTATCCTCTTTTTGCGTAACAAATATATGCTTACCTAAAATATCTGCAATGACTTGCGCAGCGATAGCGGAAGAAGATAAACCCCCGCTCAGTTTTATCTCATCAATTGGTTTTTTGGTACTTTCTTCCAGTTGCTGCATGATCCATTTCAGGTTATAGCCTATCCCTTCCATTACTGCCTTTGCCATATGTGCCCGGGTATGATGAGACTTTATGCCTATAAATGAGCTACTTATCTCAGCATCCCAAATAGGGGCTCGTTCGCCATAAAGCCATGGTAAATAAAGAAGACCTTTTGCTCCGGGTTCAACATTTTTAATATCATGGAAAAAGTCATTTGGGCCAGCATATCCCATTAACCTGACAAAATAATCAATTACACCACCGCCGGAGTTACTGGGGCCACCCACAATGCGGAGCCGCCTATCCAGATAATAGCAAAAAACATTGCCTGAGAGTACCTTTGGATTAAATGTAACCGTTTTCCGGATAGCCGCACTGGTCCCAATAGTCATTGTGGAGCAATCCTGATTCATGCTGTAAGAATCCAGGTTGGCCAGGCAACCATCACTTGCACCAATAATTACCGGCACATCATGGCCCGGCTCTATTTTTTTTGAAAAATTAAGTTGATGGTTGGTATCTACCAGCCTCGGTAATTGTTCTTTGTTTATTCCGCAGTAGTTCAAACACTTTTCTTCCCAGTCAAGATTAAACCGGTTCAACATACCTGTAGCAGAAGCCAGTGAATAATCCTGCACCAAATGCCCGGAAAATAAATGAATAAGATAGGATTTAATACCAACAAAATATTGAGTTTGTCCAAACACTTCTACATGATTAACCTGAAACCATTTGATCTTACACAGTGGTGTCATTGCATGAATGGGCGTTCCGGTTAATTGATAGATTTCTTTACCTAAATGTGATTTCGATAATTCATGAGCTATTTTGCTGCTTCTTTGATCTGCCCAGGTAATGCAATTAGTCACTGGTTGGTAATTTTCATCCAACAAAATCAGGCTATGCATGGCACTGCTAAGCCCTATCACCCCTATTTGATACTCAGAGTGAATGCTTTTCCATACGTTTTTAAAAGCCTTCAATACATCACCAATGATCAGCTCGTGGATTCCGCCTTCACTAATCTTGGGTTGATAAGATTGGTGATAAGCCTGTTTTATTTCTCCATATCGGTTTACAACAACCGCTTTAATTGCAGAAGTACCGATGTCTATACCACAAGCCAGCGCTAATTCCTTCAAGACAGTAATCTTCTATGATAGTTGATCTGTCCTAAGTGATAATTAAAATGCGCATAAATATGAATTAGGAAATATTGGTGGGTCACAGGATAACCAAATGGCTCCAGTGGATACTTATCATTTAGTTGTTTTTCAGTTAGGTTATCGAGTGCTTTTAATACTTCTTCCTCGGTTATGTTTACCGTTTGGATTAATTGCTCTTTAGTAATTCCTGTCATAGTGAACTCTTTTTCCCTTTCCCTTTCATATCCTGTGTTTCCCAACGTAGCGCCTATAAAATGTCGCATATTGCCACATAGATGAAGCACGATATTACCGGCGCTGTTAATAATGTCCCCGGAGGTCTTCCATAAAGCTACATCAGCATTATAGGATCCAATTTCCGTTCGTAACTTCTGAAAATCCTTTTTAAATAATTTAATCAAATCATTCATAATGTTTATTTAATTAAGGTCATCGTTGCTTCATTCTTCCTTTCTACAAGATAATAAATAACCGGGACAACAATCAATGAAAGGATCATGGAACTACTTAGTCCGCCGATTAGTGCCCATGCCAGGCCATTCTTCCATTCAGAGCCCGCTTCATTATCCAGTGCAATCGGCAACAACCCGATAACCATCGAAATATTTGTCATCAAAATGGGACGAAACCTAAGCTTGGTAGCTTCTACCAATGCATCTTTTAATTGCTTCCCTTTTTTACGAAGCTGATTGGTAAAATCCACAACCAGGATAACATTCTTACCCACCAATCCTACCAACATGATCAGTCCCAAGATTGAAAAAATACTTAATGATTCATGAGCAAGTGCCAGTACCACAAGAGCACCTATCAGCGCCAAAGGAATTGATAATAAAACAACGAAAGGATACTTGTAGCTGTCATACAAAATTACCAATACGGAATAGACTAAAATGATGGATATAGCGAAAGCTAGACCAAGGGTGATGAAACTATCTTTCTGCCTTTTAAGGTTTCCACCAAAAGACAGTTCAATGTCATCCGGAAAATTCATTTTATCCAGGCTGGCCAACAGGTCATCCTTCACTGCTCCACCGCCCCTACCCAGTACCTGGGCATTTATAGTGATTGAACGTGACCTGTTAGTCCTTTCCAATCTTGAAGGACCGGTGGTTTCTTGTATTTCTGCAAAGACTTTAACAGGCACATTACCTTTTTTGGTTGGGAAGCTGATTCGCTCGATTGCATCCTTTGAGTCAACGTCACCCTTAGCCACACCAAGGTTAACATTGATCAGTGAATCTCCATTATTAAATATGAATACCTGGTTTCCAGCTATTGCTAATCGGAGTGCCGCGCCGACCCTCTGCTCATCAAGCTGGTAGCGATCAAGTTTATTTTTGTCCAGGTTGACCTGCAGTTCCTGATTGCCTTCATCAATACCAGCCATGATCTCTGTTGTGCCGGATATGGTGTCTAGGGCGTTAACCAACCTACGGGCCCAGTAGTAAATATCCTGTTGATTATTTCCTGACATGACCAGTTCAATCGGGCCGTTGTCCCTTAAACCAAGAATATTTATTTCTACCGGACTGATTCCTACATCAGGTAACTGCTTTTGAAGACCTTGCTTCACCTCTCTGGCCAATATCCGGTTACTAATATCCCGCTCATCTTTTTCGGTAAGTTGAACCAGAATCTCAGCAAGATTACTGGTATTCAATGAAAAACGTCCGCTACTACCCAGACCGATGGTGGTAACATAAGATTTTACCTCAGGAATACCCGAGAGATATCTTTCAACGGCGAGGGCAACTTGTTCCGTTTGATCGAGGGTAGCATATTTCGGTAACTCAAGCTCGAGAATAAACTCCCCCCGGTCACCGGCTTTGGTGAATTCAATTCCAATAAATCTCGCAGGGATTAATAAAATGGACAGCGTTAACAGCACTAAAGATAACCCAATCACCACATAGGGTCTTCTGAATGCATATATCAGTAAATCATTTAAAAATTCATTAAAAGCTTTGATCAGTCGTTCAAATGTGCCGATGAGCCTGTTCCAGTAGCCATAACTTGCATAATTCTCTAGTTTACCTAACCGCGAAGCCAGAAGGGGTACTAACGTAAAAGAAACTAACAAACTAATTAGCGTAGCGGTGACTATCACAATAGCAAAAGGCCGGAATAAGTCAGCTACAAGCCCACTAGCAAAAACAAAAGGGAAAAAGACCACAACGTCAATTAAGGTAATGGATATGGCGGTAAAACCGATTTCCATCCTTCCCTGGTACGCGGCATCTTTTTTATTTTTGCCCATCTCAAGGTGTCGATAGATGTTTTCGATTACCACGATAGAATCATCGACCAGAATGCCAATGGCCAATGAAAGTCCTAGCAGGGTCATTAAATTAAGGGAATACCCTGCCAGGTACATTACCACAAATGTTGCAATGATAGAGGTTGGGATAGACACCAACACAATCAATGAATTTCTTAGGCTATGAAGAAATAAAAGCATCACAATAGATACCAGCAATACTGCTATCCCGAGATCGCTCATCACGGCCCTGGCTGCTTTTAATGTGAACTGACTGGTATCCTGTACAATATTGAAATCCAATTTATTTGACTTAAAATCTGATTCCAGATCACTTAGCTTTTCCTTTACGCGCTTACTGACATCAACAGCATTGGCATCGCTCTGCCTGGTGATTTCAATGGTTATGGTTTCCTGACCATTCGAACGGCTGATTACTTTTTTTAATGCGCGTTTAGTGGATACATCAGCGATATCTTGTAATCTGAAAACTCCAATGGGTGTTTCATAAACAATGAGTTCCTTTAGCTCCCTGATACTCTTAAAGCTTCCCTTAGACCTTACCGAAATTTTCCTGTCTGAACTCGTTATGTTGCCCGAAGGAATATCAAGGTTAGAGGATTTGAGTGCTTTAAGCACATTTAACAGCGGAATATTGAACCGGATAATTTTAGGAAGTGAAATGAGAATAGATATTTCAGTTTCCGTTCCACCAATTAAATCCACCCGTCCTGCACCAGATAAAGATTCCAGCTCTGGTTTTACATTTTTCTTAAGAAATTCAAAGAACCGTGTTTCGTTCATGTCTGAAGATGCAGTAATCCGCATGAATGGTAAATCGTCAAAATCAAAGCGGCTTACTGAGGGTCGTTGAATATTATCCGGCAATTGGCTGGAAATAGAATTGATCTTCCTTTCCACATCTAAAATCAATTGATCGATGCCTTTACGTGTCGATAGATCGAGCCTAACAATAGACAGGTTTTCTTGTGAAATGGACCGTAACCCCTGCACTTTTTGTATCGACGCTAACGCTTCTTCCAGTGGTATGGTAACAGTTTCCTCTACTTCAAAAGGTGATGCACCTTGATAAATTGTAAATACTGCAATTACCGGAGATGTAAACCTTGGTACAAGCTCATATTTTAATAAAGAATAACTCAAGCCTCCTGCTATGGCAGTCAGCAGTAAAACTACTACCACTACCTTTGGCCGTTCAATACAATACTTCGTGAGGTTCAATTTGCCGCTTCGTTTATGATGCTGACACCGCTTTTGTGCCCTAACTTACCTTGCCCTTTTATAACCACTCTATCCCCGTCCGACAACCCTTCTTCAATCAATAGCTTATCTTCGATAGATCTCCCGGTTGCAATCGCTTTTTTTATTGCTATGCCTTCATTTACCACATAAACGTATGCTTCATCCGGACCTTGAACAATAGCCGCTCTGGGTATGACATAACCAACAGCAACAAGTGAAGAAGCGATAACCTCTACCGTCAGCCCCAGTCTGGAAATCGCTCTTTCCGAGTTATCGATCTGAACCCTGACCCGGTATTGACCGACGGGGTTTGAGGCGATTGAAATATACTCGACGCTACCCTGTATTTTTTTATTGATAGAACCTATAACAATCTCAACCCAATCGCCTTGCGACAAAACATTTAGATCTTTTTCTGTTAATTGAATTTCGACTTTCAATTTGTCCATACTGATGATCTGGCATACCGGCTTACCTGGCCCAAGGAATTTCCCTTCTTCAATCAATAATTGATTCAATATGCCGGATATGGTTGCTTCTACAGCCGTATTTTCCAGGTTTAATTTTGTTGTGGTCCTGTTTGCCTCAATTTGCACCAGCTTTAAGCGTAGCTTCTGAACGTCTTTTCCGGCAACGGCGCCTATCTCTTCCAGCTTTTGCAATTTTTCAAGTTCTTTTTTTGTGGATTGATAGGTTTGATCAATCATTTCATAGTTGGCCCTGATGAGGTCATCATTCACTTTGACAATAACATCTCCTCTTTGCACTTCATCACCTTCTTGCTTATAAACTTTGTTAACCACACCTTTGGCCTCACCTACCACATAAACAGAATTATAAGGTTCGAGGAAACCATACGCTTTAAAGGTTTGATAAATGCTATCACTTTTAACTGTTAATGTTTCAACCGGAAATTCAGAGATGGTTGCATTTGCGAACTCGAGCTGTTGTTTGTCTTTTTGCTTATTCTGATAAAGGATGTATATAATGACCGCGATTAATAGAATAAAAAATGATAGGGTTAAAAATCTTTTCATAATCATTTCAATAGTTTGTGGGCCTCACCATTGGCAATGAATAGCTTAAGAAGTGCCTGATGTTTCTTTGCAACCAGTTTTCTTAGTTCAATTTTTTCAATTAAAAACTCATGTTCCGATTCAATTACTGCCACTTTCGATACCTGGTCATTATCGTATTTTGCTTGTGTTCTTCTTAGGACGTTTCCCGCAAACATAAGTCGTGCGCTTTGATGGTCGATATCGGTCTTCGCACTTTTATACTCATGTCTGGATTTTTCTTTACGTAACTTTAATTGTTGATCAACCTTTTCCTTTTCTATTTTAATTCTGTCCTTTTCCAATTGGTTTTTATTAATCTTATGTTTCTTTTCAAAACCCGACATGATGGGTAAATCCAACTTTATTCCTATTTGATGATTGGGATACCAGCCATCCTGAAAAATTGATAGGTCATCTGCCTGATATTGATAGTTAAGGGAAGTATAAAAAGAGGCTGCCGGAAAATAATCTGATATAATCCGGTCTCTTTTTATGTCCATGAGTGAAAGCCTTTTTTGAAACAATTTACTAATTGTGGGCAGTTCCTCCGGGTCAATATTTAACCTGGCCTCCAGTTCATCAAAGTATAAAGTGTCATAATCGACCGCTAAGTCATCATTCAGATTCATCCCCAATGCTACTTTTAAATTATCTTTTTGAAGTTCTATTCCCTGTTCAAGTTTTACAAGCTTATTTTGGAGATTTAATATTTCCAGATTGACCTTTTCGAGTTTATTCGGTTCAATCAGGCCACCCTCTAATTGTTGTGCAAGTAATTTCTGAAGTCTTTTCAAACGATTCAGGTTTTGATTAATGATTGACTTGTTGGAATACAAATCGATAAGATCAAAATATTTGGTAATTACGTCTGAAAACACTTGCTCTTCTATTGATTGTAACTTCAGTTCTTTCAACTCATTGAAGCTCTGAGACGATTTTTTACTATTCAAAAAAGACCGGTGAAAGATCATCTGCGAAGCTTGCAGACCAAGCAACATATTCTGCATCTGACCCAACCTCACCGGAAAGGGGCCGTCACTTGTACTACCGGATAATATGCGTCCCTCTGGGGTTGGGAAAATATAGGTTGGGATCTCAAACAAGTTGAAATAACTCAGATAAGAATGTATTTGAAGTAGTTTATCAGAATTTTCGATTTTGTTATCAATAGAAAGTATATCATTATTTATCCTTTCCTTTTTTAGTTCAGCGCTGTTGCCTAATGCGTATTTAAAACAATCGTTTAGTGTATAGTCGTTGGACTTTTGGGCATAGGATGAATAAGGAAGCACCATTAGCGCTGTGCATATAAAGAACCCCAAGTAATCATATACTTTTACCAAATCAGGAACGAATTTTACAATTCAGTAATTATTAAGTAAAGTAAAGTTAATGCAGTGATACGTAAATCGTATGATATATATTTTACCAAATTATCTTTCGACATAAGAATTATATTTCATAAAAAATAACGGGATATCACACCGTGTAACCGTATGTAAAATATAATACTATGAACTCTGCTAATATTTGTAAAATAATAGAAACCTGATAATTAGTAAAACGTTTTGAATTTGGTGGTTGTTACCGACACTCTACTATCCTACATGAAACTTAAATATATTCTAGGACTCCTTCTCCTCATCTTTAGTTCGCAGGTTTATTCTCAATATAAAGTCGTAAGAGGCAAAGTAATTGATTCATCGACAAATGATCCTATACCATTTGCCAATGTCTATTTTAAGGGGACACTAGTAGGAGCCAAAACAGACTTAAACGGTAATTTTAAGATATCCACGAAATACCTGGGGGATTCCCTGGTGGCGTCATATGTTGGTTACACCAAAGACGTGAAACCAATCGAAAATAAGGATGCTGATGATATGATGATCAGTTTTTCATTGCAAGCAGAAGATGTAAACCTTGATGAGATTGTATTTGTAGCCCCTGAAAATCCGGCATTTCCTATCATGAGGAGCGTGCTACAAAATAAGAATAAATACAATCCGGAAGCACTTGAAAGTATTGAAACCACCAACTACACAAAAATAGAATTTGATGTTGCAGAATTATCCGACAAATTCAAAGAGAAAAAGATAGTCCAAAAAGTTCTTTCGGCTATTGATACCACTAATCGGATAACCAACAAAAGCGGTGAACCACTTATTCCTATCTTCATGTCAGAATCGATCTCAAAAAGATACGTAGTTCAAGACCCTTACAATAACCGAGAAGAGATACTAAAAGCGAATATACATGGTATTGCCATATCCAATAAAAAAACGGTGGCACAACTGACGGGAGTAAACTTTCAACAGTACAATTTTTACAACAACTGGCTCAATATAATAGACAGAGACTTTGTGTCGCCATTAGCGAATGGATGGAAACTGTACTACAATTATTACCTTGAAGATAGTACAATGCATGAGGGTGATTTTTCTTACAGGATTTCTTTTGAACCAAAAGTGGAAGGAGACCTGGCTTTTACCGGAGAGATGTGGATCAAAAAAGATGGTTATGTCCTGAAATCTATCGAAGCAAACATTGATCAGGAGGCTAATCTCAACTTCATACGAAGCATGCATATCAAACAAAAGTTAGCTCCTACTGAAGAAGGGCCGTGGCTGCCGATTGAGACAGATTTTGAAATTAACGTAGACCAACTTACCAATAATTTTACAGGCGTAAGGGCAAGATTCTATATCAGCACGCAAGATTGGAAGTTAAATAAGGGGTATCCGCCTTCTTTTTTCATATTGCCGGTGGAGGTTTCTGAGGATGTCGTTGAGACACCTACGGCTGATTGGGGCAGTCTGAGACCTGAACCACTGAGGCCCGATGAAATAAAAGCTATAAATGCCATTTCTACCATTGATCAAATACCCTCAGTGAGGTTTATTGCAGAAACGATAAAAACCGTCAGAAGAGGGTACATAAGAACCGGCAAAGTGGACTGGGGCCCCTATATTTTTACTTATGCGAATAACGAGGTTGAAGGCAACCGGTTAAGGATAGGCTTAAGAACCAATGAATTCTTTAGTGAAGATTGGGTGCTTTCAGGATATTTGGCCTATGGTTTCAGAGATAAACAATTTAAACACAGCGCCGATGTCAAACGCATCCTATCGCGAAAACCATGGACGATCATCGGAGCTTATAATAAATATGACATTCAGCAGCTTGGGACTGTTGAAGAAGATCCTGGGGGTAATTTTCTCGTATTCGCAGCCTCGCGTTTTGGAGCACTTAGAAGCCCTCACATGTTAAGGGAAACTGGCCTTTATTTCCAAACGGACATAAGACGAGGCCTTACTCAGCGGATAGCGTTTAATCATCATCAATTTGATCCCATATTTCCATTTGCTTACCTATCAGATACGGATAGTAATAATGGCATAAAAGAAAATTTTTCTGCGTCATTTGTAACATTAGAGACAAGGTATGCAAAAGATGAACAATTTATCTATGATAATAATCAGAGAATCAGTTTTGGGTCATTTTCATGGCCAATAATCACCTTCAAGTATTCCCGGGGATTTGAAGGGTTGTTTAGTGACGATAGTTTCAAGTTCGATAAGTTCAGCCTTAACATACAGCAGCGTTTAAATCTGGGTCTTTTTGGTAATTCATTCTATGAAGTAGAAGGAGGCCATATTCCATCGACCCTGCCCTTCCCATTCCTAAAAAATCATATAGGTAACGAAACATTTTTCTTTGGTGAAAATGCCTTTAACCTGCTTAATTTTGGCGAATTCGTTAGTGATCAATATGCATATCTGAAATATTCCCATGAATTCAATGGCTACGTTTTAAATAGGATACCTGTAATTAAGAGGCTTAAATTAAGACTGGTTGGAGCCTTTAATATTCTTTATGGTGACCTTAGTGATGAAAACAGAAATCTAATTGCAAATACTGATCTCGATGGAGACGAAGTAACGCCTGCCAATTCCATAGAAAATGAACCTTACATTGAATTTGGCTACGGGATAGATAATATATTTAAAGTTATCAGAATAATGGCATTTCACAGATTGACCTACACAAATAACCCTTTAGCCAGTAACTTTGGCATTAAAGCAAAAATTTCGGTAAAGCCTTAATTTAATATATCGCTATCGAATGAACTTCCCCTGAGTGTCCGTTGATCCGGTCCCTACCATTTAAAAATCCAAGTTCTACCAAAAATGAGAAGGCTGAGACCTTTCCTTTTAGTTTTTTCACCAACTCTGCCGCTGCTAAAGCAGTTCCTCCGGTTGCCAATAGATCATCATGTATGAGCACTTTATCTCCAGGCTTTATGGTATCGACATGTATTTCTATACTTGAAGTGCCATATTCCAGTTCATAATCATGGCTGATGGTTTCATAAGGTAATTTACCTGGTTTTCTAACGGGTATGAAGGGTAACCCTAATTCCTGCGCCAGGGCAAAACCAAAGAAAAATCCTCTGGACTCCACGCCAAGAACAGCACTTACACCTGAATCTTCATATTTTTCCGATAAATAATGTACGATCTCTTTGCTTAGTGCAGGATTTTGAAATAATGGGGTAATGTCCTTAAAAGTTATGCCCGGCTTGGGGAAATCCGGAATATCCCGGATAATGGATTTTAGTTTCTCCTCGATCAACTCTGTAAATGTTTGCCTTAAAATAAAACATATTAATGATTATTGACAAGCCTATTACTGCTAATATCAGACCTCTTCGGATATTCTCCAATTTGATACTATATCCTCGATTTCTTTTTGTAATGTCAAGCCTTTGTCATTGTTATACCATTTCTGAACAAATAGGGTCAATTCCTCTTTAGTCATCGTCGGGTTTTGTTTTTCAGAGCGCATTAGTCTCTGAACAGGTTCAGGCCTTGGGCCCCAGTTGCCTAACCCTATTAATTGTCCATTTTCCTCTTTCAGGAAAATAACTTTAGGGATGGACCGACCGCCGTTGGTTAAATATGAATCCATAAGGTCCAAATTATCATCTCTTAGGAGCAACCTGAATTCTATATTTCCATTAAGCACTGCCAGTTTATTTAAATATGGAAGGTTTTGACTAGCATCCCCACACCAGGTCTCAGTGAGGGTAATCCAATACAGCTTTTGACCAATTGATTGAATTGCCTCTTTTACAGTAGGCAGGATAACAACCTGCTTTTCAAGTCGTTTTAATCTTTGTGCTGCTAATTTTGTATAATTTTTGAAAACATCCGTTTGAACAGCACCAGTAGTGTTTCCATGTGCTGCCAATTCTAAATTTAGCTTTTTATATTGCTCATAAGTAAAACTATGCTTAATATCTTCTAAAGAAATTTTTCTTGCCATTTTTAGTATTTATAAGAACCGTACACATTAACGGCGGTAGGATATTTTGGATGAGATGGATTTATTTATTGTCACATAGGTTACATAACCAAAAATAAGCCCCAAAAAGGGTCTTATGGTAGGCAAAAAAATATGGACTATTAATCCCAGAATTGTCATTAGACTTTCTATTACATGGTTAAATCACTTCAAATCAGACA
>CAYSCZ010000071.1:0-15464 GCA_964429655.1 uncultured Roseivirgaceae bacterium
TGAAGGGTTAAAGCCCAAAAAATCAGGCACTTAGGTCGAGGAGGCATAGCATCGGTATGGTGACGAGCCAATAACATGTTAAGTGTCTGATTTGAAGTGATTTAACCGTGTAATAGAAAGTCTAATGACAAATCTGAGTTAAATATACCAACAAATTCTAATGCTAAACAAAATCTAGCAAGGTCATTTTTTGGTTGTTGAAATCTATTTTGTCCCCCACACCCTTTTCAGTAAGAACTTTTCCGATGGGCGACACAGGCGAAATTACAATACAGGTATATTTATCAATGGAGACAAATCCTAAACTAATAGCAACAAAATAATAATTATCATTTGATGTGTGTATTAAACTCCCCATTTGTGTTTTATGATGGCTTTGTCCTGGAATAATTGACTTTAGGATTTGGTATCGTTTTAAAAGGTCATCCAGTTGCTTGCCCAGGTTTTCTTTTTCAATCATAGCCATAGCCCTTGCTGTTTCATATTTATCCCCCACAGAGCTTTTGGTTTCATCATTTGCCGATTCCTGAACGCTGGTGATTTCTGTTTTTAATTTAACAATTTTATCTTCAACAATTTCAATACACCGGTTCAGGGTTTTTCCCTTTAACTCATTAAGTTCCATGGCTATTTATCAGTGATAATCTCTTTATCAATGTTAGAGCTGATAAATAAAATGTTGCCCATATTCTCGTATCCCTCAAATGCTTTGCTCCCCACTTGCTTTAAATGTTCACTACGGAAACCGATTATTGATAAATCCGCATCTGTAGATTTTTCATTAATTATTTCTCGGTTTCTAATACCTTCTTTTCGGGAAATAAGCTCCACGTTGTTGGGAGAGATGGGCAGTCTTCCTTCTTTTATTTGCCCTAATAATTTGTTTCGCTGTTCATTAAGCACATCATAGGTAAATATTGCAAAAATTTTGATTTCAGCATTTTTCCATTCGGTATGACCCATTATGATAAATCCCATCAGGATCATAAGATTAGCATTATCATAATCATTCTGTGTGATCCAGATGTGTATTTCCCGGTGGTAGCCGAAATTCTTTTCTGAGCTTGCGAGAATACAAATGTCAAATTCTACCGCCTTTATCAGTGAAATATTCTCTATGATCTGTTCCGTGCATGGCCCATTGGTTCTGGAATATTCAAAAAGGAACATATTTACCTCTTTGCCTGATACAGATGGCAATTGAATGGATTGAGCAATTGCCGTGGTATATGATGGAGAAATTATTGTATCAATAAAGACATTACTGTTGGAAATATCTGCTCTGTCGATCAGTCGGTTTAGGATAATCTTTGCTTCCTTATTGGTTTCTTTTGACACATAACCTTTTATAAAATGCAGGTAAGTACCAAATCCATAGCGATGAGATATCCAGCGCATCAGATCAAAGGCGGCAAAGCGGGTGAATGAATCAGATGATATACAGATCACAGAAGGTCTCCAGGTAAGAATGGTTTCTTTATCGGCTTTTTGCAGAAATACCTGAAGCTGTCGGCTTAGTTGAAATATTACACCCTGAAAGATCATGGCCATGCCTTGTTTGTTTTCATTATATCGGGTGATGGCCAGATAAATGACAACCATGATAGCAACTGACAGAAAAGCATACAGAGGATTCATCCTGAACATCAGATAAATACACATAATGGCACCCAGAAGCGACAGATACCACCTGGATTTAAAGGCAGGTCTATAGGACGGGTCAGCAGCGAAATGTTGAAGGAAGGATATTAAACAGATAGCGCCATAGGTGACCATGAAAAACATGGAGATGATCTCTGCTACTGCATCTACATCACCTAATGCAACAAATATCAGCGCAATGGCTAAGGTTACCATGGACCCATTTAAGGGCTCATTATTTTTGGGGAGTTCTTTAGCAAGGAACCAGTTTAAAGATTTAAAAGGGAATATTTTATCTCCGGCCAACGCTTGCAATGTCCTTGGGGCAACTATTATCGAACCCAGCGCCGAAGAAAGTGTTGCCGCGGCCAATCCCAAGGGAATAATCGGACCCCAGAGGGCGATCTCTGACATAATCAACTGATTGGCGTTGAGGTCACCCGGTGAAGCGGAAATTGCCAGTTTGTATGAAATAATCACATAAATAATCATTCCAAAGAGGGTAGCTGTAAGGGTTCCCAGGGGTATTGATTTTTTGGGATCTTTAAGGTCACCGGAGAGTCCTACACCAGCCGCCATACCAGTAAAAGCCGGAAAGCATATTGAAAAAACATAAAAGAATGAATCGTGATTTGGAACATAGTCAAGCACATCAAAACCAGTTGATGTTTTCTGATATTCTGTCTCGCCAATGAAAAAAAGTATTAATGATGCCGCTAATATGGCCACAACAACATAAAGGGCCTTCATTCCCAGATCAGCACCTTTGGTAAGCATAATCAAAGACAGTATGAATAATGCCGGCATGCTGATCAGTCTTTTATCTTCAATAATAATGTCATAAGAATTCTTCAACCATTCTATCAGGGGATCGAAAGCTTCTGCAAAAGCGATGAGATAGAAAGCCACGCTAATGGCTTGTGAGAGATAAAGTGCAATGCCGATAGCCGCTCCTATATTGATTCCAAAGGACCTTGAAATGATGTAATAGATTCCACCGCCTTCCACTTTCTGATTGGTAGCGATCTCGGCAATAGCCATAGCCGTCGGTAATGTTACCAGATGACCTATAATTATGATTGCTATCGTGCCAAGTAATCCCACATTTCCTACGGCATAACCAAACCTAAGGAACATTATGGCACCCAGAATTGTAGAAATGGCAGTTAGGAAAACAGGGGCTGTACCAAAGGTTGCTTTTTCCTTTACAAGTTTTGTCATTTACAGATTATTACTAAATCAATAGGTTAGGTACAGCCAGTAATTTATTAATAGGATCTTAAAAGTTAATACAATGGAACCGACTCATCATAATCAATATCAAAGGTGAGTCCATCGATACATTGGTGGTATTTATCAACAAGCTCCATCTGGTCCCTGCCCCCAATAAAAATGTTGGCTAATTCATAGCTGTAACTGTCCTGCCCCTGGAGATCAGAAAGGTGCATGCCATCTTTCACCTGAACTTTGATTTCTAAGCCAGGTATGAATTTTTTAAGGATTTTTATTTCATCTTCTTTCGGAGCTTTCTTTACTGTTCCGGTTTCGAATGTCCTTAACATAAAGTTAGCGGCTTTGTTAAACTGGCCTTTATTTTCAAGTGTTTTGGGTTTTTGGCCCAGTGCCAGGGAAAGCATCACATAATGGTGTGAGATGCCATGAACTTTTTCAAAAATGTCGGTATGTGCCTGCGATATTCTTGGATTTATTTCAAGTAAGTAAACTTCGTCAGCTGTCTGGTTATAGAAGTACTCAATATTGAATGGTGAATTGTCTAGTCCTAATTGGGTGATGATCCTTCTTGTTACATCCGCCATTCTAAATTGTATCTCCTGAGGTAGGGAAGATGGGTATTCATACCGACCAAAGGACGACCTGTCTTCTTCTCTGATTGAGTCAACGATCCCGTATACGATTACGTTTCCTTTGTAGGAATAGCCTTCAACTGTGCACTGGTGGCCACTGATAGGGCTTTCTGCAATACACGTTTCCTCCATGGATGCAAACTCTTCCGGCAGGTTGTAATTCTTCATAATATAATTGAATGGTTCGGAAATGAAATCGATGTGTTTTTTTACCTCCTCCATACATTCAATAAACTGAGCCTGGCCATTTATCTTATAAGCAAGAAATGAGCGGAACGATTTAATAGGCTTGATCCAAAAAGGCATAATCATTCCTAACTTTTCAAAGGCTTCTTTATCGAATGGATCAAAAGCCCTGAACATGGGTATATGTTCACCAATTATTTTGCTTTGCTCCAGACGGCTCCAGTATTTATTCTCACACTTCATAACGCTTTCAAGTGAGGGGCCGGGTATACCATATTTCTTGGCAATAATTGGCAGGATGGTGGTTCCGGGAAAATCATAATAACTAACAATGGCATCTATATGCCCATGCTCGTCTATCCTTTCAATACAAAGGTTTATAAGTTTTTCCATGTTAAAAAATTCTACCTGTCGCATTTCAGATATCTTCAAGGCAGGAAGAAAATTTATGTCGTCGGAATCAGGGAGTTTTTGTAGCTTTTTTAGATTGAATTCATCCAATCCAATTACAAATACTTGTTTTTTCATGATAAATAATTCTAGTTATAAATAATCTCTTTTGATTCTTTCATTCCAGGATTTACTAAATACCCTTACATCTCCTTCGTAGGCATCAAGGCTGGCACGAATAACAAAATGTGTTTTTGTGGAAGTAAGAACGGTTCTGGTGATTGTAAATGTTGACCAGTCACCTCTTTTAAAGCTACGCCTGCTGATCACCTCCCCTCTTAAGGTATCATAATTATAACTCTGGTAGCTATACTTTTCTGTAACGTCTTTCCGAATTGTCCAATTTATATCATCTATTGTGTATTGGGCATCATTATTGGTGACATGAAGTGTGACTTCATTTGAGGCCAGGTTATGGATTACTTGCCATTCGCGCTTTGCGGGAACATGTAAGGTAGTAGATAATTCCTCTTCTAGTCTTGGAGTACCCAAGTCTCTCAGTTGGTTATCCAGTTGTGAAGGGTTCCTAACAGGGAGTGATAGTTTACAATCTACAGGGTAAATGGTTAATCTAGCCGGCTCTGGCCCGGGCCATACCAGTGGCCAGTATGATGTAGAAAGCGATAACCTTATTTGATGATCTTTCGGAAAGTGCTGAGCGATATAATTAAGTCTAAGGCTTATTTCATATTTTTTTCCTGGTTCTAATTCTTCCGGGAATTCATCACTATTTCTATGGGTTAGATTTAAAACACCGTAAGTTACCCTGGTAGCTCTTCCATTTGGTGCTACGTCAGATAATCTCGCAGCTATCATGGCAACGGGTTTGTCACTACTTAGTGAAAGTGTAATCTCAGGGGCCCCAAAAATTTCAATATCATTATTTAGTGGTGTAGATTCGTAAACAAGTGCCCCGCCATCTTCTTCCCGCTGATCACTGGGTAAATCTGTAGAAGCCGCATATGAACACCATTTCCCAGCAAATAAACCCACACTTAGCGGGCTTTGAATGGTAGCAACAGGAGAAAAATCCGGTAAGCTATCATCAAAATCAAGTTGTCCGTTTTTTAACTTGGCATGTTTACAGGTCACGTTTGGTGAGGGGAAGGACTTTTCAGCAATCCACCGGCCGGGACGCTTAGCGGAGATAGGTGAAACGGTATCCTGCATCCATACCCTGAGTTTCGGTTCTTCGTCGATGCCGTTTTCATTTTTTTTCAACCACCTGTCCCACCACTTAACACATTCTGCCATAAAATCAATGGTTGGGCCGGGCCCTCCAAGATGTGGGTACTTGTGTCCCCAGGCACCAATTAAACCTTTGGTTGGCACTTTTAAATTTTCCACCAATCTGAATACAGTATTGGAATAACCATCTGCCCAGCCACCTATTGCGTATATTGGGCATTTGATCTTTTCATAATTGAAACACACAGAGGCATGCTTCCAGTAATCATCAAATCGTTGATGCTTCAGCCAGTTCTTAAGCCATAGGTCACTTCCTTCCAGGCGCTCCAGCCATAAATCCATCCAGTTGTTTCCTACAACTTCGGGATCAGGAGGGCAGGAGTTGTAAGCAAACATGGTGGATGCCCAGGATAAATTATCCGTCAATAAATTACCACCCATGTAGTGAACATCATCGGAGTACCGGTTATCTGATGAGGCAACTGACACAACTGCCTTGAGGGCAGGAGGTTGCAGCGCTGCAATCTGCAGGCCATTAAAACCTCCCCAGGATATGCCAATCATACCCACATTTCCATCACACCAGGTTTGCGAGGCAATCCATTTAATTACTTCCAGGCCATCGTCAAGCTCTTGTTGAAGGTATTCATCACGTAGTAGGCCTTCAGAATCCCCACTGCCCCTAAGGTCTACCCTGACGCCCGCATAACCATAATTTGCAAAATATGTGTAGATCTGAGCGTCTCTTATTGCCTTAAAATCTCTTTTTCGGTACGGGATGTATTCAAAGATTGCCGGTACAGGCTCTTTTCCCGCTTTATCCGGTATCCATATTTTTGCTGATAACCTACAACCATCAGGCATGGTTATCCAAGCACTATCCAAGATTTTCATTCCAATAAATAAATAGATTGATTGATTTTTACGAGCTCAATTTATCATAATTGAGATTAATAGTAAAGGTATAACAAAAGTAAATCTTTATCATTCCGGGTATTTATCAGAAGTTTAAATGTCAGATAATCTGGAAGTTAAGGCCTGAGTTGAGCCCAGAATGATATTTAATATTTTTGTTTATTCCGCTTAAGAGTCCGCTTTTTCTTCTTCGGATAGTTTATTTGCTGTTTCCAGTATTTTCTCTTCCCTGTCGTGGATCTCTTCTATCATTTTGCTAATCTTTATTGTTGTAAGGAATTGTTTATGGACGGATTCATTTTTCATATACTCATGATATACGGCCATACCAAATTCTTTTGCAAATTGATCCCTTTCAGCGGATAATTGTTTCATTTGCCAATTACCTTTAAACTTGTCAATGGCGTTTTTGATGTTTTGAGATACTTTTTCAAAAGATTCATTACTTGTTTTATAAATATTGGTATGCTTGATTTTAGATTCATAATAATCGGAAACATCTTCTTTAACTTTTTGATATACTTCAGCTGAGATTTTCCCTACTTCTTTCGCACCTTCCAATACATTTTCCCTGAATTCACCGAGGAACTCTTCTAATGATTCACGAAGTTTATTCTTACTTTCCTCACTTGTGTTTGAGGTGTTCTCTTTTGCCTTTTCTTCTGATTGGTTTTTATCTTGTTCTTCCATAAAAATTTTATTTTTCGTTTTCTGAATTATTTAATTGGGTTTCATCATTTTGGTGGTCTTTTTTGTTTTTTCCAAGGAGAAATAATCCCCCAATGATTACTAAAGCGGCACCAATTATGGTAAATATTTTTTTTAAAACGTTCATGAATTTTTGCTTTTGTTTACTTACTATTTAACGAAAACCAGGGAAAAAGTCAAACCAAATAGCAACTTTATTTTGTCTATCACTCCATGCCTGATTTTAAAGTGACTGCGTAGACATCGTTTCTGCGGTCTTTTAGGTTGGTGACCGCACCATATTGATGAAGTTCTTTTAAAAGATCCATATCCACGTCAGCAACAAGTATCATTTCCGTGTTTGGTGTTGCCTCTGCTTTTATACCATTAGTTGGGAAGGAAAAATCACAAGGGGTGAATACTACAGACTGGGCAAACTGAATATCCATGTTGTGAACTTTAGGCAGGTTACCTACTGATCCTGCTATAGCAACATAACACTCATTTTCAATAGCTCTTGCACACGCTGTATTCCGTACCCTTGAGTATCCATTTTGTGTATCAGTCAAAAAAGGTACAAATAATATATTCATTCCCTGCTGGGCAAGTAACCTTGGCAACTCCGGAAATTCAACGTCGTAGCAAATAAGCACACCAATTTTTCCACAATCAGTGTCGAAAGTTTTTACTTGTTTGCCACCATGCATCCCCCAGCATTTGATCTCATCAGGGGTAGTATGGATTTTTTCATAATATTCATATGTTCCATTTCTTCTGCATAAATAACCGACGTTATACAACTTATCATCATTTATAAATGGCATACTACCGGTGATAATATTCGTGTTGTAGCTGATTGCCAACTGAATAAACCGGTCCCGGATCTCCTCTGTATACTTTGCCAGCTCCCTAATCGAATCAGGTTCCGATAATTGGTTGTATTCTGCCATCAGGGGTGCATTGAAAAACTCAGGGAATAAGGTGAAATCACATTTATATCCAGACACCGCATCAACGAAAAATTCTATCTGCTCGTACAGGTCATCCAAACCTTTGTAAGGTCTCATTTGCCATTGAATCAATCCCATCCGCACCACTGATTTCTCTTCGGGCATCTTCTTTGTTGGCTTGGTGTAGTATATGTTATCCCATTGTAAAAGAACGGCAAACTCTTTGGACTCCTCATCGCCCGGCATATAGCCGGTCAATACTTTTTTGACATGGAAATCATTGGATAATTGGAAAGAAAGCGTGGGATCATAAATTTCTTTGTATTTTACCTTTTGGATGTACTGCTTAGGGCTTAATTCTTTGGCATATTTAAAATAATTCGGAATACGGCCCCCGAATATTATTGCCCTAAGGTTCATTTCTTCACAGAGCTCTTTTCGGGCATCATACAGCCTTCTCCCTAATCTTAGGCCCCTGTAATTCGGATGTACGAAGACCTCAATTCCATACAGCACATCACCTTTAGGTTTATGTGTTTCAAAAGTATATTTACCGGTGATTTCCCGATAGGTGTGTTCGCTTTGCAAGAAGGAATATTCAACGATGATGGACAAGGCGACCCCAACAATCTTCCCATCGACCGTTACGCCAAACTGGCCCTGCGGAAATATTTTTAAGAGCTTTTCGATATGATGTTTTTGCCAATAAGCGCCTTCCCAGTTGTTGTAGGCCTCAATCATAGCGCTTTTAATGTCGTTGTAATCAGAAAGTTGTAATCTTCTGACCTCTATCGTGCCAATATCCCCTATTTCCGGAGTATTTTCCATGGTGTTTTGTTTAGATTTTAAAAAACAATTTTAATTGATTCTTGAGCTAATTTGATAGAAACGAATTTTTAAAGATTATGGTAGCTGTTAAGAATAAATAAATTTAATTACAATTAGTGAAATAACTATTCAATAATGGAAGAATGGATTGCAAACAACTGGCAGCTTAAACCGGATATCCAATCTAAGATATTCTATTCTGCAATCACTTAATTGATTGCCTTTATTCTCAGGTATATAATTATCAGGTTGGCCATTGAGAAAGTTGAGAATATTAAGGAAAGGTATTAATGGAGCAGAGGAGCGAAGTATATCATAAGCGCATTTGCATTCATCATCATTACGCCTAAGGATCGGCCCCAATAATCTATTTCCGTAATGATTTCTGAGCCCACCTTTCGAATCTTTTCCAAAAAGTCTTTTGAAACTTCCACCAAAACTTTGCTATGAAAGGCTTCACATAACAACTTACCGCACAGGTTATTAGTGTTTTGCCATTTCCCTCTTGTACCCAAAATTCCAGACGGTATGGTCTTATCCACATGAAATTGATGGCATAGCTGCCATAATAATATTGCAGATCGCGATATTTATTATGCTTGATCTTGATCAATAAACCGGCAAAGTTTAAAAAGGGGCCATAATGATTGGTAAGCACACCCTCATGAAAACCTGTGGGAATTACTTCCGGCTCCGGGCTGTAAAATTCCACAACAAAAGGCCAGAATTGTGTTTCAGTAAATGTTTTTGGGTCATTAAGCCAGTCCCATGTTTTGTTCAGACCTGCATTTACGTGAAAATTAAAACGATAGACCTGATCTTCAAAACCGGGAGGATGGGGTTGTATTACTGACATCTTGTAAAAATAGTCAGACAATGATACTTAGTCCGTAATGAAGTTTAAAAGATTGCCTGGAATTACATGATAGAATTATTTTTTAGAAAGGAACCTTCGTTTGATTATTTGTTTTATTCATTAAATTTATTCCATCTTAAAATAAAAAGTGCAGAGATAATAATCGGGCACCTACCAGGATATATTTAAAAAATACCTACTTATCAATTTCCTCAATCATTTTTAATGACACAATTTTTTCAAGACAGGGTAACACATTTCCAGCGATCATTAAATCGGGTTACCAGGTTAAATAATCAATATTCACTATTCAGAATATTAGTTTTCGTCAGTGGCATAGCTGTCCTTCTATATTTTGCAAACTCCAGGTCTCCCGCATATTTTGCTGCATTCCTTGGGGTTTTCACATTCCTATTCAGTTTTCTGGTAAAAAAACATAACCGAATAAAGTATAATCAACAGTTGTTCAGAAACCTCAGGGAAATAAATCAACAGGAAATACAAAGGTTGAAGGGAGCGTTTGAAGGCCTGGAACCTGCTGATGAGTTGCTCGATCCCAAACATACTTATGCCGTTGATCTGGATATTTTTGGGAAATATTCTCTATTTCAATGGCTTTTTCGTGGAGCAACAGAGGAAGGAAAATTTCTTTTAGGACAGTGGTTACTAAACCCTCCGAGTGTAAAAACTTTATTAGAGCGCCAGCTTGCCGTAAAAGCGTTGAAAAGCAAAATCGATTGGAGGCAAACATTCCAGGCCAAAGGTTTATTAAACCATGCCAAAAACAGGGATAAGCAAAGCATTGATTTTCTATTTTCCTGGATTGATCAGGATAAAAATATTAAGCATGAATTATCATGGAAGTTTGCTTCCTGGCTGTTACCATTATTAAACATAACATTGTTAATTCTTGTAATCCTGCAATTTGCTTCCTTTGGCTTTCTCCTTCTTTCATTATTTATCACTGCTGGCTTAACTTATGGATTTTATAAACTTAACTTACGGCTTACCCGGGAACTTGGAACTACCAATACAGTTATTGCTTCTTATAGGGAGATGCTGCTGGAGATAGAAGGAGAGCCCTTTAATGACGAGCCTTTAGAGAAACTCAAATCGAATGTTGTCAATAGTGAATACAAGGCCAGCAGTCAATTAAAAGAACTGGAACAATTAACCCACTTATTTGAAAGCAGGACCAACCTTATTTATGGGTTATTAAATGCATTACTGATGCTGGAAGTACACCTGGTTTTTAAGGTTGAAAAATGGAAGCAATACAATAAAAATCATATTTTAAGGCTTTTTTCAACAGTCAATGAATTTGAAGCATTGAATAGTTTAAGTGGAATGGCTTTTGCCAATCAGGATATGTCTTTTCCGCTAGTTAAGGAAGAAGCTTTTTGCTTTTCTGCCAGGCAACTGGGACATCCACTGATCAATTCTGATAAACGAGTCAATAACGATTTTCAATTTGATGGGAAAGAGATCATTATTTTAACAGGATCGAATATGTCAGGGAAAAGTACTTTTCTAAGAACTATCGGCGTAAACTTCGTTCTTGCTCAAATGGGTGCACCTGTTCTGGCTGAAGAAATGCAGTTTTCACCTGCCAACTTATTTAGCAGCATGAGAACCAGTGATAATCTTGAAGAAAGTACCAGTTCATTTTATGCGGAGCTTAAGCGGATACGTCAACTGTTGGATACCATTGATTGTGACAAGCCAACTTTATTTTTATTGGATGAGATTTTAAAAGGTACCAATTCAATAGACAGGAATAAAGGGGCCGTTTCATTGGTGGGGCAATTGGCAGGCTTAAATACTTTTGGCCTGGTTTCAACGCATGACCTTGAACTGGCCAAGCTGGAAAATGATATGCAGCATGTGAAGAACTTTAGTTTTAATAGCAGGCTGGAAAACGATGAATTAACCTTTGATTATCGGCTTACCGAAGGGCCGTGCCATAGCTTTAACGCCAGTATTTTGATGGCTAAAATGGGGATCAATATCATCGATTGAAAATGTTGATAACTTTTTCCGGATTATTAATAAAAAGTGATGATCGTCATTCCCGTACTTTTTAATGCAGTCTAATTTTGGTAAAAACTAAAGGATAAATGCACGCAGACACTACAAAGAGCCGAACATATGCCAGCGATCAGGTATTAAATAAATGTATACAATATTTCGATGGCGATGAGTTAGCAGCTACAACCTGGATTAATAAATATTGTTTAAGGGATGCTGATGGGAAGTTTCTTGAATTATCTCCTGAGGATATGCACCGGAGAATGGCACATGAATTTTACGGTAAAGAGACCATTCATCCCACAAAGATTACTGATCAACATTCTGATTATGGCAGGAATCGGTTAGCCCTACATGAAGGATCTATATTTAATTTATTTAAAGATTTTAAATACATCATTCCTCAGGGTAGTGTGATGGCCATTTTAGGTAACAAAACCAATATCGGTTCATTATCAAATTGCGTGGTGATCAATCCCCCGATCGATTCCTATGGCGGGATCTTTTACACCGACCAACAGCTGGCACAACTTTGTAAAAGAAGATGCGGTGTTGGCTTTGATATCTCAAGCCTAAGACCTAATGGAATAAAAGTAGCCAACGCTGCCGGAACATCCAGCGGCGCAGTGTCTTTCATGGAACGTTTTTCTAACACCACCCGGGAGGTTAGCCAAAATGGCAGGAGAGGGGCGTTAATGCTAACCATGGATATCAAACATCCTGATGTGGAAGCATTTGCTGCCATTAAAAATGACCTTAACAAAGTTACCGGGGCTAATATTTCCATCAGAATATCCGATGAATTTATGCAGGCCGTAGACAAGAATAAAACCTATGTGCAACAATGGCCCATTGATGCTCAAGAACCGGTATTTAAGCAAGAAGTGAATGCCAGAAAGCTTTGGGATAAAATCATCGAATCAGCACATCGCTCTGCAGAGCCGGGTATAATATTCTGGGACAGGCAGCATCTTTATTCGACCTCATCCATTTATCCGGGGTTTCGCAATGATTCTACGAATCCCTGCTCTGAAATTGCCATGCAGGGCGGTGATAGCTGCCGGCTAATGGCCATAAATCTTTTCAGTTTTGTAGATGCTCCTTTTACTTCAGATGCTACATTCAATTTTCAAAAGTTTTACGAAGTCACCTATGAAGCACAGCGCCTGATGGATGACCTGGTAGATCTGGAGTTAGAGGCTGTAACGCGTATTATTGATAAAATTGATAATGATGTGGAGCCGGACTTTATTAAGCAAACAGAAAGAGATATTTGGGAACAGCTACGGGATAACGGTACAAAGGGCAGAAGGACAGGATTGGGATTCACCGCTTTGGCAGACACGCTGGCTGCTTTGAATATGCAATATGACAGCGATCAATCCATAAACATGATTGAAGAAATCATGAAAAAGAAGTGTGAGGCTGAATTTGACAGTTCTATCGACATGGCTATTGAGAGGGGACCATTCGCCGGCTTTGATCCTGTGATCGAAAACCAATCCTTATTTATTCGTAATCTGAAAAATGAATTACCAGGTGTCTATCAACGTATGATGCAGCATGGGCGAAGAAATATATCCATAAGCACAGTTGCACCAACAGGCTCCGTGAGCTTATTGGCGCAGTGCTCCTCCGGATTAGAACCGGTCTTTATGCTTTCTTACACCAGGAAGCGAAAAGTAAGTGAAAAAAAATCCTCGAACGGAAAAAAATATATAACCGATGACCTTGGGGACACCTGGGAGCAATTTGAGGTGTATCATCCAAAGTTTAAATTGTGGAAAGAAAAAAACCCTGCCAAAACAACTGAAGACAATCCTTATAATGGTGCTACAGCTCCAGAAATTGATTGGCAAAAACGGGTTGAGGTGCAATCGGTAATCCAAAAATTTGTTACCCATTCCATTAGCTCTACCATCAACCTGCCGGAAGATGTATCGGAGAGCAGGGTGGGAGATATCTATATGGAGGCCTGGAAAAATGGATTAAAGGGCATTACAGTTTACAGGGAAGGATCCAGACAAGGAGTACTTGTAAAGATAGATAATAAAAAGAAGACCAAAGTAGAACAGATAATAGAAAATCAGGCACCGCAAAGACCAAAAAAACTGGACACTTTTATCATCAGGTTTATGAACAACGATGAAATGTGGTTGGCATTTGTGGGCATGCTTAATGAAAGGCCTTACGAGATCTTTACCGGCCGGGCAATGGATTCTTTTGCCTTACCCGATTATGTAAGCAAAGGCTGGACCATTAAATCGCAGGATAGGGATGGGAAGACGCGTTATGATTTCAGGTTTGTGGATAGCCAGGGTTATAACGTGACCATTGAAGGACTCTCAAGGTCATTTAATAAAGAATACTGGAACTATGCTAAACTGATCTCTGGTATACTCAGACATGGCATGCCTTTGACTGATGTAGTTCATTTGGTCTCCAACCTGAACCTGGATAAAGATTATATCAATACCTGGAAGAATGGCGTGGTAAGGGCCCTGAAAACATTCATCAAGGACGGTGAGAAACCAAAAAATAATACGTGTCCCAGCTGTCACAACAAAAATGGGTTAGTATTCGAAGAAGGGTGTTTGAAGTGTAGGAATTGTGGCTATACCACATGTGATTAGATGATTAAGTGGCAGACTTACATTGTGCTTAATTAGTGAATTATTTTATCTTACTTATTTAAATATACTGTACCATTGTATACGACGGCGCTTGTAAGTTTTCTTTTTACGCTGATATTCAGCGTTTCTTATGGTCAGGAATTTCTAAAAAATGATCTAGACACTGCTTACATAAAAACTTCGGACAAGCATTACTCCATAAGGCCGCTAAGTGTTTTTAAGTACCAAAACATCATTTTTAAAAATAGGGAAGGTTACAGAATAAGATATGTGCCAACCAATAGGATCTCAGCGGGTATAGGATTTTCTCATAAATTTCTGGTGGCAGATATAGCGATTAGAATAGCTAATTCTAACAATAAAGACCACACCTCAAGATTTGATATGCAATTGGATATTCCTTATCATCAGCATTTCCTGGGGGTTTTTGTACAACGCTACAGGGGTTTTAAATCTACTGAACCTTCAATTAATGAAGATAATTTTAGGGAAGACATCGAGTCCAGTATTTGGGGCATGAACTACATCTATAATTTTAACCCTTCAAAACTTTCCATAAAATCGATCATCAATGGAAATCAATTTCAGCAAAAAAGCGCCGGAGCATTTCTGAGTGGCGCTTATTTTTCAAAAAGTATATTGCTGGCTGATTCCAGTGTGGCGATACAACGGCAGGAAGATTTTAACCAATTTGCTCAGATCAGCAATCTTCGAATTTTCAATTTTGGTGTCATGGCGGGTTATGCACAGATCATATCCCTGCCGGCTGACTTCTTTATTTTTGCCAGTCTTTTACCAGGCCTTGGAATAAACCTAGGAAAAACAATAGGTGATACTGAATATGATCTTCCCAAGAGACCTTCCATCAAAATAAATGGTAAGGTAGCCATCGGAAGAAACTCTGAGAAATTCTATACCGGCATTACTTTTAATAGTGATTATTTTTTTATTGATCTTGGAAATGAAAATAGGTATCGCTATAACCTTGGGCTGGTTAAGTTTGTATTAGGCATAAAACTGGATTTCAAGAATTTTTTTGTAGATGAAATAATTTAAAAGTCTGGCTCTCTTGTAAGGATGGCCAATAGTGTCAGGTTGGGTTGGTTAATCGATGCAGAAGAAAAACAGATATTTATCTAAAGTCACATGGTAAAGTTGATCATATAACTTCTTTTGATGAAGATTTAAACCCAGAATTGTCATTAGACTTTCTATTACATGGTTAAATCACTTCAAA
>CAYSCZ010000072.1:0-15233 GCA_964429655.1 uncultured Roseivirgaceae bacterium
TTAATTACGATTCATATTGCATAATTCAGGTTAAAATTTAAAATAACTCTAAGCCGGAGAATTTGTATATAGCGAAGTATAACAAAAAAATAACCAGGAAAGCGGATGAATAGGTGAGATAATGTAGCAATAGTTGACTTCCTCTCTTAAATACCATAAAGATTAGGTTAACTATTCCAATGGGTAGAGCAAATGCGAAATTTATTACCACAAATATTCCCAAATAGCTTATTGCCACAAATATTGGACTCAACCAAATACCTCCTAAAATACCATATAAAAATCCCATAATCCCTGCAACAAACAAAAAATATAATGCATATTTTAAACCACGGATAAAACAGCGTTTTATGTATGTCAAGGAAAGTATGTGTTCCTGGTTCAAAGTTTTATTAATTATTCCTTACTGAGCGCAAATTGTTGCTCTTCGATTTTATGAAGGTTTTTGTTGTCAAAAGAACCTTTCTCAGAATTATTATTTCTTTTCTTCCATCGACCCCACCAAATGATAAATCCAGTGATAAACAAAATAGGCGCAACTATTGATGCCAGCAATGCGATAATTCGGGTTGGCATTCCTCCAAATGTTCCATAATGAATTGATGTGAGCCAGTTTAATGGTAGCTTACCGGTGTTAGCAAAATCTTTGTCTGTATTTAATAATCGCTTGCCACTATATTGATCATAAAGGGCAAAGCTGTAATCACCAGTTTTTGCAAAACCTTGTTCGATAAAATCGACCCTAAATGCGCCTGCAGAGTCACGAGGCACTATAAAACCCCTGATTTCTGCAGATGGCATTTCCGAAGATGCCTTACTTAAAATTTTCTTAAAAGCCAATGGAGTTGTATTCTCCGCATAAATGGATTTTTTGCCAATGATCTCACCAATAGAATGAGGTGATTGAAAGTTTATAATAAAGAGTGTAAGTATCACAAAATTAGAAAACGTTATTGCGACACCTGTCATGGCAATAAGTGTAATGAAGGGAGAAAAGTAGAATCCCAAAGAGTTATGCCAATCATAATTTTTACGTTTAAAACCCGCTCCATTCTTTACGGTTAATCGATTTTTCAACATGTTCCAATGTTTAGGTACCCAGAGACGTAAACCGGTTATCATTAAAATTACCATGAATAAAGAGGCTAATCCAACAACATATTTTCCTGCTTTTGGTATTAAAAGCGTTCTGTGAAGATGCCTGATAAATCCCATGACTGATTTTTGATATATTCTGGCACCATTCACTAATCCAGTATAAGGGTTTATAATGGCCTGATAGTATTTCTCATTTGCTTTGAAATACATTATATAGCAGCCATTTCGGTTTGGATATTCAAAGATGCTATAAAATGCTAATTCTGGGTTGTCATGAGAAACTTTGTTGTATGCTTGAATTAATGACAGCTTCTCTCCCTTAGTTTGGAAATCAAACAGATTAGGATAGAGCCAAACATCAAGTTCTTCTTCAAAAACTAATAAGGTCCCGGTTAAACTTACAATTATCAGTATAAATCCCGCAAAGATTCCTGTCCAGGCATGCCATTTAGCATACCACTTTTTTTGATGGCGGACCATCTGATTGAAAAAAGTAAGAAGACGTTTCATCAATGCAGGATTAAATTTTAGTGATTATTTGAAAGATTATATATCCCGACCAGAGCTCCTCCTGCCGTTAAATCAAATACTTTTGCTGTTTCCTGATTTTCAGGATTATAGCTATATAAAGCATTGATTGTAGGTGTTGTCACCGGGAGGTATATAAGACCGTTTGCTTCCATCACATGGGTTGTTGCAAAAACAGATTGAGCTGGAATTCCATTAATAATGGATACTGTTTGTGCATTTACATCAACAGTACACCATCTACCATTTTCGGCAGCAAACAAGATACCTAATGCTTGTTGAATTTGATCATCAGAAAGATTAGCTGGATTGCCTCCGACAGAAGCGATCAGATCTAACAATTCCTGAGGGGTATTTTCTGCCACAAGTGCCAATGCCAAACCATTTTCTACATAACGAAAACCTCTAAATGTGGGTAGGAGTAGATTAGACGGGTTAAGTGATAAAGAAATTCTGAAATTATAATTAGGGTCAAAGTCCATAGAACCTGAGGGTATCTTGTGAAGCGTGGCAGGATTGAAAGTAAATACATCCCCTTGGTCTTGTATATATAAATTACCCATTTCATCAACATCGTTTTGTCCAAAATCATTGAAAGGTAAAGCAAGACCTGTGTTTTTCGAGATAGTGGTAGTGAAGGACCCATTGCTTACATTAGCCACATGAACTATAAGTGAATCATAGGTTTCACCATTATTTCCTCTGATGGGTGCATAAACGAAATCATCCCTAAAATAAAATGTTTGATATCGTTGTGGTATGCCCTCGGGAACAAATCCCTCATTCATATTAATTGTACCTGCGATAGTCATTGTAGACGGGTCGAATACGGTGAGCACTGAAGGTGTATTTCTGTCATGGAATACTCCCGTGGTTGCATCTTTTACAGCAATTTGAAAGGATGCTTCATCAACCGTTGATATAAATGCGTCTTCAATAACTGCTTCATTTCCATTGACCATAATCTTGGAGAACCCAGCTGAACCATCTGGCCGTGCATTGTAGATGGCCCCATCAAATAAATCAACGGGAAAAAACTGTTGAAAATCTGTTCCGTCACTAATATCGACATCTCCGGTTGGTAATTCAGCAAAATATTTTACTATAGCGTTGTTTTCAGGTGTTTGTGCATTTATAATAAACCCACTCTTTAGGCGTACATTCTCCGGGGATAAAGAATTCCAAAAATTGACACCGACATTATTTTCTGTCCCAGTATAAGTAAATGGTGGGAATCCTTCTATAAAATTCGATGCATTATCCCATCGGCCAGCGGCAACAGCCTGATCTACCCTACTTTGATTAGCGGCACCCCATTGAATATAGTCCTTTAAAATCTCAGGGTCATCTGAACCAAATTGACCTCCCGTGGAAAATAGTCCTAAGCCTCCATTATTATCTGGAAGGGAGGAGATATTTTCAGACCCGGAGCTTATATCAAAAGTAACAGTCTCACCACCAGCTAGTTGCAGATCACCGCTTATTGCCGAATAATTACTTAAACCGTTGTATTGACCAGGCCCTAAGCATAATTGATGATCTGATATATCGATCTCGCTTGACCCAAAATTTCTGATAGTTACAGATTCTGCGGAAGGGTCAACCTCTGTAAATCGTACTGATGCCATTTCTATCGGGTTATCAATGACATCATCATCGTCGTCGTCATCTCCACATCCCTGTATTAGAAGAAATGAGGTTGCAAATGTTAATAACAGAATATTAAAAAGAATACTAGAATTTTTCATAATGATATTATATTGAATAATTGATTTTTAATGAATAATTGCGACCAGGTTTTGGAACCCGGAAATTGTCAAACAAATGATTACTGGTAATATTGTTTATCTGAAATGAAAATTTAAAACCTTCATGAGAGGGGGCATAACTAACACCTATATCATGTTGATTTTGGGTTGGCACTAAATTATCAGGATTAGCCTGCGATTCATCTATGACGTAGGTGATGCTAAACTGATCAACCAAGAAATAATTCCAAAAAAACGATAATTTATCCTCGCCTTTTAATTTTGGCGAAAATTCATATTGTACGGTACTATTAAAAAAGACATCTGGAATATTAGGTATTTGAACACCCACAAAGCTGTCATTTTGTATCCTGTCAGAAGCAGCAAGTGTAACATTCTGGTAGGTAAAATTTGTAACCACACGCAGTTTTTTGATTGGTCTGGCCTTTATACTTACTTCCACACCTTTTGCCGAGGCTTCAGCTTCATTAATATACTGGGCTGATTCTCCTGCGCCAAGCACCTCCAAACGTATTAAGTTTTGTTGGTCTCTGATAAAACCGTTTACATCCACAGCTACGGACCGATGATTGTTCCAGTTGTGTCTTGTAAAGAATCCTAAATTGTAATTGTCACTAAGTTCAGGCTTGATATTATAATTAGGAATTATCAATAGAAAGTCACCATAAATTTCTCTTTCTGTGGGTATTCTTAATGTGCGTTCATAACTTGAACGAATGAATAAATCATTGTTAAATGAGTATTTTATTGAAGAACCATAGCCATTGGTATTGTTCTCATTAATGCGGGTAAACAGTTGGTTGGCTCTTTGTTGAGTAATATCTATGGATTCTGCCCGATACAAATAATTTTTGTAAAAGAGAGATGCGAATAATTTGTCTTTTAGCCATTTTGAAGAAACCTCAGCCCCTAAGATATTTTTTGTGAAATGAGATGGTGTTTCATTTGGATCAATTTGTTCATCTCCTATTTTCACACGAATTCCGTAGGGATCTTCACCAATTATCCTGGAGTAAGCATAAAAGTCACTCAGATTGAACTTGGTACTTTTATTTAATCGATATGACAAAGACATGCGGTGTGAGGTTCCTGTATTCTTCCCTCTTCTTCCTGTTGGTCTTGAAAGAACCTCAGCACCTCGATTATTATTTAAAGGTAATACAGTACCAAGCCAGTTATACAAATTACGCGTTGAATCATCAACATTATCTTCAGTATAAGAATAAATTCCTGTATATGAGAGCTTCAATCTGTTCCACAATTTATTACTGTAACTGACCTTTTGAATTAAACTTGTTCTATTTCTTTTAGCTTCTCCTGCCGGTCGGATTGTTACCCTTCTTCCATGTTGTACCTGGTCATGACGGTAACTATAACTGGAAGAGATGATTAGTCGATCTGCCCATTTTTTTTGCGTTATGCCTAGTTGACCTTCAAAATAGGTCGATATATGACGATCATTAAATCTTCTTGCATCAATTCTCGACTCAACTACTGCTGTATCCGTTCTTCCAAATCTGTTCTCGAATACTTCAATTGACCGGTTAGGAATATCATCCATCAAATAATTATTGTCTGAATAATTGAAAAATGAGTTAACTCCAACAAAAAGATTTTTATTTAATGACTTAAGCCCCATAATTGATACCCTGTGCGTATTGAATGAAGCTATTTCGTATGAGGCCTCAAAGTAGTCGTTGTATGTTTGTCTGGGTATAATATTAATGCCACCTCCTAAAGCATCAGTACCAACACTTACCGGCATCACTCCTTTATAGACATCAATTCTATCAATCAGGTTCACAGGTAGATTATTGATTTCAATACCTCCCCCCAAATATTCTAATGGAATTCCATCATAATATACCCGCACGGCATTTCCCGTCAAGCCATTTAAATTTATCAAAACATCACTACCCAGTCCCCCTGATCTTCTAACCAATACACCTGTTGATTTTTTCAGTACATCAGCCACACCCACTGCCTGATCTCGTATCAGGGTGGCATCTAAAGATGTTATAGTTATTGGTTTAGAGGAAATTTCCTGGGCTTCCGTAACACCATATATCACAACCTCATCCAACGCTGACACAGCTTTATTTAGCATAAACATCACAGATAGATGTTGGGATGGTTTCAGAGATACAACTTTTAATACAGGCTCTAATCCAATAGAGGAAACAATGATTGTATATACCCCCCCTGGTATTGATTGTATCTCATATTGACCATCAACATCTGATATTGCACCATAGGCGGTGCCTTTAAGTGTTATGGAAACACCAGGCAAAGGATTGGAGTCGGAATCTGTAACTCGTCCACTAAGGGAAGCTGAAAATAATTCACATGAATTATTTATTACATAAATAAATAAGAAAGGTAGATATTTAAGAGGATTAATCATCCATTATTAAGAATTAATCTAAATTAAAGCTAATCTAGAATCATTCTTAATAATACACAAATGGTTGGGGCATTAATTTTCTTAACCTAGTTCATTTTATCATTATGGTGACTGTAAATATGGATATGCCTATTGGCCTGATTACCAATCATCATTATAATATGCTTTGACAGTATCTCGTAAATTATAATTATTAGCCATAACCTCACCGTATGCTCCTGCAGAATAAATAACTAAAATATCTCCACGCTTAGTTTCCGGTAGTTCTACATCCTTTCCTAAAAAGTCAGAAGTTTCACAAATGGGTCCCACTACGTCATAAACTTTTTTGAAGGCTGAGCGCGAAGAAATATTTTCAATAAAGTGATAAGCCTGGTAAAGTGCTGGCCGGATTAATTCAGTGGTCCCGGCATCGATAATAGCAAAATTCTTCTGTAACCCTGACTTTGTATATAAAGTCTTTGTAACCAACACTCCGGATGGGGCCACGATAGAGCGTCCTAACTCAAAATGAAGGCTCTGATGGGGCTTTAAAGATAGATGGTTTTTAAAAATCCTAAAATATTTTTCAAAGGGTGCGATCACATTTGTTTTTGGATCTTTATAATCAATGCCCAATCCCCCGCCTACATTGATGGAGTCAATAATCAGTTTGTTATCCTCAAAGTATGATATCAAGTCATTCACTCTTTCAGAAAGGTCCCGAAACCTTGAGAGATCTTGTATTTGAGAGCCTATATGGAAATGTACACCATCCAGTTTGATGTTATTGAGTTTTTTTATTGACTCAACCATCCTATCCAAATCGGACATATTGATGCCAAACTTATTCTCTTCCAACCCTGTGGTAATGTATTTATGCGTTTTAGCATCTACATTAGGGTTGATCCTCAAGGCCACGTTAGTCTTTTTATCAAGCTGTCCACTTATTTGATTGATCACCTCCAGTTCCTGTAGTGATTCAACATTAAGACGGCTAATTTCTTTTTCAATAGCAAATTGAATCTCATCATCATTTTTACCAACTCCTGCAAATACGATCTCGGATGGCTTAAAGCCTATTTCAAGGGCCTTTTTTATTTCGTTTCCACTAACACAATCTGCACCAAAATTATTGCTCTGTATTTCTTTTAGTATCCTGTCATTTGCATTTGCTTTCAGTGCATAATGCACCACTAACTTTCCGGCGTGAATGAATTTTGCTACCTCATCAAGCGTTTGTCTAAGCAAATCCAAATCATAAAAATAGAAAGGCGTTCCATGGGTTTTGCTTATTTTGTTTATAGCTTCTATATGGTTAGTGTGCATGGGTCTTAAACGAAATGATGGAATATCTTAAATAAAACAAAAAACCCCAATCATTACCATAATTGGGGCCGTAAAATAATTTGTGAGAGCAGTATTATTTGACCTGGTCAACTATGGCTTTAAAAGCCTGTGGATTATTCATGGCTAAATCAGCCAGCACCTTTCTATTCAAATCAATATCAGCTTTTTTCAATTTATTAATAAACTGCGAATATGACATACCATGCTCGCGAGATGATGCGTTTATACGCTGTATCCACAACGCCCTGAACTCCCTTTTCTTTACCTTTCTATCCCGATAAGCATATTGCCAACCTTTCTCGATTGCATTCTTAGCAACCGTCCAAACATTTTTTCTTCTGCCAAAATATCCTTTGGCGTGTTTTAACATTCGTTTACGGCGTGCTTTTGACGCCACATGATTTACTGATCTTGGCATAATAAATTTGTTTTAGCAACTGGCGTCATCGAATGAACTTAATACCAATTACCTGGTGAAATAATAAACCTTATATATTTAATAAATCTTTGATCCTTCCCACGTCACTTTTGTCAACCAATCCCATATGGCGAAGGTGTCTCTTTCTTTTCGTTTCCTTTTTTGTCAGGATATGGTTCTTAAAAGCATGCTTACGCTTAAGTTTACCGGTTCCTGTAAGCTTGAAGCGTTTCTTGGCTCCTGAATTCGTCTTTACTTTTGGCATCTTCCTATTCTATCTTTATTTTATTATTTCTTTTTTATAATTTTTGGAGTTACTATAAGAAACATTCGCTTACCCTCTAATTTTGGAAACTGTTCTACTTTACCATATTCCTCCAGCGCCTGGGCAAACTTTAATAACAATATTTCTCCTCGCTCTTTGAAGACTATTGTCCTTCCAACAAAGTGGACAAAAGCTTTCACTTTAGCCCCTTCCTGAAGAAAATTGACCGCATGCTTCAACTTAAAATTAAAGTCATGATCATCGGTATTAGGACCAAACCGTATCTCCTTAACAACCGTTTTTTGCGCCTTAGCCTTTATCTCCTTTTGCTTTTTCTTCTGGTCATACTTAAACTTCGAATAGTCAATGACCTTACAAACCGGCGGAGAGGCTTTTGGTGAGATTTCTACTAAATCCAACCCTTGCTCTCTTGCCAAGTCTAAAGCCCTGTCTAAAGGATAAACGTCCACATCAATGTTGTCACCTACTAACCTAACTTCGGGTGCCGTAATTTTTCGGTTTATTCGGTACGGCTCTTCTTTTATTCGTGGTGGCCTCGGTCTTCTTTGTTTAATAATTCTATATTTTAAATTGAGGTCGCAAATTTCGAAAACAATCGGGCAATATCAAACTAAAATGCCTCAACTTGCGCTTTTTCTTTAAATAATTGTATAAAATCATCAATTAAGAATTGACCAAGGTCACCTTTTCCATGTTCTCGTATTGATAAAGCATTATCGACCGCTTCTTTTTCACCAACAATCAACATATAAGGTATTTTCAACATTTCGGCATCTCTTATCTTTCTTCCTATTTTCTCATCCCTGGTATCGATACTCCCACGAATGTCATGTAATTGCAATTGGTCAAGCACATAATGAGAATAATCATGATACTTTTCAGATATGGGTAAAATGATGATCTGTTCAGGTGTCAGCCACAGAGGGAAATTACCCGCACAATGTTCTGTTAAAACTGCTACGAAACGTTCCAGCGAACCAAATGGTGCCCGATGGATCATCACTGGCCGGTGTTTTTGATTATCCGCTCCGGTATATTCGAGCTCAAACCGCTGAGGCAATTGATAGTCAACCTGAATGGTACCTAATTGCCACTCCCGGTTGAGGGCATCCCGAACCATAAAATCAAGCTTTGGCCCATAAAATGCAGCTTCACCAAGCACAGTCTTTGTATTTAAGCCCTTCTCTTCTGTCGCTTCCTTGATCTCTCTTTCAGCCCTATCCCATGCCTCATCCGCTCCCATGTACTTGGACTTGTTGTCAGGATCCCTTAAAGAAATTTGAGCGGTATAATTATCAAAACCCAGTGCATCGAAGGTATACAATACCAAATCGATCACTTTTATAAATTCATCCTTTACCTGGTCTTCCATACAAAAAATATGCGCATCATCCTGCGTGAATCCACGGACACGCGTTAAACCATGTAACTCACCACTTTGCTCATACCGGTAAACTGTGCCAAACTCCGCGTATCTTATGGGAAGGTCTTTATACGAGCGTGGCTTTGAGCTGTAAATCTCACAATGATGCGGACAATTCATTGGTTTCAGAAAGAACTCTTCTCCTTCATGCGGTGTCTTAATGGGCTTGAAGGAATCTTCACCATATTTTTCATAGTGCCCGGATGTGATATAAAGTTTTTTATTTCCAATATGAGGAGTAACTACGGGATCGTAACCAGCTTTAATTTGCGCTTTGCGCATGAAATTTTCCAGGCGTTCCCTCAGCATAGTACCTTTGGGCAACCATAGGGGTAGTCCATTTCCAACACGCTCTGAAAAAGTAAAAAGCTCTAATTCTTTGCCTAGTTTCCGGTGGTCCCTTTTTTTAGCTTCTTCCAGTAGTTCGAGATATTCTTTTAATTCTTTTTGTTTGGGGAATGTGATGCCATAGAGCCTGGTAAGTTGTTTGTTATTTTCATCCCCCCGCCAGTACGCTCCAGCCACATTTAAAATCTTAACCGCCTTGATAAAACCAGTATTTGGTATATGGGGCCCCTTACATAGGTCGGTGAAATTACCCTGAGTGTAAAAAGTTATCTGACCATCTTCAAGGTCTTGAATGAGGTCTAGCTTATACGCATCGCCCTTCTCTTTAAAATGTTTAAAAGCTTCATCTTTACTGACCTCTTTCCTGATGTATTGATTTTTTTGTTTGGCAAGTTCCAACATCTTTTGTTCCAGCACTTCAAGATGTTCACTATCAAATGTCATAGCACCAAAATCCACATCATAATAGTAGCCATTATCGATCGGTGGGCCAATACCAAATTGGATCCCCGGGTATAGTGCCTCTAGTGCCTCCGCCATGAGGTGCGCTGATGAGTGCCAAAAAGTAGACTTCCCCTCTTCATCCTTCCAGGTTAAAAGCTGTAGTGTAGCATCACCATTTAGCGGTAATGTTGCGTCTATCACTTTATGATCAACTTTAGCGGCCAGTACGTTTCTTGCCAAACCCTCACTGATCGATTTAGCCACATCCAAACTATTTATACCTTTAAGGAATGCTTTCACCGTTCCATCAGGAAGTGTAATTCGGATTTGTTCAGTATGCTCCATTAAGAATTATAAATTTAAAGGCGCAAATATGCAAGAACTGTACATAAGTGCCAAGCTTAAAAAATCAGAGTCCTTATAAAATCAATTGAACACTAAATTTTACTCCAAAATCCCTGGCATCAGGACTATCTAAATAGGTAAGCCGATGGAATGCATCCACCCTGAATATTTTAAAGATATTTTCTATACCATAACCAACCTCCACATATGGTTTTCCTCCTTCAAATTCAGTAAATGGGAGGGCACCGTTTTCATCCCTGGGCACAATCTCCACATTTTCATCTCTAATGCCACCGAGAATCAGGTTTGCAGTACCTGTTAATCGCCACTTCAATTTTCTAAATAAGGGAACTTTATTCAATAACAATCCTTCAAAGAAATGCCTGTATTTCAGGGAAACAAACCTATCGCTACTGAACTCAAAATAATTCATTTGATTAAACGTAAAGTTGATATAAAACGGAGATTCATTTCCTATAGGATTGTGTAGGAGTGGATATGGTAACTCACCAAATATATAACCACCTTCCAGGTCAATAGCAGCCCTGCCCAATAATCCCATCTTTTGAAATTTGAACATCCTGAGTCCCAACTTATGATAGCTGAAATCACTATTGAACAAATTATCAAATCCCCTGGTGTAAGTGAATGTAACGGCAGGAAACCTTACGGTTCCCAAACTTATTCGTTCATTATCGTTGATTACCCACAACTCATCCCTGGCATAGCGGGTCTGGATCGTTACTTCAGAAATAGAAAATTTACTACCTGTCTGAACATCAGCATCAGTTGATTTAAAAAAGTTAAAATCAAATAGAGGATTATAATCCTGGGTCCTGAATTTAACCCGTTGGATTAATCCATTGGAAACCTGTCCTTCAAACTCAAAAACATTCTTACTCACCAAAAATGGTTGGGTAAGCGTACCAAATCTACTGAAAGAGTAAAAAAAACTGTTGGTGGGGATGTCATCATTCAATAACCAGATTTGATCAACTTCTTTCTGATGAAAGTAGCTAATGGTTGTCCATGGCTTCCTGGAGATTATGTATTTTGCACCGGCTTTATATTTTAGGCTATCATCATCAAACCCGTAAGCACCATACCCCTCAAGTATCAGTTTATCACTTAGATCAATGTCTGTTCTCATTCCAAACCCAAGCCTGATACCTTCAATATCATTATTACCAAATAAAACAGTGTATGGGCCTAAATCAAATTTTCCAGCATCATAATAGCCGGAACCAAGAACTGTAAGAATATCTGTTACACGCTTAACAGGAGGTATTTTGCGTAATGTGTCGATCATTTTATAAACTGATATTTCGGTTGGGGATAACGTATCATGCCTGTGCTTATCCCAGTAGTCATCATTATACGATCTGGCATCAGATTCTAAAACCACAGGATTCTCATAAAATCGATTATCTTTTGGTTGATTAATTGAAATATCTTCTGCAGAGACATAAAATTTAGCAATAAACCCGGCCGACTTGTTGGTTAGTTCACTTATGTCTAAGACCACCCTGGATTTAACAGGCAGCCATGGGCCTTCACTGGTAGGCATAAGGTCCTGTTGTATTTTTATCTTTTCCACAAAATTCAGGTTGGCCTCTTTGGTAATGGTAGCATCAATTCGCCGTAAAGCAAACTCACTTTTTGTAATCCATAACGTGCCTCTAAATGCAAGGTCCTGCGGTCTTCTTGGCCAGAAATCCAAACGATAGCAATAGTGGTCACCAATGTAAATGCTGTCTATCAGGTCATAATCATAATACAGTCGCCACCCGTCTGAGATGGGGGAAACAAATTCTTTGCCGACAATATTTAACCAATTCTGATAGAAGTTATATTCCTGAAAAGTTGATCCGATGATTTGCGAAACCATCGTTCCATCTTCAATGCCAATCCCGGTAACTTTTGTTTTTAAAACATTTTCATGTCTTAGCCTTGGGGTTTTCTTATAGTAAAATTTTGATATGGCTTCAGAGATAAAAATCGGCAGAACCGGCTTACCATCTTCTCCTGCTATCTGGTCAATGCTATCCAGAACAGATTGCACCCGTTTCATAATTTTCTTCTCGCGTAAATTCTCCGAGATATTATCGATATCGATCTCTATTTTGGTGTAGGTCTCATACTCATAGGCTTCGAGACTACGTTTGTCATTATCTGATTTATGGTCAACGACATTTCTTAATATTTGAAAGGCGGGATTCTCCCCGGCATAAACCGTAATACCACTCAGGTTTATAATATCTTCTTCCAATTGAAAATTAATGGCCTGCTCTTCCCCTTCGACCAATGGTTTAGTGCGACTAACATATCCGATATATGAAACAGTCAAAGAATCTACCCTACCTTTTGTGGATATATTGAAATTTCCATCGAAATCAGTAGTGGCACCTATTTCGGTACCGGTAAAAATGACATTTGCAAAGGGAATCGGGCTTCCTGAGGTAGCATCTATTATCTTTCCCCAAACAGTAGTCTTTTGGGATAATAGGGGAAAAGACAATCCAATTAAAAAAATTAAAGCAAAATAACTAATTTTCAATATTTCGAATAATCTAAATCCAAGTAATGACCATAACGATAAACGATCAGATTAGCCGAATAACATAATTTTTAAAAACCTAGGCATTTAATTTTTCCTTTATTTTGATTATCTCATGTTGAAGATTGATAACAATACCCGCCAGTTTTTCCAACGACAATTCTGATTTCTCTTTTGGATCAGGAAAATCCAGACTTAAATATGCTTTAGCCTCCCAAATTTCCAGAACCTCTGAGGCATCTACCTGGTAAGGGCTATAGGATTGATTATCAGAAACCAAAAACAATTTGTTTTTTTCTTCCAGATAATTGAATACTCTCTTATAAACAATCCCCTCTTTGCTGGTCACCAAAACATAGGTAAATCCATTCTTCACTTCCTGAATGTCTTCAACATATTTACCAATAATGATAGTTCCCGGTTGCAATGGCAGCATACTATCACCGCTTATTTCAAAAGCACGATAAGTAGCATTATTCGATAACACAGGAAGCTTAAACTTAGGAAGGTCTTCCAGATATTCAGGGTCTGCATAACCATTTAAATATCCTGCCGATGCTTTGTCCGGCACCAGCTCAATGTTTTCTTTATCTTCTTTATCAACTGTGATAGACAATACTTTGAGTTGTGGCTCTTTTTTAACAACCACGTTGGAATATAGTTCTTCCTCATCAAGCTTGGAGACGTCCTTACTGATCAGGGTATCTACTGTCACTCCAAAAACCTCTGCTATCTTTAGTAGATTAACAATCCTTGGATCTGCCCTACCTTCTTCATAAGCTCCCAAGAGGGAACGTTTAATACCTAAAACCTCCGCAAATTGCTCTTGCGTGTAACCTGCCTTTTTTCTTAAATACTTAATATTCTCGTTTATGCCAACCATAGTGATTAATCAAACATTAAAAAATCAACCTGCTTCTCGGGCGTATTATGAATTGAATATAAATTCAGATGGTGATAATCCGATTTATTACCGGTCAAAGCTAACTGCTTTTTAATTTTGAAAACCACTTCTTTCAGGGTTTCTTCTGCTTCTGCCAGCGTATAACCATAACATCGCTCAGAATCATTCACCCTGGCTTCAAACCTGACCTGGTACTTCCCTGATCTTAATCGCTTTGAACGAATTTTTAATTGTGAACCATAATCAAGGGATAATGGAAAAGATCTCATAACAATTACTAATTTTATTGGGTTTATTAGCTACTTTTATTAGCTTTTAACGTAAAAATAGTACCTAAATAGTTAAATTTGAAATTAAACAACTAATTTATTTAGTTTTAATGATTATGGAACGCACAATCATCCACATGGACCTGGACGCTTTCTTCGTGTCTGTTGAATGTATCAAAGACAGCAGGTTGCAGGGAAAACCCCTGATCATTGGGGGCAGCAGCAACCGGGGGGTAGTGGCCTCATGCAGCTATGAAGCCAGAAAGTTTGGCGTACATTCCGCCATGCCTACCCGACTGGCATTACAATTATGCCCTGATGCACTGGTTATCTCCGGTGACATGGAGTGCTACACCCAGTTTTCACGGATGGTTACCGAGATCATCTCTGACCAGGCTCCCCTATTTGAAAAAGCCTCTATTGATGAGTTCTATCTGGATGTGAGCGGAATGGATAAGTTCTTTGGCGCTTTCAAATGGGCTAAAATGCTAAGACAAAAAATCATTAAAGAAACCCACCTTCCCATATCTATGGGATTGTCTATCAATAAATTAGTATCCAAAGTAGCCACCAATGAATACAAGCCCAACGGGGAAAAACAAGTACCCGGTGGAGAAGAGCGGGAATTCCTGGCGCCATTACCGGTAAAAAAACTACCCATGGTTGGTGGCAAGACTGCGCACTTCCTCACCGAAATGGGGGTAACCACGGTAAAGACCCTACGGGAAATGCCTATTAAAATGTTGGAGCACGCTTTTGGAAAAAATGGCAGGATGCTCTGGAATCGGGCCAATGGCATTGACCACAGTCCGGTAGAACCCTATCACGAAAGAAAGTCCATCTCCACCGAGTGCACCTTCGAGACCGACACCATTGATATAAAAAAGTTACGGTTGACGCTGATGGCTATGGTGGAAAAGTTATGTTTCAAGCTGCGTGAAGAGCACAAGCTTACCTGCTGCATCACGGTAAAACTGCGCTACTCCAATTTTGACACTTTCACCAAACAGCGTCATGTATCATTTACTTCTACCGACCACATCATCATCAAAGAAGTAATGGACCTGTTTGATAAGCTATACAATCGCCGGCTGCTGATACGATTGATCGG
>CAYSCZ010000073.1:0-14837 GCA_964429655.1 uncultured Roseivirgaceae bacterium
GGCTCGTCACCATAGCGATGCTATGCCTCCTCGACCTAAGTGCCTGATTTTTTGAGCTTTAACCCTTCATGACAAAATTCCAATGACAAATCTGGGTTTAATTCCTAACATGATTCTTTTTTATTGCAAGGTATCGCAACTGTTAAAACTCATGTTTGGAATTTAGGTGGGTTTTGCACTGAAATTTTCCAGATCATTATCACGGATAGAACAATCAATTTCAATTGGGTTGCAGCACACCTCGCAATCTTCAAAATAATTTTGCTGCTTTACAGATGGGTCAATTAACATTGAAATTTCCTCGCCACAATATGGACAAATAAAAAAATGTTCGATCATTATTTTATCTAGATCTATTAAAGCTCAATAAAAATTTTTAGTCGATATTTTCTCACATTACATGACTGATCATTCCTGTAATTCAAGCCTTTTGCCGGTAAAATGCCTGAAATCACGATTCTATAGAACCTGTCACGCGTTTCATAAAATCATTTAGCGCTTCTTTTTCAGGTTTGCCTTGCTTGATTTCATTTGCAACATCTATTGAACCATACAAATTGGAAAGTAATTCACCAATGACATCTAGTTCCTGGTCCTTAATGCCTTTAGCTTCAGCCAAATGTTCTAAGAGTTCTATAGACTCAACCACCCAATCTTCGTCATTTTCTTTAATGAACTCAACTATATGTTTTATTACAGGTAATCTCATAATTGCACTTAATGTTAATAGAATTCAAATATAATATCTAAAATGTTCGGTTCATATTAATTCCGGCATCTGATCATATATGATAAATCAATGATTATTTATAATATATTCTATAATTATGAATTTAAAATTATACTTTTGATAAACTAATTCTCTGAAAAGACTCATATGGATGAAGATAATAATGCCATTATAACTAATTTAGAGTGGCATCACCGAGCTGATTCTTTGCCGGAACCCGGCTATCGCTTATTAGTGTTTTCTCCTGATTATGATGATAAAGATCCTTTTAAAGTAAGGATAATGGAGAGCCAGTTCTATGAATTATCCAAAGATTCTGAGTGGTGGGCTTATTTGACTACACCTGATCAATTATAATAGATAAGCATGCAAAAAATAAAGTGGGGGATACTAAGTACAGGAAAGATCACCAGGCCATTTTTAGAGGACATTAAAAATGTAAAGACGGCAGAAGTGTTGGCGGTGGCATCAAGGTCTTTATCAAAAGCCAGAGGTTATGCCATTGAACATCAAATCAAAAATTGGTATGGATCATATATTGAACTGATGCAAGATGAAGCAATTGACTGCATTTACATTGCCACACCACACCATATTCATCATAAATTGATAGAAGAATGTTTGCATCATGGGAAGCATGTTTTATGCGAAAAACCAATAACCGTCAATGAATCTCAACTAATTCACTTAATAGATCTTGCAAAGGAGAAAGATCTATTCTTGATGGAAGCCCTATGGACCTATTATCTGCCTGTGATAAAAAAAGCTAAACAGTGGATTCATGATGGATACATTGGTAAAGTTCAATTTATTAGAGCAGAGTTTGGCTTTAACACCCATTATGATCCTGAAAGCAGGCTTTATAATCCTGAATTAGCGGGAGGGGCACTGCTTGATATCGGTGTTTATCCTATCGCTCTTTCCAATTTCATCATCACCGATGATGTAGCTGAAATCAAAGCTGTTGGCACTAAAGTTCCTACAGGTGTAGACAATCAACTCTCTGTAAACCTCAAATATAGTTCGGATATTATCGCTCAACTGTCTTGCTCATTTGAAGCTACTTTCAGGGATGACGCTTACATTTTTGGGACAGAGGGTTTCATTCATATACCTGATTTTTGGAAAGCTAACGTGGCGTCAATAGCATCAAAATACAAAGAAGAAACCATCACAGACAATAGAAGTACAAACGGATATAATTTTGAAGTACAACATGTCTGTGATTTGTTGTTATCCACTAAAAAAGCTGAAAATGAATTAGTCTTGAGTCTAAGAAATCTACAGGTGATGGATATAATAAGAAACCAACTAGGCATTAATTATCCATTTGAATGATATTATTTTTCTAACCTGAACATTAGTATACCCCAATTGAGGTATCCATTTTTACCACCTTCGATCCAGTGCTTCAGCCCGTTTTTCATTCTCTGGATATATGAGTCGCTACATACTTTACTCAATATTTCTCCTTTTGATTCCAATTGTTTGAGTACTGAACTGTAATGATTCGTTAAGTGCTGAGGCATCTCCTGTATTTCTATCGGTTTGAAATCGTTATCATTTGCTAATTGCTTGTATAGTTTCACTGAACCCATCTCCTCAAGGTGTATTCTATCCAATATAGGCTGGAGCACATCTGAAGGACAATCATCTGCCTGCATCGGATCGGTAAAAATAAGTTTGCCCCCTTTTTTAAGCACCCTTTTGATCTCTTTAAATATCTGGGATTTGTTGCCACTATGAAGAAAAGAATCTTCCGACCAAACAATATCATATTTTTCATCCTCGAAAGGTATTTCTTCAAAGTTACCGGTTGTTACGGTTATGAGATTGGTAAGCATAACTGCTTTGTTTTTATCTATGTTTCTTTGATTCTCAACTTCACTTAAGTTTAAGCAATCAACATGACATCCGAATGTAGAGGCCAGGTACCTGGCTGCCCCGCCATATCCTGATCCCAGGTCAAGTATTCTTGTGTCTTTGCCATTCGGGGTAGTCATTGATGCCATGTGGACAACCGTTCTTTTACTTGCCTGAAATATATCTTCTCCCGGATACTGATACATGCCAACGTGTATGTCTTCACCGCCCCAGATGGTATGATAAAATTCATCAGCATCCGTGCTGTCGTAGTAGGATTTTGTGGTTTCTAATAAATTATTATCTTCCATGATTAGAAGTCTTTTTTGATATATTTTTTTTCAGCGATATGTATGAAAAAATCGGGCTCATCAGTTTTATAAGTTTCTTCAAAGTCACCATAGGTGGAAATTTCCTGAAAGCCTACCTCACCCAACAATCTTGTTACGTAATTCTTACGAAGTGGAAACATATTTAAATGGAATACTGATTTGTCAGGAAATTCATATCTAAATCTGGCTAATCCTTTATCCACATATTCCGGCTCTGCTTTCACATTATCTCCAGCGTAATAATACGTGTGTTTTGATTCAAAACCCTGATCTAATATGCCATCATAATTTCTGTGGTCAATAATCAACAAGCCGTCATGCTTTAATGCCGAATAAAATTCGGCCAGTGCCTTTCTTCGATCATTCTCAGAATGTAAATGAGTAAATGAATTACCCAGGCATATTATCGCATCATATCGGCCATGTATATCCCTGTTGAGCCATCGCCAATCTGCTTGTGCAGTGCTCAATAAATACCCATGCTTTCTTGCATTTTCAAATGCTTTAGCAAGCATATTTGGGCTCCCATCAGAGCTCCACACCTCAAATCCTGCGTTCAGTAGTTGTATGGAATGAAAACCTGTACCAGTTGCAACATCCAGGATTTTTCGCTTACCCCTTTTTTTGAGTTCTTTTATAAAGAATTTTTCTTCACCAGCTGCTCTGGCTTCCCAATCAATAAGTTCGTCCCATTTGTCAACAAAAGAGTGAACATATTCCTCAAGATACTTTTCTGTATCCCTAACTTCAATTGGTTTAGTACCATAATCTTGTTTTTCTAGTGTAGTCATAATGTCATTGTTAAAATGAAAGGTTAATCTAACTTAATAAAAAAGTGGGCTAATGTGAGCGTAAGTGCCTAAAACAAGCTATAAAAATCCAGCTTTTATGGTTTTCATTTATCAAAGCTTGGTATTTAAATGCCAAGAGTCAAGTGTATAGCCCTTTAATTGAGAATAAACCCCTTTTGGTTGAACATATGTGGTTTATATTTGTATCTTTGAAAGTTAGGTAAGATTATCCGTGAATGTCCTGCCAGTGTTAAAAATGGCAGAATCGTTGTCGCTATTTATCTCCGGGATCATCCCTATATTTTCATCCATTGCTTCACCCAGGCATCTTGTAGCACTTAAGCTATAGGAGCTGCTTCATATTTTATCCCGGGGGTTGATAGGAAAGTCTTCCTTGACCAATTGAATACCCCAAGACGTGGAAAGCGTAATGACAGTTCTGGGTTAAAATCAATGCTGTATTCAATGTAGATACATGCAAATAAAAATATTGCAAGGGCTGAATATTGTCGTATATCGAAATGCTCAGATTGAAAGTCTTTGAGATAATGCCAAATTTTTTTCAATACGGTAATATTGATTGGTCAATATTATATATAAGATTATTCCCTGGCCACAGTGGTGGTATCTAATGTAGCACCTCCCCCGGTGACTGCGGCTACATTAAAAAATCCTATAACTTTAGTTTTCCCGTTTGTATTGATGATATTGGAACTAACGTTGGCTAAGGGCACAGCAAATAACTCAGCAAAGCCACCTGGCCGATCGGTTTGGATGCGTACTTCATTTAGAAAGTCAAATGTTTCATTGCTTATGGAATGGATCTCTACAGACAAGGAATCACCATGTTCATAAGGTGGTAGGAATTCATTATCATTTTCAGGGTCTTCCTCGAAAGGACTTATTCCGACCCTTAAGGGTTGTATAAATGTTAACCCGTCAATGCCTCCACCTCTTGAGAACCCAGCATCATAGGCTATGTTGATTTCTGAAGGCTTATTTAGAAAAACTCCATTTTTATAAGCCTTTATCCAATACGTATCATCTAAACCTTCAAAGTCCCGGGCAAAGACCTCACCTAAGTAGTAGTCCTGAGATATAAAAGCATCCGCTTCCTCAAAAGTAAAGATCACACTGTCAACAAGTGGTACCCTGGTTATTTGAGAGGAAGATTCCAGTTGTTCACCGTCAAGGTCAATGCGTAGAAAAAACGAATCTCCAACCACACCAAGCACATCTGAAGAATCTACTGGTGTGAACTGATAAATTCCTGTTTCCGACTCTTCAAAAATGAATTGACCGCCATTAAGGTTATCTAGTATAACATTTGCTCCGCTAATTCCGGGATTAAATGCCTGGTCAAAATAAGGAATGCTTCGGGTAATTTTTACTGTTTGTGTCTCGAGGGTATTATCCAAAAAAGCGTCAACCACTAACACAGGCTCAGATTCAGGTATATCCGGGGAAACAACATCTTCACAATTTTGAAGACATACTATAATGTAAAATAATAAAATATACCTGATGATCTTCATACACTAAAATTTAAAATTGTAAGACACAGAAGGAAAAAAGGTACCAATTATTGAGGTTTGGGTGGCTTCCGTCCGAATGGGCTCATCGGCAACAGGCCGAACGTCATTCGGTTGGGCAAAAGTTAAAGCAAAAGGATTTCTTCTGGAGTATAGATTATAAATTGAGAACACAAAATAATCCTGGTTTTTTCTGCTTTCCCCGTTTTTCTTGTACTTGCGTCCCTGCATGGTGAAAGCGATGTCGAGCCGATGGTATGTAGGTATTCTTGAATTATTCCTGGACCCATCTGCTATGTAAGGGATAACATAATTTTGAACCTGAAAGCGGTCGTTGGGGAAAGTAACCGGCGTTCCGGTTATTAAACTAAAATTTGTAGAAAATGACCACTTCTTATTGATCTCATAGAAGGCAGCCAGCTTCAGGTTATGGGTTTGATCATACCTTGCCGGATACCAGTCACCGTTATTTATTCCCGGAATATTTAATTCGGTTCTTGCTAATGTATAACTAATCCAACCGGTTAACTTTCCAGTGTTTTTCTTGGCGTAAAGCTCTAATCCATAAGCTCGCCCTTCACCAGATAATAAATCACCTTCTAAGAATTCATTGATCAGGAGGTCAGCACCATCAATATAGTCGATTTGATTTCTAGCTTTTCGGAAATAAATCTCCGCTGAGGTTTCAATATCATTGCCCAACCCGAAGTTTTTAAATAATCCAAATGCGTATTGATCAGCTTTTTGCGGATTGATATTATTTGAGCTGGGGTTCCATACATCAATTGGTGTAGCAGCTGCAGTGTTGGACACCAGGTGAATATACTGCACCATCCTGTTGTAGCTGGCTTTTAAAGAAAGTTGAGGTTCTAATTGGTATTTTATGCTGAACCTTGGTTCAAAATTGTAGAAGCTTTCGATAGTTTCCCAATTTTCCGTTTCCCTGGAACTTACTGGTGGACGCCTCATGCCGGGCTCCACATGGTCATATTCATAAATTGTTCCATCACCAAGTAGTAAAAAACTGGAAAAGCGGAGGCCATACCGAAGCGACAGGTCGTTGCTTATTTTTTGATTGTTGTCAATGTAAATGGCTGATTCAAGTGCTTTTTTCTCATCCAGGCTAACATCTTGCGTTTCTCCATTGCTTACACCTACGGCATTTGCCGGATCAAATAGATACAACAGCACTTCTCCGCCAAAATTCAATTCGTTATTTGTGCCAATGAAGTAAGTTAGTTCCGGTTTTAAATTAAATGTCCTGATCTGTGAGCTCCAGTTAAATTTATCCCTTTCATCATCCCCAAAATTAAATGCGTAGTCATAGTCACTAATGAAAAAAGTAAAATTGGAAAATAACTGATCATTGAATAAATGGTTCCAGCGTAAGGTTGCAGTACTATTACCCCAATTAAACCCCTGACCATCCGGATCGCTAAACTTATCACGCCCCAGGTACCCAGAAAGGAACAACCAATTCTTTTTGTTGATGTTATAATTGGTTTTCATCGTCAAATCATAAAAGTTTAAAGCGCCTTCATCATCCAGTAAATCAGTGAATGGTGCCGCTAATAGGTCTGCATATGACCTTCTGCCCGCAACTATAAATGAGGCTTTATCTTTGACAATTGGCGCTTCAATGGCTAAACGGCTGAATATTGTCCCGATGCCACCATTTACTTCCAGTTCTTTCTGGTTGCCTTCTTTCATTCTTATGTCAAGAATTGATGAAAGCCTACCGCCATAGCGGGAAGGAATACCACCTTTAAAAAGCTTAATATCCTTAACCGCATCCGGATTAAATACCGAAAAGAAGCCAAACAAGTGCGAAGAATTGTACACCGGTGCTTCATCCAACAACACAAGATTCTGGCCAACGCTACCACCCCTGACATTAAATCCCGAAGCACCTTCCCCGACCGTGCTAACACCAGGCAGTAACTGGATGGCCTTCAGCACATCATTTTCACCAAGAAATGCCGGTATTTTTTTTATGGTATTGATGTCAAGTTTATTGGTACTCATTTCAATGCCACTTACATTCGCACCTTCAGGTTCAGCGGTTACTACCACTTCTTTCAGCTGTTGCGTTTCAGGTGTTAGTTCGATGACTTCTCTAAAACTTTGTTCCAGGCTTATATCTTTACTAATGGTTTCATAACCAACAGACCTGTATTGTACGGTGTATTGACCCGGAGGAAGCGAGATTGAGTAATAACCATAATAATTAGTGATAGCACCACCTTCAATTTCATTTACATAAATTGTGGCGCCGATCAGGCTTTCTCCGTTGCTTGCATCTGTCAGATAACCGCTAATGGTTATTTTTTCTTGAGTAAATGACAACAGACTGGTATAAATTAAAGTTACAGTTAACAATATTCGTAAGGGAACCATCACAAGCAATTGTTCATTTTTATGATATCAACGCGAAAATATGAAGGGGTATTGGTTTTATTGGATTACCATCTGATTAAAAGTGATGAAGCAGATTTTCTTTTTGATGAATGGTTAAAAATCTGCTTTAAAATGGATTTTTTAAAAAGATGATTTATTATTAAAGGATTTTAATAGCTATTAAAATGATCATAAATAGATTGATTAAAAATTATGTACTTGTTCTGATTGGATTTTTGCTGATCTCATGTGATGATGAGGACGAAACCCCCTTGCAAATTCCGGAAGAAACATTTATTGTTAACCAATTTATTCAGGAAGAAATGGAGTTTTGGTACTTCTGGGAAGACCAGATACCCGATGGTTTAGATCCAAGGGTAGAACCTGACCCTCGTCAATTTTTCCAGGATATGTTGTTTGAAGGGGATCGATTTTCATTTATTACCGATGATGCCGCGGGACTAAATGATTTCTTTGAAGGGACATCAACCGATTTTGGCTGGTCATTAACCGCAGCTTCAATCTCGGGGTCAGACGATATTGTCGGCTTTATTGATTATGTCATTCCAAATACACCAGCCTATGATGCGGGCATTACCAGGGGAGATGTGATTAGAACCGTAAATGGTCAAACCCCTAACGTAGATAATTTTGGAAGCGTATTATTCGGCAACTTCACCTCAGCTACTTTTGGAATAGCAGAATTTAGGGATGGATTGCTTCAGGATGTCGATCGCGAACTGACCTTAACATCTGAAGTAATCACAGAAAATCCGGTGTTCTTAGATACTGTTTACAATATTGACAATACAAATATTGGTTACCTGGTATATAATGGTTTCCGGTCTAATTTTGAAAATGAAATCCTTGCCGCTCTAACAGAACTGCAAGTCCGGAATATTTCTGAATTGATTATTGATCTACGTTATAATAGTGGTGGTTCATTAGAAACGAGCCGGAGGATTGCCAGTACGATAGCCCCGTTTTCCAATGTGCAAAATAACTCAATTTATTCTCAAAATTTATGGAATGATCTGGTTACCCAGGCCATTATCGACCAGGAGGGTGAAGAATCAGACAATCTACTAACAAGACTATCTGACCAGGGATTTAATTTTAATCTTTCAAGGGTATTCTTTATTACCCAGTTCAAAACGGCCTCGGCCAGCGAACAATTAATTAACAATCTTAAACCGTATATGGATGTTACCATTATTGGAGGTACAACGGTAGGTAAGGCTGAGGGGTCAATTACCAGGGAAGACCCTGAAAATCATACATGGGCCATCCAGCCAATTGTACTGAAAGCAGCTAATGCCAATGGAGAGACCAATTTTGAAGAGGGTTTTACTCCTGATTTTCCTATACAGGACGATTTTGAACATCGATTAGGGACTATCGATGAAGCTAATTTAAGCCTGGCATTAGATGTTATCGCTGGTATTGGCCCGGCCCGTATCGGGCATAAAGAAATATATCAAATTGCACCGGGTGCCAGACGGATGGTTACTGGCGAGTTAAGTGTAGACAGGCCATTAATTAATATTGATCGCTAGTCCCTAATCCAACGATGGCAAGTTTTTTTCAATAGCACTCCTGTTGGGTTCTTCCCATTCAGGAAGCATTAGATTAGCACCTAACGTATCAGGATTTTCATCAACGGAAAAACCAGGATCAATCGTGGCTACTTCAAATAATATTCCGCCCGGAATCCTGAAATAAATGGATGTAAAATACTTCCTGCCCTTTATTTCGGTGACTTTTAAGCCCAGTTTGTTGATTAAATATGCTCTTAAGTCTTTTTGTTGGTCTTTATTTTCGATTTTAAAGGCCACATGATGAACAGTTCCTATTCCATTTATGCCTTTATCAATAGGACTGTCCTCCCGAATTTCAATAATGTAACCGGGAAGGTTATTTTCAAATTTATATAATGCGAATTGCCCCTCACTGCTTATTTCTTTGGCACCAAAATGATCGACTAGAAATTCATGCGTTGCTTCAGGATGCTTGACAGATAAGATAATTGAATGTAAGCCTTTTATGGCATTTGCACTAGAAATAACTTTATCCCAGTTGGGTCGTTTATCATCATCATTAAAAACCAACGCCAGATCTAATCCGGAAGGGTCCTGAAATACCATTCGTTCATATTCAAATCTTTGGGTTGTCTCATAATTTATATTATTCATATCAAATCTGTTAACCCAAAATTCTTTGGAGTTTATTGGTACAGAAAAGGATATCATCCCCACCTGACCATGCCCTTTTTTGCCTTGATTGACTTGCTGGCCTTTATAAGGAAAGGTTGTCATAATGGTACCGGGCGCTCCTGATTCATTTCCATAATAGAAAAGATAAACCGTAGCATTGTCAAAGTTAATGGTCTTCTTAACCAATCTTAATCCCAACAACCCGGTATAAAAACCAAGATCTTCTTTGGCATCGCTAACCGTCGCAGTTATATGATGCAGTCCTTTGATTACCTGTTCCATTTTTAAAGATTCAATTTCTAAATGGTAGTTTGTAATAATATATTTGAGCCAATAAATGATCGGAAAGTAAATAATAATTAAAACAGAAGAGTAATATGAAGAAAATTATTTCGATACTGATATTGATGAGCACTATTCTCGGATGTAACCAAAGTGGACAGCACGAAAGTAAAAAGGAAGGGGAGCCACGTGGCGTTGATAATATTGCTTATAAATGGGGAAAGATGGCATTAACAGCTACGGCTTACGATACCGAACGATTCCAGCCCAGGCCTACCATCACCTCCCGCTATCTGGGACTGATTTTTATTTCGGTATTTGATGCCTGGTCCAGGTACGATGAAAATGCAATTCCAGTGTATTTGGAAGGCATTCAAAGACGTCCTGACAACGAACAGACTTTAAAAAATAAAGAAATAGCCATAAGCTACGCTGCTTACAGGGCTATGAATGAGTACTATTACGCTGATAAATCCGTGTTTACGGATTTCATGAAAGAACTGGGGCTAGACCCGGACAATGAATCTTTGGACCCCACCACACCGGAAGGGGTTGGTAATTTGGCGGCCAAGGCAGTAATTGAAGCCAGGAAAGGTGATGGCGCAAATCAATATGGAGAAGAAGACGGATCTAATGGAGAGCCATATTTCAATTATGTAGGTTATGAACCGATAAATTCAGCGGATAAAAATGTTGACCCTAACCGCTGGCAGCCAAAATATTTTGCCGATGGAAAGGGTGGTAAGTATGCACCCGGATGTCTTACACCATTTTGGGATAAAGTCGAGCCCGTTTCCCTGAAATCCAGTGATCAATTTCGACCGGAGCCACCTCCAATGATCGGATCGGAACAGTTAAAAAAAGAAGTGAAGGAAGTGATTGAATTACAGGCAACCCTCACAGATAAACAAAAAGCTTTGGTTGAATTTATGCGTGATGGCCCGCAATCGGTTCAGCAGGCAGGCCATTGGCTAAAATTTGCCCAGGATGTATCAAGAAGGGATAATCACACCCTTGATGAAGATGTGAAAATGTATTTCTTTAACCAGGTAGTTGCCATGGATGCATTCATCGCGTCCTGGGATTCAAAGATGTATTATGATTATGCAAGGCCCTATGCATTAGTCCATGAATATTATGAAGACCAAGTAATAAAAGCCTGGGGTGGAGAAGGGAAAGGCATGGAGAAAATGACTGGCAATCAATGGAGACCCTATTCTCCGGAAACATTTTTATGTCCCCCTTTTCCGAGTTATGTATCAGGCCATAGCTGTGTCAGCGGCGCTTGTGGGGAAGCATTAAAATTATGGACCGGTAGCGATGTGTTTGGTGAAGCGGTTGAGTTGATTGCCGGGGCATTAACAGAACCGGATAACCTGGGAGATACCGTGGTGTTACAGTTTCCTTCATTTACCGAAACAGCCGACATGGCCGGCATATCAAGGGTGTTAGGCGGATACCACATCCAGGCCGATAATGTTGCCGGACTGGAACTGGGAAGGAACGTAGCGAGGGAAGCCTGGAAGTTTTATAAAAAACATGTAAATGAATCTGAAACGATCTAGCGTTGATTGGCATAATACCACGATGCACATGTGGCCACGAACGTTTTGTTAAGCATTAAGCCTGTTAGATTAGTCATTCCATAAGTAAAATAACCTTAACTTTTATAAGGTTACCGTAATGTTATGTGCCAAAACCCCGCTCCTGGTCTGGAACGCAACGGTATCATGCATTTTGGTAGTACAGAATGATCCCACTACTGGTCGCAGGTTAAGCACTGGAGGGCCTACGACCTAATATAATTGCTGGCGTTCGCTCGAATTCCTTGGAAAGTGGTGGGAAACGATGAAATTATTACGAGAATACAAAGCGGCTTGATCTAGTGGATCAGAGCAAAAATACAGAGAATAACCAGCTAATACCATGTGAGAACGAATCTGTCTAAACCTGTATTACAACAATTTCAGCGGGTATTTCTATTATAAATTCTGCCCCTTGCCCCTTTTCTGATATCAGGGTGATTGTGCCGTTTAGCCTTTCGGTTAATGTTTTTACAATGGACAGACCCAACCCGGAGGAGTGCTCGCCGTTTGTGGGGCGGGCACTTAAGCGCTGAAACTTTTTGAATGCATTTTCCCTGTCTTTTTCCGAAAACCCCGGGCCTTCATCTTTAATGGAGATTTTTATGTTATCGGTAGTATCGGATAAATTAAGATAGATATTTCTACCATGAGGTGAAAACTTAATAGCATTGGAAAGTAAGTTATCAATAATGCGGCGGATATAATCTTGCTCTATTTTCCGCTCTGTATGGAACAATGTAGCCTCGAAGTGGATTGCTATACCCTTTGCTTCGGCTTTTTTTTGCTGTAATTCAATGATTTCTGCTATAAACCCTTCAACGGTTGTTTTTTCGTAGTCCTTTTCCGTCTGAACCTTTTCCACTCTGTGCATATCCGTTAAATCATTGATCAGGTTTTGTCCACTTGCTATTACCTTGTAAATCATGGCATAATACTTATTTTCTTTATCGGATAGTGCCCCTTTTTCCATTTCCAACAACTGTAAAATTGAATAAATTGAGTTCAAGGGTGATTTGAGGTCGTGTACCACAACATGCATTAAACCACTCTGCTCTTCGTTTAGCGTTTTTAACTCCTTGTTGGCCTCTTCCACTTCGATGTTTTTGGCAATCAATGCTTTGTTTTGTTTACGACGCTCTATTGCCCGCTGGTTTTGTAAAATAAGGATAACCATTAATAAGACCAGTATGGTGCCAACAGCTACCAGTATCAGGTTACGGAGGTCTATAGAAGCCTGTTGTTCAGTATGTTTGAGTTTGAGCATGGCATTCTCACGCTCCCTCTGCTCGGTCTGGTATTTCAGGTTCAGTTCATCAATTTGCTTATTCCGAGCTAACGATTGCAAGGAGTCTTTTTGCTGCATTAACTGCTCATGGTAGGTTAGGGCTGTGGCGGGTTCTCCAGCTCGTTTATAATATCGATATTTTGTTTCCAACATTTCCGCAAGCATTTCAGGATTGCCTATTTTTTCGGCGGCTAAGGTCATCTTATCAAGATAAGGCTTTGCGCGTGAAGGATAATCTTGTGATCCTATAATGGCCGTTACTACACCCAAGCTGCCATAGAATACCCCCTGTAGCACACCTAATTCCTCCGAGGTTTTCAGCACCTCCTTACTTAACAACTCAGCTTTTTCATACGCACCGAATACATCATTATATAAGCTGGCAATATTGAACTTAGTGACCAAAGCGCCCCTTCTTTCGCCCACTTCCTTTTTGATCTGCAGTGATTGCTCATAAAAATATAAGGCAGAATCAAACATACCCTGACTTTCGTACAAGATTCCCAGGTTATTGGTGATAATGCCGTTGGCAAATTTTTCCTCTGAAGACTTTACCCTTTCATAGGCCTGGAAGTAATAGGATTTGGCCATGTTGAAATCATCCATTTGCCGAAAGATTTCACCTAGATCATTCTCCAATATTGCAACATTATGATTGTTGATTACAGGCTTGCTTTTCTCTAATTTAATGGTTTTGATGTAGTACTTAATTGCTTTTTCCTTATCCCCTAAATCAGTATTATTTCTTGCATAAAGCTGGTAAAGGCGAATCAACTGCTGATCATTGGCCTTTGGTTTTAAGTCCTCGAGTTTTTCCCTTAATATGGAATCTACTTTCTGTATCTGTCCTTTCTGAGTGTACAAAAGAAGCCGAAGGCTGTAATACTCCACCTCTGCATAATCTTTTTGTTCGTTAAGCTTTGGGATCAATTGTTTAAGTTCCTGCAATACCAGCTCTAAAGAATCGTATTCGCTCAGGTAAAAATGTCCGTAACCGAGGTAATCCAACCCCCACATTTTCCAATCATCACTTTTAATCTTTTCAGCTAATGAAAGAATTTGCCGCCCTGTGTTTTTGAGGGGGCCGTTCATATCTTTTTGATAGTAATCCCATCCTTGTTTTTTAAGTAAGGCGAGTGAATCTTCTGTAGTGCCAGCTTCTGATAATTTTTTTGCCTCCTGAGAGGAAGCAGGAACATAGTTAAATAGCAGCAAAAGGAGCATGAGATATAACACTAAGCTATGCATAACCACTAAATTTTAAAAGGATGGAATAAATATACAATAGCCGGTGAAAAAAAAGCTGAATAATCATCCTTTGTTGCTGTACTTTGAGCAATCAGCAATAAAAGTCGCCTTGCTTTAGGATGGAAGTTTATTATACCCTTCTTTATGTATGCTCGTTTGCGGCCATGATGCATCCACCCACCGCACTGGTCGTAGGTTAAGCGCTATGGGTCCTGCGATCTAATATAGTTGTGGGCGTACGCCTGGGCTGATGTTTTTGCCTGGGATGAGTATTTCAATACAACAATTGAAAGCCCCTACTCATATTGTTTTTAGCGGACGCTAGGGCAGATAACTATGAATGATTCCTTTCGTGGTTAACTGCCTCCATGAGGCCACTCAAACAGACCTAAAACAATTCAAACTTGTGATGCAACTATCTGTTTTTCAGTTATTTGAACCAATCTGGTGAACTAAATATAACCATTCATTTGGTTCACCGGATAGGTCTCATTTTTGCTGAAATTGTTTAAACCCAGAATTGCCATTAGACTTTCTATTACATGGTTAAATCACTTCAAATCAGACACTTAACATGT
>CAYSCZ010000074.1:0-14556 GCA_964429655.1 uncultured Roseivirgaceae bacterium
TTTCGACATGTTGGTCAAATAATCTACTTAACACACAATGTTGCACAACAGCTACAAATTGTTCAGGAGTAAAATCATGAGCAGTTGCCGGAAGAGAAATTTCCGTATCGAGTTGGATATATTCGGTTTCATCCTGGCAGCATCCTTTTGGGCAATCTTGCTTTTTTTCTTCCGTTCCACAACAATTCTTAATATGGGCAAGAGAAGTAGTGGTCTTTTTGGTAACGGTACAATGATGCTTGTGCAAAGCAAACCCTGCTGTTGTTAGCAGAATAAACATTACCATTGTTATAGCCGATATTTTACGAAAAATAGCCATTTAATTGGTTTGGGAACGCAAAGTTAAGATTTATGTTGTGGTTGTCATTAAAAAAGAGTGACTCGTCCTAAAAAAGTTTACAGGTTAATGAATAAATCCTATCATTAATTTACAATTTAAAAATTAGTCCTGCAGTTGGTTTACAGGAGCCTGTTTTTTCCGATAATAATTCTTCCATAATTTTTCTGTTTTTATAGGGTTTGTGGATTGATGAATTTGCAAAGGAGTAAAGTTCCCAATACTCATGTGAGGTCTGTCCGTATTGTAGAGAGTTATTGTATCATCCAATAATGTCCTGGCTTCTTTATTAGACGACACCTGGTGATCATAGAGGTATTCATCTTTGATAATACCATTTACTCTTTCAGCAACAGCATTTTCTAAAGGATCTCCTTTCCGTTGCAAATGTCTTCAATGATCTTCATGGCGGTAAGGCCTTCAATGTCTCTAACTACTACATCCAATCTGAAGTTGAGGTATTTGAGGAACTTGGTCATTTTGTGGATGCTGTCAGGCTCTCTGCTGGATCATATTTGTCCTTTGTCGGCAAGGGTTCTGAGCCTTTTAATGGTATGACCTAGGAGAAAGCTAGAAGGCAATAATCCGAGGGAATGACGTTTCTGTATCCATTAGCAGTCTAAAACGTCAGTCTTTCCTATTAATATTCTTGGTAAACTTTCCATTGGTGAGTACCACTTCGATACCGGAGTTGATAAGCGCTACGAACAGGTTCTGCCAATACGTACCTGTAGACCCCATGGCAACAGTGGTGATATTGTTCTTCAGAAGCCATTCTACAATTGCGACAAGGTCTTCTGCATAAACGCCAAACTCCCTGACATTTTTATCTCCTTGACCAATGGCCACAAAGTGTGACCGGCTTCCGATATCAATACCTGCAGCATGGGGGTTGATCACGCTCATGGATATTTGTTCTTTTTTTTCATTTCTCGTGCTTTAATGGTTTGAAAAAAGCCCTGAGAGAATGTATTTTTATGATCGAAAAATATTCTGTACGGGGTACCGAAAGGTTCACCAGTGAAATTTATCAACGAGTCCCAAAGTAAGGTTTTGGGGCTTTATACATTCCAGCCATAATTGCAATTGGTCTTGTCCGACAAGTCGAACAGAGATACCAGTTGTAGCTCGGCCTTACAACAGGGCTTGACTAAGATAAAATTTGGTTCCGAAGGTTCAAACGTTAGCTACTGAAATCAATTTGGAAATAAGGAAATTGTTAGCTTTTTGTTCAGCATTTTTAGTCCCAAATCTGGGGAATTGTAATCAACCAAAACCGAATCAGTCAAAATCAGAAAAACAACTAAAGCAATCAATGTGAAAGACTGATAAATGGTATGAGCATTATAATCTTTGATGTTAAATAAGATGAAGGCCAGCTGGATTGCAATGATGATAAGCTTAGGAATTTGATCCAACAATTGCAAATCTGAAAAATAAAGATCATGAAATATACTTACCGTTATGATTAGTGTAGAGATAGAAAATAGCCATCTCCACTGATCCATGTAATATTCATGAAGGTCTTCTTCATGCTCTCGCAATCCTGTCGGAAAAAGCATGCGCGCCAAAATAAATAATAGCGTGGGGTATAATAGAAGAAGCATAACGTGAAACATTGACCAAGCCTCAACCTGTTTAGCGTAGTGATAATTGATAAACCACTCCTGAATGAGGCTAAGAAAAGTATTGATAGACATAATTATTAATGGCCAACTTATTTTAATGTGACTAAGATGGGATATAATATCAGCCAGACCACTTAGTATTTGTGCGATCCCAAGCCCTGATATTAAAGCGGTTATAACTACTACATATTCAAATGGATCCATAAATTATTTGGAGAGACATGGATGTTCGATCCGCCTGGTGATTTATCGCTTTCAATATAGTGAAAAAGCGATTACTGGTGTATTTTCATTAATAACTCATATCATCCATTTTCACCTTCCCTTTAAAAGTCCAAAACACAAAACAGGTATAGATGACAACCAGTGGCGTTCCGATAGCAGCGATTGTCAGCATTATCCCCAAAGATTTTTCGGAAGCACTGGCATTATGGACAGTTAAACCCAGAATTGTCATTAGACTTTCTATTACATGGTTAAATCACTTCAAATCAGACACTAAACATGTTATTGGCTCGTCACCATAGCGATGCTATGCCTCCTCGACCTAAGTGCCTGATTTTTTGGGCTTTAACCCTTCATGACAAAATTCCAATGACAAATCTGGGTTAAAGAATATTCCGGATCCATGGTAGATAAAATTACTGCCGGGTATAGTTCAAAGGCTACAATGATCAACATCACAGCTACAGAAATTGAAGAAAATAAAAAGAAATAAAAAAGCGTACCAATATTTCTTAAAGTTTATCAACCGGGAAATATTTGCGATACTCAAAAAAGCGATCATGGCAATCAAAAAAAAGATTGGATTAGCTTAAACCTGAAAGATGGGGAGTATAAATCAGTGTCGAAACGATCGATTATTCATATCATGAAAAAATTTTTATTCATAATAATAACTACAACAAATACACGGTTACATATGGATGAATTTCATTCAAAAGCTGACAGGCATTTTAAGGTTACCAGCACAACATACTGTTCGTAGCGGACGCTACGATCCTTATTATTTTGAACGTCTGTTCAATTGAACTAATATATACCGATGTTGATCTACCTTCAATATCTTTTTCATAGCTGGCACCTCAAAAAAGATAAACACGATCATATATTTAAAAGTAAGCTTCTTTCATAAGATCAATATTTAAAATGGTCCTGGAAGGTAAATCTCAATTAGTTGGATTATTCGCCAGGTATTTGTTTTTCACATGAAGCAATGCTCTGAGCGAGTCTTGGTTATTGGCGACAAGTATCACTGTTCCCTTGGATGTCTCAACTTTTGCCAGGTCTTTGGTATCATACTTCAGAAAAATTCCGCTTTCTGCGAAAGGTACCGCAGTAAAATTACCTTTACCATCACCTTTTAGTAGTTTCCCATAACCACCATCATTTCGGGGTGTCTCCACTTCTGAGCCATAAAGATTGCCTGCAACAAAAATATCTAAATGCCCATCACTATTAAAATCATCCGTTACAATCCCATTTACCGAGGATATTTGTACCTGGCTTGGAAGTTCCTTCATTTTAAAATTTTTACCTCCTTGGTTTTCAATATAACTAGAGGCAAAGGTCCAGGTTTTTTTATGATACGCTTGTTCCAAATCAGCTTCGCTGTACACTTCTTCAAGCGTGGCTTCAGCAAAAGAGTTATAATTTGGGAACCTAACACTTATAGCGGGTATCTGTTCTGAAGAGCATTGTCTTCCTCTTAACGGGTATTTAGCTCCATCTTGATAATAGCTCAGCACAATATCCAACTGCCCATTACCATCAAAATCTTTAGCATAAACATCAAAGGATTTTTCTTCTGAAGCCTGGTACTTATAATTTTCACCGAGGTTACCAGCTACAATGTCTTCATCACCATCTTTATCAAAATCTTCAGCCGTTACGCTATACCACCATCCGGCAGACTTTTCAAAACCATAATCACTTGTTCTGTCAATGAAATTACCTCCATTATTCTCCAAAAAAGTGATGGGTAACCACTCGCCTACAATCACGAGATCCACTAAATCATCCTGGTTAAAGTCTGTCCAAACCGCATCGGTAACTAAACCGACAGCCTCAAGATACGGGGCCACTTCACTGGTTACATCCGTAAAACTTACTGAGGCATCTGTATCGTTCCTTAAAATATAGCTTTTAGCGGGCAATGGATACCTCTTTGGAACAACCTTTCCTCCCACGAACAGGTCCAGGTCACCATCATCATCAAAATCTGCTGCTTTTACCCTGGAACCACTCCCTGTGATCATTGGAAGTGCTTCTTTAGAGCGGGTAAGCTTACCACTTCCATCATTTAGATATAGTCTATCAAGCAATAAGGCTGAACCTTTTTTGTTCTCGTTGCCTCCGCTTACAACATACAAATCTAAATCTCTATCGGCATCGGCATCAAAAAATAATGCCCCCATATCTTCATAAAGCGCATCTTGCTTACCGGGATAATAATCGGAACGCTGAAAGGAGCCATCGGAATTTTGCTTAAATAATACCCCCGAATACCCTTTGGCCCCGCCTACATAGAAATCATCCAATCCATCACCATCTACATCACCAACTGCCAGGCCCGGGCCGTTTTTCGAATACATATGCGGTAAAAGAACTTCATCAGCAAAGTCATTGGAAGGATTTTCAAAATGCAGATAATCGATCCCTAAATCATTTGTTTTATCCTCAAATAAATAATTCTGAACCAGCACAGATTCCTTATCAAAAGATCGTGCATTTTTGTAACTAATCTTCAAAAGCTGATTGGTAGATACATTTTTCAGGACCTGCTGCTTACCATCACCCCACGTAACAACAATTTTCTCCACCCTTTCAGCCTTCTCAACACCAAAATGAACCATCGGTTCCACACTTGATTGGAATCCCCGGGTAAGAAAATGTTCGAATAACTGATAATCATCCAGGTTAAACAATTCTACTTTCGTGCCCAGGCCCAGCGGATTGTTTTTCGGGCCTTCCAGATCAATCCTCAGATAATTACCTAATCCATATTCCCTGCCCATGTTTCTATAAACAATGGATGGATCATCAATATTATTGATAATCACTTCCAGGTCACCATCGTTATCAAGGTCTGCATAGGCAGCGCCATTGGTATAACCTTCATAGTTTAATCCCCAGGTATCGGATATATCTTCAAAAGTCAGATCCTGTCTATTCCTGAAGCTGTAATTGGCTACCCGCTCATTGGGTATGTTTTTACTTAGTTTGAGGTAATCAAATTTTTGTTTCTGCTGATAGGTGGCGTTATCGACTTTTTTGAAATAATCCTTATTATTGATATCCTTCCTGGTTCCGTTGGTGATCATCAGGTCTTTCCAGCCATCATTATCCAAATCAGCAAATAATGCGGACCAACTCCAATCGGTGGATGAAGTACCGGTTAACCTGGAGATATCACTAAAGTGAGGATATCCCTCGCGGGTAATGCCATTATTCAACTGGAAATTATTTTGCATGTATTGATAATGGAAGCCAAGACTTACCATCTCCCAAAATCCAGGGGGGTTCATGCTTGCCATATTAGCCTTATTCCGGCGGTTGTCCTCAGGGGTCATATCCAATTGCATGAGGTCCAGCAGGCCATCATTATTGAAGTCCGCAGCATCTGCTCCCATACCAAAGAAAGCGGTATGCTGCGTCACTTGCTGAAGCTTGTCAGTAAAAGTGCCATCACCATTGTTAAAATAAAAATAATCGGGTGTGGCAAAGTCATTGGAAATGTATAGGTCAGTCCAACCATCCTGATTAAAGTCACCGGCGGTTGCACTTAAGGCAAGGCCAAAATTCAATACACCGGCTTCCTCGGATACATCGGTAAAGGAGCCATCACTATTATTTCTATACAGTTTATCTGACTTTTCAGGGTCTTTTTTATACATCATCATTGAATACACCGGATTTGGTGTTTTAAAACTAGTGGCCGGATAGTTGGCATTGTAAAGATCCAGGTCACCATCGTTATCATAGTCAAAAAAAGTTGCCTGGGTGGTTCTGCCTTCATCAGCAATGCCCATTGTCTCAGCCCTATCAATGAAGGTAGGTACACCTGTATCATCTACGCCCTGATTGACTAACATCAAATTTTTAGTGGAATTGAACTTTCCCGATACACTCACATAAATATCTAATAACCCATCTGCATTGATGTCAACCATAGAGGCTCCTGTCATCCATCGTATATCACCGGATGAGCCGGATTGTTTAGAAATATCCTCAAACTTTAAATTCCCTTTGTTAAGGTAGAGTCTATTTTCCACCATATTGCCTGTAAAATAAAGGTCCTGGAGCCCATCGTTGTTTACATCTCCAACAGCGACACCTCCACCCATGTAGATGTATGGATAACTAAAATAGTTTACGACCGAGTCCTCTTTTAACTTGTTATTGAAATCAATACCACTCTCATCAACTGATAAAAGTTCAAATATTTTTGTGTCCTGACCGATCTTCTTTTTAGAGATTTCATCCCTATCAGCACAAGATGAAATTAGAATACCTGGAATAATTAATAAGATTATTAACGTGTAGGCTTTCATAACGCTTACCCTTCTTTTTATGTAACTGAAAATTAAAAAATGATGATATGGCACCCAAACCAAAGGCCATAAAAAAAGGCAAGATTACAAAATCTTGCCTTCTGATTTGAATAAAATATTATTTATTAATAACCAGGATTTTGTGCCAGCACATCTGATCCCTGAAGATCAATCTCAGACTGGGGTATAGGTAAAAATTCATCTCTACCATTATCAAACCTAGAACCACTAAATTGTATACCTATAAACTGATTCTCATGTGCCAAATAATCATTGAGCACGGATTCTGCCACGCCCCATCTTACCAGATCATAAAACCTATGACCTTCGCCACTAAGCTCAAGTTTTCTCTCAAACCTTAGTGCCTGTCTGGCTTCGTCTTGACCCAAACCTGTTGAATACAATCCAACATTGTAATTTGCAGCAGGTGTTCCATCATCATTGAACAATACCGAGTTAGCTGCCCTTTCTCTAACCTGATTGATGTAGCCCATACCAGCAGCAACATTGCCAAGCTCTATTTCAGCCTCTGCAGCCATCAATAAAACATCCGCAAATCTGATCATAACATAATTAACCGTGGTATAACCCGGTGTCCATGAACTTCCATCATTTTCTGTGCCTATTCCACCCTGATAGTAACTAAATTTTTTAGGTGAGTAGGGACCGCCGTGAGACTGCTGTCTGATCCAGTCATTGCCGGGATGGGGGCCCCAATCAAGATATGGAATTCCTCTTCTTCCTACACTATGATCCAACCTTGGATCTACAGGGCCGGCGTCGAGCGTAAAAGGATCGGCACTAGATAACCCAAAATCGTTGACCAATGCATTTGAACCATCGTTATATGAACCATCTAATAATGGTAATCCATTGTCATCTGTACGAAAGGAATTGGCTAATTCAAAACTCGGCTGGTTAAATCCACAACATCCTCCTGGCCTGGCAGGGCCTGCTGAACCATGGGGAAAATTCAATACCTGTGCCGGGTTGGCATTAGCTACATTACCTGTACCTGTAGAAGCCTGTACAGCAAATATAGATTCTTTATTGTTATCAAAAGTTGCCCTAAAAAGATTTTGATAATTTTCCATTAATCCATAAGCCTCTCCCTGAGCGGTTACCCCGTTGGCGATTACATCATCAAAAGCTGCTTTTGCCTGGGACCATTTTTGTTGAAATAAAAATACTTTCCCCTGAAAAGCCCTGGCAGCCCATTTATTTGCCCTACCTGCATCACTTTGGGTAGCCGGTAAATTTTGGAAAGCAAACTCAAAATCAGCTTCAATGAATTGCCATAAGTCCTGATCATTTTGAACTGGTGAACCATCCCATGTCTCATCCACGTAAGGCGTATCATCGAAATTTTTCTTTAGCTCAAAGTAATAGACCCCTCTTAAGAATCTGGCCTCGGCTTCTTTTTCTATAGCAAACTGTTCAGAAACTGTCTCCTTGGGATTTTGGGCTAATCCAACGGCTGCATTAGACCTTGCAACCCCTTCATAAGACCGGCTATATTTTTCAAACACAGAGGAGTTATTGGTCTGTGTTTCATATCTTTCGATCTCATTAACCTGTGATTGATCACCGGGATCGCTTCCCTTATTGGCATCACCACCGCGTACACTGCCCCAAAACCAATTAGACACATCAGAATAAAAACCTGTCCTGCCTAAGAGGTAAGAATAAGTACCTACTACTGCACCATCAATACCCGGTGCACTTGTCAACTGGTTCTCTGTCAATGAACCTGTAGGTGCCACGTCAAGAAAATCATCTCCACAAGCCCCCGCAAAGACAACTGCCAGGACTAAAAGAAGTGATACCGTTCTTATTTTATTAATCATTATCATCTTTTTAAAAATTATCGTTTAACCCAAATGTTTTATTAACAATTAAAATGTAGCATTAATTCCCAAAAGAAAACTTCTGGTAATCGGAACATTACCCACATCTACACCAAAATTAGTATCTGCTTCCCCTCCAACTGAAGGATCCAGACCCTCATAGTCAGTAATGGTAAACACATTATTTGTAGAGAAGGACAACCTCAACCTATTTAGTCCTAGATTCTCCAAAACGTTTCCTGGAAGATTGTAAGAAAGTGTAATATTCTGCATCCTGAAATATCCTCCATCTTCCACGAAGAAGGAATTGGATTGACCTATAGTACTAAAATTTGAGATGTTTTCAAAAACAGGTATTTCGGCCCCGGTATTTTCTGGAGTCCATGAATCCAGTACACGGACATTACTTGCTGCACCCGGGAACAATGGATAAAAATCAGTAAATAACCTGTTGGCGTGATAGATTTCATTTCCTAACTGGGCAAATCCATAAGCTTCAAATTCAAAATTCTTCCATTTTAAGTTGATGGTCAAACCACCACTGAAATCGGGAATTGGGTTTCCAATGTTAGTCCTGTCGCCATCAACAGTGATTTCGCCATCGCCATTAATGTCTTTAAATTTAAATCTTCCCCTGGCTGCACCTTCCTGTGTGGCATGGCTGGCAACATCAGCTGCATCCTGAAACAATCCCTCTACCACAAATCCAAAGAAAGAGGATAGAGGCTGGCCAACCTCATTTCTTACCGGCTCAATACCTCTAATGTTAATCGGCCCAACTATATTGTCTATGCCAGGACCAAATGCAACCACTTCGTTGTCAAGAAATCCTCCATTTACCGCTATTTCATACCTTAGATCGCCTGCGTTCCCTTTATAAACAACCCTCAAATCAACACCTTTATTTTCCATAGATCCAACATTAGTAGATGGTGCTGCAGCTTGTGGACCGTTTTGTACAGAAATCGGTTGCACCAATAACATATCCTCAGTAGTCCTTTTCCAGAAATCGACAATCACATCAAGTTTTCCGTCTAAAAACAATGCGTCCAAACCAACATTGATGGTTTTATTTGTCTCCCAAATCGCATTAGGATTACCAAGCCTGTTTTGGAAGAAACCCTGGGTAGCACCACTATTAGAACCGTTAATATTATAGGTTGACTCAAATATGCTGGTACCAAAAGAGGTAAATTGATTAGCACCGGCAACACCATTTACATTACCAACTTCACCCCATCCTCCACGAATTTTCAAATCATCAATCCAGGTAAGTCCGTCCATGAAAGCTTCATCAGAGATCCTCCATGCAGCAGAAAGAGCAGGAAATACACCAAATCGTACATCTTCACCCAAAACAGAAGTGCCATCACGCCTTACCAGGAAAGTAAATAAATACTTGTCGGCATAGTTGTATTTTAAACGACCAAAAACTGAAGAGAAATTGGTACCATTATCCGTAGATCCGGTAGCAACTTGACTATTTATTGTGTTAATATTAACAAAATCCGGATCTGTAGAGAAAGGATCAATACCGGTTACATTGCTATCTCTAAATTTCCCGGTATTCAATAATTCCTGTCCAAACAAAGCGTCAAAGCCATGTTTTCCAAAATCACGCTTATATTTCAACGTATTGGTCCAAACCCAGTCAGTTGAGAAGAAGTGTGACTGGCCAAAACCAAAAGAGGAGTTATTTTCAGAATTCTCATAAGTTCGGCGGGTAAAAAACTTATTGTTACCGTTAACATACCGACCACCAAAACTTGTACGGGCGATTAAATTTTCAATAGGTTCCACCTCTAAATAAGTATTACCAAATGCTTCCACAGTAAAAAAGCGGTCATTTCTTCTTCCAAACTGAGTGGCTATAGGATTTTCAGGGTTATTAAATCCCGGAGCAATGGTACCGGCAAAATTACCGAACTCATCACGCACAGGTATAACGGTAGGCATTCTGGCAGCCATGTTGATGATATTTTCGTCGTCAGATGAACCTGCTCCGCCGCCACCACCTAATAGACTTCTTACGCCTCGATAAGTGGTTTGAATATTTTCTCCAATCCGCACTTTATCTTTTACCACGTCAAATTCTGAGTTGGCTCTAAATGTGAACCGGTCGAATCTTTGGTTCTGAACCACACCCTCTTGTTGTTGGGCGTTCAAACCAATGTAGTATCGGTTCATCTCACCACCACCGGATAATCCAATATTATGTCTACTAACCAAAGCCGTGCTGGTCAATTCATCATACCAATCGGTTCCCGATTTATTAGCTCTTATGGTGAGGTGGATAGGCCCCGCATCAAAATCTGCATTACTAAGTTCTGCTGCCTCGCTTAAATTAACATCCGATGCACTTAGTGCAGCATCATTTCCAACCAATAAAAAATCCGGCAATACCGGTTCGTTACCGGTTCCATATTGAGGATGATTAAATGAAGGCGCTTCACCGTTTGCTTCAGCAGCATTTCTTATGGCATTCCATGTCCACTCTGCCTGTTGCTGAGGATTTAAATTGTCAAATCCCTGCCCTGGTGTGGTGAAACCAATCTGGCCATTATAGGTAACCTGCATGCCGCTGTTTCTTTTCCCCTTTTTAGTGGTAATTACGATTACACCATTTGCTGCCCTGGCGCCATAAACCGCAGCAGAAGTAGCATCCTTCAGTACAGTGGTTTCCGCAATATCATCAGGTGCTAACCAATCAATATTAAATTGAGGAACACCATCCACTACATACAATGGTTGGTTTCCACTTAATGCTCCGAATCCCCTTACCCTTACTTTACTGGTGGTACCGGGCTGACCGTTGGTGATTACTGTTACACCTGCAACCCGACCTTGAAGGGTTTGCTCAACATTTCCAGTAGGTGTTACCTGAAGCCCTCTGGCTTTAACGGTAGACACAGAGCCGGTGGTCTCTCTTCTTGAGTCCACAGAATAACCTGTTACAACTACTTCCTGAAGTTCAGCAACATCAAGTGCCATCTCCACATTGATGGTAGATTGATTGCCAATTGTAAACTCCTGTGCTGCATAACCGACAAAAGTAAAAACCAGTACATCCTCAGCGTTTGCATTAATAGAATAGTTTCCATTAATGTCCGTAATTGTACCTGTACTGGTACCCTTAACTACGATGGAAACCCCTGGAAGGGTGGAGCCATCGTCACTATCTACCACTGTCCCGCTAACTTGCTGCTGGGCAACGGCAGATGTCACAGAGAAGAACACAGCCAAAGCAAGTGCTCCTCCATACCTTAAATAGCTTGTAAAAAGTTTTTTCATACTGCATTCGTTTGTTAATACTAAAATTTCACTAAAAGATAGTTTTTTGAACTTTGTTTTAAAAAAATCAAAAATATTATTTTAAAAATGACCTGATTAGAATGATTATATTATATGTAGAAAATATATTTATATAAATCATATTACAAGTCTGTATAATCTAACCACTACAATTCCAATTCAATCGTTTGAATTATTTTTTTCGAACATAATAGAAATTTTACAATTATGCGAAATTTAATGGTATATGTTTGAACATTTCTAATATTTAGAAATATTTAACCTTAATTTTTGCATTACTTTTAATATGATTTTAAAATCAACAATACTTCCTAATAATAAATTCAAAATAGTTAAAGAAAATGCCTACGATTATCCAGACAACACTTTTTAGTTTATTTCTTTTGACTTGTAATTTGATGTTGGGTCAGCATATGATTATTCCTGAGCCTGTTAGCTATACACCAGGAAATAGTACTTTTTTACTCAGTAGTCAAACGGTCATTCAAGCGGACGTAAATAATGAAAAAATTGTCAATTATGTGGATCAGCTTAAGGATTACCTTTCAGTAATCAATCTTAACCCTGGCGTGTCATACGAAGGGCAGTCTTCAAAAGGTAATACTATTAACATTCAATTGTCTCCAAAAAATATTGAGGATATTGGGGATGAAGGGTATTTATTAAACATAAAAAAGGGCACCATTGAATTAATTGCCAATGATCCGGGCGGAATATTTAATGGCATACAAACCATGAAGCAACTCATCCCGGTGAACCCAGGCTATTCTTCGCTCATAAAAATACCTGGTTGTGAAATAAAAGACTATCCCAGGTTTGAGTGGAGGGGATTAATGTTGGATGTGAGCCGGCATTTTTTCTCTGTGGATGAGGTTAAAGCATATATTGATAAGATGTCTGAATATAAATTCAACACTTTTCACTGGCATTTGACTGATGACGAAGGATGGCGAATAGAGATAAAATCATTACCAAAACTTACTGAAGTTGGTGCATGGCGCATGGAGAGATATGGCCGGTTTGGTGATAATAGACCCTATCCTAAAAAAGGTGAGCAGCCAACTTATGGTGGATATTACACACAGGCGCAAATAAAAGACGTGGTGGCTTATGCTGCTGACCGAAATATAACCATTGTGCCTGAGATCGATATGCCGGGTCATAGTATGGCGGCCCTGGCAGCCTATCCTGAATTATCCACCAAAGACGAGCCGAAGTTTGTGAATCCTGGATCAAAATTTGCAGAATGGTATGGTGATGGGCAGTTTAAGATGTTAATCGAAAATACGCTGGACCCCTCGGATGAGGCTGTGTATGAATTTGTAGATAAAGTTTTTACTGAAGTAGCTGAATTATTTCCTGGTGATTACATCCATATGGGTGGAGACGAAGCTTATCATGGATATTGGGATGAAAGCTCACAAGTGAGACGATTCATGAGAAAGAATAACATCAATAATTCGCATGAACTGCAGAGCTATTTTGTGAACAGGGTGAGTGACATCATAGCCAGTAAAGGAAAGAAAATGATCGGCTGGGACGAAATCCTTGAAGGCGAACTCAATGAAGGTTCTGTAGTAATGAGCTGGCGCGGGATGAAGGGAGGCATCGAAGCCGCTAAGCAGGGTTACAAAGTGGTGATGTCACCAACAACATTTGCTTATCTGGATTATACCCAGGGAGACCACAGTGTTGAAAACAGGATATATGCTGATTTATCACTTGAAAAAACCTACGCCTTTGAGCCGGTTCCTGAGGCTGCGAACCCTGAAATGATCATGGGCGGTCAGGGAAATTTATGGACGGAAGTAATCCCTACCCTTCAATTCGCTTTTTATATGACTTACCCACGAGCACTTTCATTGGCTGAAACGTTATGGAGTCAAAAGGAGAAGAAAGATTGGGAAAACTTCATTGTAAAAACTGAAGAACACTTTCAAAGATTTGACAACATGGGGATAAACATTTCAAAAGCCGTCTACGAACCACAGGTAAATGTTTACAAGGAGGGAAAAAAAATAATGTGTGAGCTAAAAAACTCTGTCCCCGGAACAGATATATTCTATACAATTGATAATACTTATCCGGTAAACTATGGATTGAGATACAAAACCCCTTTTGAGATACCCAAGGGTGACCTGAGCCTAAGGACTCAAACGTTCAGAAATGGAGCGTCACTCGGCAGAGAACTCATCATTCACAGAACCGATCTGGAAAAAAGGGCGAAGTAACTACAATGTAGACAGGATTGAGTTTTATCGTTTTACTGGTGAAATTTTTAATTATTTTTATAAAGGCCCGTTTGTTAAAGGAAGTCAAAATATAGAGAAGTAGTAAGAGATCAATGCCAAAGCCAAATTAATCAATTGTAATAAAGGAATAATCAATACCCTTAATTGAAAGCTCCCCCATGAAATAAACCAGATTTGTCATTGGAATTTTGTCATGAAGGGTTAAAGTCCAAAAAATCAGGCACTTAGGTCGAGGAGGCATAGCATCGCTATGGTGACGAGCCAATAACATGTTTAGTGTCTGATTTGAAGTGATTTAACCATGTAATAGAAAGTCTAATGACAATTCTGGGATAAATGGTTCAGGATAAAATAATGCTGTTGAAACTGATGAAAAAATTATGACAGTATATGGATTTTTCCGGGTTGTCGCTGAACTGCGAAAACCATGGCCAGGAGTGGCAGGCCGGGTATTATAAAAGGCCCCGCATAATCATATCCAGCCAGGAAGACGATCTTACCTGTAACGAGAAAGGTTACTGCGATAAATAAAAAGTACCGGTAAAAGACCTGCAACTTTATCAATAACTACGTTAACCCAAAAAATTCATCTGGGATATGATAATTTGAGTGTAAGGTGTTAATTTT
>CAYSCZ010000075.1:0-14183 GCA_964429655.1 uncultured Roseivirgaceae bacterium
GTCTAATGACAATTCTGGGTTAAATGCTGGCCCACCTTTGAGCTATTTATTTTTCAATTCAATAAATATACTTCAAGATTGATTACCCTAGGTGCCCAGTAATACGATTCCCTGATTATCAGTAAGTGAAATTTTACCATTGGCAACCGTGTAAGTGTTACCACCATAATAATCTTTAATTATCGCTCCATCCTCAAAAATACCCTTTACTTCCAGCTCATAGACATCATCCGGCGGGAGGTCCAGGCCAACCATAACCTCATCTTCGAAACCATTTGATTGATAGGTCCTTTTAAAGAAATATGGCGCTTCAGATATCATTTCATGCTTCCCTGCACCTACGGCTGGGTGACTATTTCTAAAAACACCGAGTTTTTGCCAGTGCGATAAGATTTCTTTTGTACCATAGCCGCTTTTATGCCGCGCATTGGAAGCTATATCCTCCCAATTCATGAATGACCTTAGCGTTGCATCCCCCTGCGTTCCTTCTATGATCAGCGAACGGGCTGTTTCATCACCATAATAAACCTGTGACCCACCAGGACATAGCAATAATTTTGTGGCTGATTCCATGGGCTTCTCCCGGCCCTTGTCAAATGGGCCACCATCATCATGAGAGCTGACATAATTCAGCACAGTCTTTCCATTTAGTGGACCACCTAACAGGCTTGAGTACATGGAAAATATTTCTTCATAACTCTTATCGGCATCCGTTTTAAATTGAAAATTTAAAAGGCTGTTAAAGCCATTGTCGAAATAGTTCACCGCCTTATTCCCAAAGTCAAACATTTTCCCGTCAGAGATATAATAATTGTATACCTCGCCGACCATAAAGAATTCATTGTCATCCAGTTTTTTATCAGGGTTTTGTCTTTTCCAATCATTAAAAGCTTTTACAGCTTCTTTATACAGATCAGCCCATACAAAAGCCTCCGTGTGTTTTACTGTATCAACTCTAAAACCATCAACGCCATATTTTTTAATCATGTCACAAAGCCACTTGATGATATAATACCTGGGAGCCCTGGGATAACCGGTTCTTTCAAAGAATTCATCCAGTCCTCTCATTTCTTTCGCTAATCTTCCTTCCTGTATCCACTTGTCTTTCAGGCCTTGAGGCAGTTCAACATTTTTATCACTTTCTGTTTTGATGTCTGGTAGGTTTTCCACCAGGGTGCATTTAACAGTTCCTTTATAATCCTGAAAGTCACACTTAGGTTCTGTCCTCACCCATGCGTCCGGCCAAACGGGATCTTTATCGGTGACAGGGCCGGTATGATTAATGACCACATCAAACAAAACCCTGATACCATGAGCATGCGCAGCTTCAACCATCTCCATAAGTTCTTCCTCAGTGCCGAAATTGGGTTCCAGGCTGGTCCAGTCTTTGATCCAATAGCCATGAAAGGCATAGGTATTGCCGGTGCCCTCATCTACTATTCCATGAATTTGTTCAGCTACCGGAGATAACCAGATTGAGTTGATGCCTAATCTATCAAAGTAACCTTCATTTATTTTTTGTGTGATCCCTTTGAAATCGCCACCCTTAAAACCTCTTAGTTTTGCTGTTTCTTTGGTGCGGTTAAAATTTGTATCATTATGGGGATTACCATTGTTGAACCGGTCAGTCAAGAGGAAATAAGTGTTGGCATTATCCCATAAAAAAGGTTTAAGTTCTGCTTGTGTCTGCTTTTCAGAACCGGCTGTTGATTGTTCACCGGTTTTGGAGCAAGCTATTAAAATAACTACTAGACTGATGTAGATTATTAGTGGTTTCATATTTGGACGTTTTATTATCTAATATAATTATAAATAATAAAGTATACCTCAACCGATTACAAGTTCATCACCTTTCATGAAAGGGACAATATCATATTTATCTCGTATCAGGCAGTATTCAATATCTTTTTCTATTCCCAACCGGTTCAACCTTTTAAAATGGGAGGTCTGCTTTATTCCTTCCAATAAATTGTCTTTATGATACAACCATAAACTCATTGACATAAATGATGTATCGTCTGCAATTCTATAATTATTACTTAATCTCTCAATCAGTGCCCCGGCAAACAAAGTATCTTCAAGGTTGACGTTATTTTTCCAGCCGGAGCAATGGATAACAATACCTTTTTGTGTGCTAATAATAAATTTTGCAAGCGCATCCAGATTTAAAAATGCTCCAATGACAATGGAATCAGAGTTTTTTGATTTATTGATCGCCTGCGTGCCGTTGGTGGTAGTGGCTGCTATGGTCCTGCCTTTTAGATGTGGTTGCATGTACTCGAAGGGCGAATTACCAAGGTCAAAACCTTCTACTTTTTTACCTTCTCTTTCGGCAGCGGTCAGGCAGCCTTCTTCTTTTAGCTCTCTGCTGTGTTCCAGGGAGCTGACCGGTATGATGCTTTTTACCCCATAAGCCAGGGCAGTTACCATACAACTGGTAGCTCTTAAAATGTCAACGATTACCACAATTTTTCCTTCCAGGTTATGTAAGTGTATTAGCCCGGGAGATAAGCAGGTTTCGATTTTTCTTTCTGGCAAGGTTTTATTTTTTGTAAATGGGTGGTTTTACTACTTCGGCCTTCAGCTTTTTATTTCGCACTTCAATAAAAATTATTGTGCCGGGCTTTCTATATGCATGTGGTACATAACCCATGCCGATGCCTACATTCATCATGGGCGACATGGTACCGGACGTTACTTTTCCAATTTGATTGCCCGATTCATCTAAAATATTATATCCGGGCCTGGGGATTCCCCTATCATGTAATTTAAGTCCAACTAACTTCCTGGAGATACCTTCTTCTTTTAATTTTTTGTGGTATTCAGCATTTACGAAATCTTTGGTGAATTTTGTGATCCATCCAAGGCCCGCTTCAATAGGGGAGGTTTGATCATCGATATCATTACCATAAAGACATAACCCCATCTCTAATCTCAGGGTATCTCTCGCACCCAATCCAATAGGTTGCAAGTTACAGGATTCACCAACTTCAAAAAGTTTGTCCCATAAGGTCTTAGCAAACTGGTTATTGACATATAGTTCAAATCCTTTTTCACCGGTGTAGCCCGTTGCGGATATGATCACATCATCGGCACCACCAATGGCCCCTTTTTTGAAGGTGTAAAATTTTATGGACGATAAATCCTCATCCGTCATCTTTTGCAATAATTCCGGCGCTTTTGGGCCCTGAACAGCAAGTAATGAAATATCATCTGAGTGGTTTTCCATGTGATAATCAAATTGTGTTTGCTGACTAATCCATTCCCAATCCTTTTTGATGTTAGCGGCGTTCACCACCAACATATATTCATCTGCTTTGACCCGGTAAATGATCAAATCATCCACGATACCACCCTGGTTATTAGTCATGCAGGAATACTGCGCCTGTCCATCCACCAGCTTTGAGGCATCATTGGTAGATATCCATTGAATGAGGTCCAGGGCTTGCGGGCCTTTCACAAAAAATTCCCCCATGTGTGAGACATCGAATACACCTACATTTTCCCGAACGCTTTTATGTTCATCTATATCAGAGTTGTACCGCACAGGCATTAAATAACCTGCAAAGGCTACCATTTTAGCACCCAGGGCTTCATGGGTTGCGTGGAGGGCTACTTTTTTCAATTCCATAAATATTTCATTCTTAGCATTTAAAGTTTGTCAAAAATTTCTAACTGGGTGGGAATAAGTTGAAAAGATTTTCGATGGTGAGGAGAAGAACCATATATTTTAATTGCCTTGCGGTGCATAAGGGTAGGATAACCAACATTTGTGTTCCAACCATACTCGGGAAAACATCTTGATAACAACCGCATATAATCATCGCGGAATGTTTTGGCCAAAATTGATGCTGCTGCGATCGACATATACTTACGATCTCCTTTAATTATGCAATGATGTTCCATGCCATTGTATGGGTTGAACCTGTTTCCATCTATTAATAATCGATTAGGTATTTCGGGTAATTGATCAATGGCTCTATGCATAGCCAAATAGGATGCATTAAGGATATTGATTTCGTCAATTTCTTCGCAGGATGCTTCTGCCACACACCAGCAAATGGATTCTTTTATGATAACCTCTACCAACTGTAGTCTTTTGCTTTCTGAGAGCAACTTGGAGTCATTTAATTTATTATTTGAAAAATCCGGAGGCAAGACCACTGCCGCTGCCACTACAGGTCCTGCCAGGCAGCCTCTCCCAACCTCATCGCAACCTGCTTCTATTCCCTCATCCTTGAACCTTATTTTTAGCATAAGGCTAATTTAATCGCTAAATGTAGTTTTTTAAATACTTTTGAAACCATGGCTATTGAAAATCCCTGGAAAACACTTTCTAAAAAATCCATATATAACAATCCCTGGATACATCTTGAAGAACATCAAGTGTTAAATCCTTCAGGAAATGAAGGGATCTATGGTACAGTTCATTTTAAAAATAAAGCCGTAGGAATAATTCCTGTCGATGACCATTTAAATACATGGCTTGTAGGGCAATATCGATACCCTCTGGATGAATATTCATGGGAGATTCCCATGGGAGGCGGTCCCCATGAGGTTGATATCCTGGAATCTGCCAAGCGTGAATTAAAAGAAGAAACCGGACTTCAGGCCGATTTCTGGGAAATGATCCTGAGGATACACACCAGCAACTCTGTTACTGACGAAGAAGGGTTTGTTTATATGGCTAAAGATTTAAGGGAAGGAGCACCCGAGTTTGAAGAAACAGAAAAACTAGAAATCAGAAAACTAACCTGTAAAGAGGCTATAGATATGGTCATGCGATCTGAAATCACGGATGGTTTAAGTGTAGCTGGATTATTGAAGCTGGCAAAAATGCTCAATCTTTAATCCTTAAGATTCTTTTAAACGTCTTTTTCTCGAATGCCCAGAAAAATTGAAACCTCCCAAAGATTGCACCATAGAATAGCAGAATGACATTGTATATCGGAAGGATAAAAACATAATACAAGACTGAAAATATGATGGATGGCTCATCATTTGTGAGGAATCCAATTACCGGTTCTTTAATAAATAAAACAGTAAATCCTGTGCAGGCGAAAGCTAACAATACGATGAACAAATCCCATCCACTTTTTAACTTCCATTTTTTTTTAAGCCGGTCAATATAATTACCCATAATCAGTTGGCTTTTGCTTCAAAATCCATGAAATGCTGCCAGGCAGGGCTTTGTGGTATGGGCGCTACAACTTCAATGGGGGTATCCTTAACCGGATGAATAAAAGATAATTTTCGTGAATGCAGGTTGATGCTTTTGTCATTATTCGGATGGATATAGCCATACTTAAGGTCGCCTTTGATGGGAGTACCAATCTTGGCCAGCTGAGCCCTGATTTGATGGGGTCGGCCGGTTATTGGTTCGATTTCCAGGAGTGTGTAATCTTTACTTTTCCCAATCAATTGATAGTTGAGTTCAGCCCTCTTACTTCCTTTTTTCCAAGAATCGTATGCTTTTACCACATTTCTATCATGATCTTTTACAATCCAATGTAGGAGATTTCCGATTAATTCAGTCGGTTGTTTTTTCACTACTGCCCAGTAGACCTTTTGAACTTTTCTTTCCTGAAATATTTTGGTTATCCGGGTTAATGCTTTTGAAGTTCTGGCCAGCGCTATTGCACCGCTAACGGGCCTATCTAACCGATGCGCCAGACCAAGAAATACATTTCCCGGTTTGTTATATTTCTCTTTTAAGTATTTTTTTCCTTCCTCTACTAATGATATATCCTTGGTATTATCTCCTTGCGCAAGCATTCCTGAAGGTTTATTCAGGATGAGCAGGTGGTTGTCTTCATAAAGAACCTGTAAATTGCTATTCATTTATCTGCTACTTATTCAATTACTTCTTAAATAAGACTCAAATATTTTATTTATGTTTCTTTTAAATGTCTTTTGAGTATGGTATTTTTTTTAAAAGCCGCTTCGCGCCTTCCTTTATGGTTTCTTTACCTGATTTCTGATTTACTCGCCTTTGGTATGCAGTACTTCTACCGAAGGGCCGTTGTTTTGTCCAATTTAACCAATGCATTTCCTGATAAATCGCCATCTGAAATTCAATCAATAACCAAAGCTTTTTATAAAAACCTGGCAGATATTATAGTAGAGACCATTAAGGGCTTAAGTATTTCCGAAAAGGCGCTAAAAAAGCGCGTGTATTTTAAAAATATGGAACTGATGTATGACTATCAGGAATCCCAACAATCGGTGCTGGTTATTGCGGCTCATCAATGTAACTGGGAATGGCTGCTTTTAGGAGGATGTTCACAGATGCCTTTCCCTATAGATGGTATTTATGCGCCCCTTAAAAATCCGACAGTAGACAAACTGATGCTGAAAATGCGTTCGAGGTTTGGGGGAAAACCGATAAATAAACGCAATGCTTTGATGGAGATAATGAAGCGTAGTAAAGCATTAAAAGCACTGGCTATTGTTGCAGATCAGGTGCCGGGAAAGAATACAAAGAAGTATTGGACATCATTTTTAAATCAGGAGACCGCATTTTTTATGGGAGTGGAACAACTTGCCAGATGGCTAAAATATCCGGTAATATTTCTTCATATAGAACGACGAAAGCGAGGACACTATGAAGTGACCTTCAAGAAACTTGCAGAGCCACCCTATGATGCGAGTAACATGAATGTTCTTCCGTGGTATGTTGAGGAGGCAGAAAATATGATAAAAGCCAGGCCGCATGAGTGGTTGTGGTCGCATAAACGCTGGAAGTACAAGAAGTCAGTCTATGATTGATTATCTCAGGATGAATTTCACAGCTTCGCCAGGCTTATTGAGTGGATCAAGAAAATATAACCCTGCCCTTAAATTAGATAGGTCTATTGAAATTCCGGATTCGATACTTAGTTTTTTGTAAATAATCCGGCCATCAATGCCGACTATTCTGGCTTCAAAGGGTTGATTGGTTTTTATTTTAATTATTTTAATGGCATTAACAGGATTGGGATAGATACTGAATAATACTTGTTCAGTAGGAGGGTTTGGGTTCCCTTTTCCTGAGGCGCTTATTCGGGCAATCCTGACCCCACCCTGAGCTGTACCAAACAGCAGGAATTTTCTTCCATCATCGAACAGTTGACCCGCAACCACAGGGCTACGCTGGCCATAACGTGTAACCTCCACCTGATCTTTGAGTTGATTGTACCTTTTTATTATGGTTGAATCACCTGAGTTTCTGAAATCAGAATAAAGACTGACTCTACCGGACCTATCGGTTGTGATGAGGTCCATTTGATTATCATCATCAATAAAACCAGTAGTCATTTGAATATTGCCAAGGATACCATTTTGTTCTATCCCCAGAAAAAATCTTTCGGCACGCTCAAAAGAAGGATTTTCATTAGAGCCCGTATTGCTGTGGAATTCGATGTTGCCAACTGTCTTACCTAATAAAACGTCAACAGCGCCATCCTCATCAACATCAACAAGGTGCGGATTCTCAAATTTGTTGTAACTGAAATTGAATGGCGTTAATATATCCGAAAATCCCTGGCCTGAATTGTCAATTAAAAATATTTCTCCATCATCATTATTTAGGCTCAATGCTTTTATGACCAATTCGTGCTCCGCATCATTATCTAAATCAATAAATTGTGATTGGAGCTGATTAAAAGCATGTGAGGAAAGGTTGAGGAAGTCATCATCAACTAATTCAAATATATTTCCCTGATTTTCGAATAATTGTAAGCTAGCCGGTTGAATTAAACTACCTTCATTACCAACAAATAAATCCAGGTCGCCGTCACTATCATAATCATATAAGGCAGGGTAGGATGTTTCTCCTACATCTAACATTTCATTCTGAAGAAAATCTGAGGAAATGAGTTCATAATCCTGTCCATTGGATTCAAATAACCAGATAGAATTGCTGAAATCAAATGTTCCGGTGGCGTTGAATCCTACATTGGGTGAAACAATGATATCTTTCTGACCATCAAAGGTAACTTCTTCATTAAATGCTCCCGGGAATTCAATAAAATCAATGGTATTAAAGACCGGGACTAAGTCAGGGTCATAGGACTCAAAAAGTGCGCTTTCAGGGGAGCCAACATTTTCAAAAATATTCAGGTCTGTGCAGTCTTCATGCCCCAGGAAAAAATCCAGGTCCCCATCATTATCCATATCTATCAGCAACATAGACTTCCCACTTACATGGAGTACGCGATTATCATTAGTATCGCAAGATCCTTCATCGCCAAATGCAAATCGACCGCAGTCACATTCCAGCAACTCGCCCCAGAAATTATCAGTCAATTCAAAATCGAGGGAATCGGCATGGCCAAACTTTTCCTGACTGATGTTTTCATATTTACGGATCGTTATACCGCTAGCAAAATTAAAAACCAGTATGTCAAGGTCCCCGTCATTTTTCAGGTCAGCGATGGCAGGAATGTCTGTTGCATTTAAAAACAAATTGGTTATCTGGCCGAATCCTTTGGTGAGGATAGGGTCAGCTACTAGTTCCCATTGAATTTCGCCTCCATCACTTACATTTTTAAATACCCGGATGCCCAAACCGGTAAAGGTGAAAATATCTTTTTTTCCATCAAAGTTGTAGTCCCTCAGTAAGAACCAGTTGGTGATATCATCAGGAAATAGGAAAGCATGATCTTCAGAATAAACATACCGGCCCTGATCTGCGATAAAGACCGAAACGGTGTTGGAAGCTCTGTCAAAAACGATCAGGTCATCATCATCATCAAAGTCGATGTCCATGGTGCTTACCTGAGCAGCATTCAAACCACCTGTCCAGGGATTTTTTAAACGCTCACCCTCAATGATGAGCCCAACTTCATTAAAACTGTCGAGCTGAATTTGAGCATTAGATTTCGACAGCAGAAATAAAAAAGCAACTATGAATGCTGATACTCTAAGCAAGTGATTAGGGTTAATCTTCGGAAGCACAAACAGCCACATCCCCGGCGGCTGCCCCGGATTCTTCAAATGCCATACCTATATTTCCGGCAGCCAGTACAATATCTTTTTCCGGACCCACATCAGACTGATGAATTTTAATAGAAGCCTTTAGGTTCATCAGCTCCTCAAAAGTAATGTCTGACCCATCAGCTAAGAAATTAACGTTAGTAACGCTTTCTCCTGTTTCACCATCCAGCGGTGTGAGTAATTTTATGATAGGGGCATCAGCAAATCCCACATCACCCAGATGTAGGTGTGCAGGATGTGTATATCCTTTTATGGTACCTGTAACTTTTACATATATCTCTGCATTACCACCTGCTTTTTCTGTTATGGTAACCGAACCACTAACCACTCCTGTACCTGGATTTAAGGGGTAAACAACCTTATTAGCCGTTAATTCATTGTTGGTATCATCCGAGTTGTCACAAGCGGCAAGTATTAATAATGATGCAAGAAGGATAAGATATTTTTTCATGATAAAATTATTCAAACCAATTTTTCAGTCGTCAGGATTCACATAAAAGACGAAAGGAATTGTCAATTGTTATGATTAAAACAAAAATTACTTAAAAAACGCTCACTTATTGCAACAGTTGTTACTTAGTTTATCTGCTCCATAAAGACTTCATAAGATAAGGTTGGAGCGTAGATTGTATCTCTTTTAACCCGGTTATCTATCAGCCCTTCGGCATAAAACCGGCGTTTTTTATAACCTATTTTCGTGGCTTCAATAAACACATCCAGGTTTACAGTGTCGCTTTTATTTGTGATGGAGTGTGAGTTATAGGTGAAATTGAACCTGCCGTTGATACCACTGCTTAGCGGGTATTGATTATAGGCAATTATAAAACCGTCCTGGTATGGATCGTAGGGGCGAACGTAATAGACATCGTACTCCAGGTTTACGCCGGTGAGTGGCTCATTGGTCTCAGCATCAAAGACTTTCCCTTCAATTTTACCGGATATGAAAGAATTAGGGATGCTTTGAATGCCTGTTCGGGGCTTAATTGGGTTTTGGGGCTGAGGATTCGCTACTTCGTTTTCGGGGTAGTCACAACCTTTTATAATTATGAGTAACAACATGCATAAAATCCACCGGATCATTTCTAAACATAAGCAAAGAGGATATTAAAAGCAAGTGAACTCGGAGGGATTCGAACCCCCAATCTCCTGGGCCGTAACCAGGTGCATTATCCAGTTGTGCTACGAGTCCATAATTAAAAGTCAGGCCCATTCCTGAACCTGACTACAAAGTTATAAAAATTCAAATGCTATTAGCTTTTACTTCACAGATATAAGCTTCTTAGCCGCTTTGGTTTCATCCTTGGGAACGACAATCCTCAGGATCCCATCCGTGTAATTGGCTTCGATTTTTTCTTCCCTCACTTCTTTAGGAAGATGGAAAGCCCTCCTGAATGATCCGTAGTAACTTTCAACGGAGTGGTAATTCTTTTCTTTCTTTTCATTTTCAAATTTCCTCTCCCCGCTTACAGTTAAAGTGTTGTCATTCAAGTCGATATTGAAATCTTCTTTGTTCATACCGGGTACTGAAAGATTGATCTCAAACGCTTTGTCGGTTTCAGCAACATCTACTTGAGGTATAAATTGTGCATCTTCACCACGAAATTCATTAGACATTAATGAATCGTTGAAGAACCTATCCAATAGACTGCTAAAGGATACTGGTTTGTAATCTCTGTTGTTATACTTTATAAGTGCCATAATTTTTTGTTTTTTAGGTTTAACATCGAATTCATTTTCTAGAGGATAAAAAATATGCCAATTCATAAATCCCTTAAATTTGACATCAATTAATGCCATAATGGCTTAAAATTGTCACAATATTGCCTGTTTAATGTCATTATGACGTATTTTATATTTTATATTAAGTGAAACATCGATCTTGTCAAAGCATTCTTATCATTCGAATGAGTTCTTTAGGGGATATCATTCTGACCAGTCCCCTGATTCGATCATTAAGAAAAGCATATCCTGATGCACGGCTGGATTACGTGGTTAAAAATGAATTTTATCCGCTGATCTGTCATAACCCATATTTGGATCACATATATGTTTATGATAAAAGAGAAAATAACCTTAAGGCTATTAAGTCAAAGATAAAATCGGTAAAATATGATCTGATCCTGGATATTCATAAAAAATTCAGGAGTCACTATCTGGTGTTTGGATCAAAAGCTAAAGAAATCAGAAGATTCAAAAAGCATATATTCGAAAGACAGCTACTGGTCTGGTTTGGGGTCAGTAAGTTCAAAAAAGTAATACCGCAATACAAAAAATATTTCCATGGCTTGCACGACCTAAACGTTTCTTATGATGGGGTAGGGACAGAAATTTTTATAACTGAAGAAATTGTAAACCGGAGTAAAGATATTCTGAAGTCCGCTGGCATTCAACCAAATGATAAATACTTAGCCATTTGCCCGGGTGCAAAGTATTGGAACAAGCGATGGTTAGCAGAACGATTCGCCGAGCTGGCAGGAAAAATAAAAACAGAATTAAATTACAAACTTATATTTCTGGGAGGGCCAAATGAGATAAGATTAAATCAAAAAATTCTTTCCATGGGCCACCTTGATGGAATCAATTTAGCCGGGAAAACCAATTTGTTAGAATCAGCAGCAATACTAGAATATTGTGACCTGGCAATAACCAACGATAGCGGGTTAATGCACATGGCACAAGCAATGAAAACTCCTGTTGTGGCTATTTTTGGTCCTACCACCAAAGAACTTGGCTATTTCCCTTTATCTGAAAGCAGTAAGGTGGTTGAGGATAGTAGCGTTGAGTGCCGGCCATGCACGCACCATGGTATGAACCATTGTCCAAAAAAACATTTCAATTGTATGAAAAATATAACGGTGGATGCCGTATACAAAGCTTGCAGGGAACTTTTAGCCTAATTAACTTCAATTATGGGAAAAATTTTTTGGTTGGCCTATCGATATTTTATTTCGCCTTTGTACCATGTGGTATACCTAATCGCAGGATTTTCTGATCCAAAAGTTAAAGAAGGGCTGGTGGGTAGGAAAGGCCTGTTTAAAAACCTCCGGACAGCAACCATTCCTGAGAATACAAAAAGAATTCTTGTTCATTGTGCTTCAGTTGGAGAATGGGAACAAGCACTCCCTATTATTCATCACCTTAAGAAATTGGATAACAGCCTCTTCATAGTGGTTTCTTTTTTCTCACCATCCGGGTATAATTATTCCAGGAAACATCCACTGGTCGATTTTAAATTTTATCTGCCATTTGATACCTATGGAAATGCTAAAAGACTATTTAAATTGATCAAACCCGATTTATGGATTATCTCAAAATTTGATGTCTGGCCATCACATCTTATGGCTGCAGGTAAATTAAAAATCCCGGCACTAATGATTGATGCCACCCTTTCTGAAGATTCCGGTCGTGACAAGGGCATTGTGAAGACATTCAGCAGGTACATCTATAAAAATTTCGATTATCTATTCCCCATATCCGGGTTTGATGCTGATCGTTTTTATAAAATCTTTCCTTTCAGGGAAAGAATGGCTGTTACGGGAGATACAAGATTTGATCAGGTGAAATTAAGAGCTCAAAAAGCCATCGATGCCGGCAAAATCAACCTATTTAAATCAGCCAAAAATATCACACTTATTTTAGGAAGTACCTGGCCAAAGGATGAAGAAGAAGTTTTACCAGCTACTATCAATCTTTTGAAAAAATATGGTCAGCTTCAGGTTATTGTTGTTCCCCATGAAATTGGCAAAAAGCATTTGAATGATATTGAAGAACAGTTTGCAAAATCAGGGTTTGAGTCCATGAGGTACACCCAAATAAAAGACGCAACGGATAAAAGGGTGGTTGTTATTGATGTAATAGGTGTTTTAGCCAGGCTATATCAAAACACTGATGTCGCATTTCTAGGCGGCAGTTTCGGGAAAACCGTACATAATGTGATGGAGCCGGCAGTTTTTGGGCAACCCGTACTGTTTGGGCCGTATCATGTCAACTCATTTGAAGCACTGGAACTAAAAAAAATTGGAGCTGCTTTTTCTGTGGAAAATGGGAAGGCCTTTGAGGAAAAAGTAGAGGAATTGATCAACAATGATGAATTACGCCGTAAAACTGGTAAACTTGCAAAAGATTTGATCGATGATAACCTGGGGGCGAGTGAAAAGATTGTGGATATATTGAAGAAAAGATATCTTAATGGCCTCCTAAAATAATAGACTTATGTTTGATGTTCAACAACACATAAAAGAAAGAAAAAAAAGGTCTAAAAAGGCGTCTGTAGACAACCCCAAACTGTTGGGCCTGTCTACCCTGGAGATAAATCCTACCGAACTCTGCAACCGTACCTGCAGTTTTTGTCCGCGTCATGACCCTGAGATTTACCCCAATAGAAACCTGAACATGACAGCCGAGACGGCCCAAATACTCGCAGATCAACTGGTTAATGCAGCCTATGACGGGGAAATCCACATCACAGGTTTTGGTGAACCCATGCTGACGCCGGATATTTTAAAGATCACCAAGATCTTTGCCAGCCGGTTTTACACTGAGATCATTAGTAATGGAGATCGTCTGCTAAGCCGAAGAGTAAAAATTGAAGATTTGGAGGCCACCGGTCTGCAAAGGCTTACATTAGATGCTTATGATGGCAAAGCGCAGGTTAAAAAATTCCAGGAGATTTTGAAAGATGTAAAAATGGAAACCAAGATCAGGGAACATGAAGATACCGGCGAGGAGGACCTGATAGAAAAATATAATTACAATAACCGTGGAGGGATGATGGGAGATATCAAGTCACCTTTTGAAAGACCTTGTTACCTGCCTTTTTATAAAGCTTTTGTTGACTGGGATGGTGAGGTCCGCCTATGTTGTAATGACTGGGCAAGAAAACAAGAAAGCTTTGGCAATATCCTGGAGAGGCCATTTGGAGAGATTTGGATGAGTGATATGTTCCAGGCGGTGCGTAAAAAGCTTTTTGTTGGTGAAAGGAAACAGTTGGCCGCTTGTAAAAATTGTTCGGTAAATGGCACCATGGTAGGTGGGAGCAGCGCAGAGCTGTGGGATAAAATGTGGTAATTTCTTTTGGAGAAGATTAACCGATACGCTAACATTGCGTTCAATTTTTAGAACCTTCCTCAGTAGCTCAGCTGGTTAGAGCATCTGACTGTTAATCAGAGGGTCGTTGGTTCGAGCCCAACCTGAGGAGCGTTATATAA
>CAYSCZ010000076.1:0-13947 GCA_964429655.1 uncultured Roseivirgaceae bacterium
TAACATGTTATTGGCTCGTCACCATAGCGATGCTATGCCTCCTCGACCTAAGTGCTTGATTTTTTGGGCTTTAACCCTTCATGACAAAATTCCAATGACAAATCGGGGTTTAACTAATTTGGCAAACCCACAGGTGGTTTGTTATTTTAATGGTATAAATTAAAAATCATTTCAATGGAAACTTTTTATACCAACCGGTTAATGATGAGTTTTAGTTTCCCCCAAAATCCTGAGCCTACCATCTCATCAGCAAACTCAATGATGTTTCTAACGGTTTGATAAAGATCCTCTTCCCCCTTCCAGTATTTTTTAATTAGTTCATCATCAATACTATTTAGTAAGCTATTTAATACGTACGCTGTCAACGCGATATCGTCTAGAAATCCCAAAGGGCCCATGATGGCTTCTGGCATAACATCGATAGGTGAAATAAAATAAGCCAATACGCCAATGATTTTCATTTTCTCTCTCGTCGGGACATTAGCGTCAAAGCTTAGCTTGGCCAATAGGTAGAAAAAGTCGGGCACCATTAAGATATAGTCTGCCCACCGGTTGTTTTGGCCCTCTTCGCTGGATAAAAAGTTCTTTATTTTATCTCTCAAGCGGTCATAATATTCTTTGTGTTCTTCTTCCATATTTATTTTGAGGTTAATCGTATGCTTAAAAATTAAAAGGCTTGGTTTATAATACGCATCAATTCTCCCAACCTGGATGGTTCTAACCAGCGAGTAACAACGACCATATCATTTTCTTTGTCAATCACGATGTAGTTTCCTCCAAAGCCTGCGGCATAATATATTTCCTCTGAGAGGCCCTTATCCCACTTTCTTTCACCTTTATTAAGCCACCACATGTACCCATAGCTTTCGTTGGCTTCTGAAGATTTTCGCGCCTTATTGATCCAATCTTCAGATATCAATTGCCGGCCACCCCATTTACCATTATTTAAAAACAACAACCCAAACCGTGCTTGATCCAATGTGTTGATAAATACACCTCCACCTGAATGGCCACCTCCGCTTACTGACTGGACTCTGCTACCATCAATTTCAATCCAACTATTTTCATAACCATACCAGCGCCAGTTGGTAGAAACCCCGATAGGATCCATAATGTATTCTTTCAAAACCACAGGTAATGGCTTTCTCCAAACTTGCAGTAATGAATAGGCAAGTACATTTACCCTTACGTCATTGTACTCAAAATTACTGCCCGGAGTTTTCAGCGGTCTGTATCGCCAGTCATCTATGTTGCCTTTACTTGGTGGACGATCTGCCCAATCTTTCATGCCAAACAATATTCCTGACCAGTCAGAGGACTGTGTGAGCAGATGGTGCCAGGTAATTTGACTATTATGATCACCATCAAATGTTCCATCCCACACATAGTCTTCCACCTTGTCATGAGTATTAGCAATATATCCATTATCAAAGGCCACGCCTGCAACCGTAGATAAATAACTCTTGGTGACGCTAAAAGTCATATCTACCCTGGATATATCCCCCCATTCGGCAATGATATATCCGTTTTTAAGAATTACTCCCGCCGGGCCTCCTCTTCTCTTTGTAGGTCCGGCCAGGTAATGATATGGTTCTCTTGAAAATCCCTTCAGGATGGCTAACCTAATATCCTTTTCTCCACTGTATTCATTATTTTGGGCAAAATTGACCGCTTCTTTAATTTTATCCTCACTAATTTCAAAGTCAGCGGGACGCCTCCTCGTCCACTCATTTCTTTCGGGGAAATAATAAGTTTGACAAAAAACCGGGAGAACAAGTAAAGAAATTAGGAAGGTTAAAATAGACCTTTGATAAATAGCTAAAATCATTTTTATAAAATTGATTTGTATGCTAAGGTAATTGATGATTTCATTTATTTTTTGCTATTTAATTGACCATCTAATTTATTAAATTTCTAAAAATGCTATATTGATATTATCAGAAAATATATTTATTCCTGATAATTGAATCAAAATTTTATGTAACGTGAATATAGAAGATCATTTTGTTTCCAAAATCATGACCAAACAAGTATTTTTTGTTAATCAAGATGATGGGCTTAAAAAAGCAAAAGCTGTCATGGTAAAAAATGGCATCAATCATTTACCAGTTATGAATAGGGGGCATCTATCCGGGATAATTTCCAGGACAGATATTCAACGGGTTGAGTACATTAGCGACTTTGCCAATGGTAAGGTGCCCAGCAAGTCATTCTTTGAAATCTTTGATATTGAAGAAGTGATGACTAAAAGAGTACGGGTAATCCAGTCTGATTCAAGAATTAGTGAAGCCGCTGAAATATTCAGTGAAAATAATTTTCATGCAATTCCGGTCATGGAAGGCGATGTGTTGGTTGGGATAATATCTGTAAAAGATGTCATAAGGTTTTATTTAAAGTATATCACAAAATAATTAAGGATATGCGTAATGAATTTATCATTGGTTCTTTACTGACACTGATCATAATCACAATCCTATCAATATTTTGGCTGCCGGCACTCTGGTTACTACTTCCCGTGGTGCCATTGATATTTATCGGAATGCGGGACTTATTGCAAACCAAGCAAACGCTGAGACGGAACTTTCCGATACTCGGGCAAGGAAGGTACATAATGGAGGAACTGAGGCCCAAGATTTATCAATATTTTGTTGAGTCAGATGTGGATGGAAGGCCTATCAACAGAATGTTTCGCTCAATTGTCTATCAACGTGCAAAAAATGTGTTGGATACTAACCCATTTGGCACAAAAGTAGAAACATATAGGGAAGGTTACGAATGGATCAATCACAGCATATACGCACTTGAACCACATAAAATAGGTTTCGACCCCCGCATTAAAATTGGCGGTAAATTATGTGGTAAGCCTTATCTGTCCAGTATCTTAAACATATCAGCCATGAGTTACGGAGCTTTGAGTGACCGGGCAGTTTTATCTCTCAACCATGGGGCTAAAATCGGAGGTTTTGCCCATAACACCGGTGAGGGAAGTGTAAGTAAGTATCATCTTGAGCCTGGCGGGGATTTAATATGGCAGATTGGCACCGGATATTTTGGATGCAGGGACCAATCAGGAAATTTCTCAGAAGAGCTATTTAAAGAAAAGGCCGCTATTGAAAATGTTAAAATGATTGAAATAAAGCTTTCCCAGGGTGCCAAGCCTGGCCATGGTGGGATATTACCAGCCAAAAAGAATACGGAGGAAATAGCTAAAATCCGGTTAGTAAAGCCCTTTACCGAAGTGATCTCACCACCCTATCACACCGCTTTTTCCAATTCAGTGGAAATGATGGAGTTCATTCAGAAACTGAGGGACCTCTCGAATGGCAAACCAATAGGCTTAAAACTTTGCGTTGGGGATAAAAAAGAATTTATGATGTTGTGCCGTACAATGGTAGATACCCGGTTGATGCCGGATTATATTGCCGTGGATGGTGGTGAAGGAGGTACAGGAGCCGCTCCTTTGGAATTTTCCAATTCCGTTGGGATGCCATTGAGGGATGGTCTTGCCTTTGTAGACGATGCTTTGCGCGGCCATGGATTAAGAAGCGATATAAAAATTATAGCTTCCGGTAAAATATTTACAGGCTTTCACATTTTCCGGGCTGTGTCTTTGGGTGCTGATGCTTGTTACACTGCAAGAGGTATGATGTTGGCACTGGGTTGTATACAAGCATTGGAATGCAATAACAATAACTGCCCAACGGGAATCACAACCCAGAAAAAACATCTGGTAGAAGGATTAGTGGTTGAAAATAAGATGTATCGGGTGGCCAATTTTCACAAAGAAACCATAAAAAGCTTCGTAGAACTGATGGCCGCTGCCGGATTAGACAACCCTGCACATATAGATCGTTCCCACGTTCACAGACGATTTTCTATGAGTGAGATAAGAACCTATGAAGAATTATATCCACCGGTGAAAGTAGGTAGGTTTCTTGTAAAGGACCCTCCGGAGGGTTACAAAAATATGGTGAAGGAAGCTTTTAAATAATGAGTTACCTATTCACCAAAAAACGTGCCCGGGAATCCCGGGTTGCCATTGAAAGAATATATATCACCATGCGCCACCTCTTTAACAGGGGCAGCTACAAACCATATGGTATCTCGGGGAATACGTTGATCAGCAGCTTAATGAAACTGAGTCCGGAGATCTATGGTAGGATGAATGATAATGAGCAGATAGAGATTGATGGGCTTACCTATGTTATTGATCGGTTACCTAAAGGCGTAGAAGAATGCAGGTTGATCAGGCTGATCACTAAAGAGGGATTTGAAGATGGAGGGTTTGAGATTATTACACCTCCAAAGCGGAGAAGAAACTGCTACAGGATTGATAAAGACAGAATGTATATCGAGATGACCCGAGGTAGAAGTGATATTTATGATATTCTTACCCACCTTACATTTTTTTATGTAGAAGCCAATAAGATTAAGAATAATGCTTTGGACCAAAAAGGAAAAGTTTCCCCGGACTGGCTGCGATTGAAAGAAATCATCGAACTAGAGCAGAATAAAGAAGCATTTGATCATAAGCAAGCCTCCAGTTATTTGAGTAATATTATTGGTCTTACTTACAAAAAGACCCTGGATGCAGTGGAAGAAATTTCCACCAGAAAAAATTGTTATAGCTTATATCACCTGGTTTACTGGATGGGAAAGCTGGCTATTGAAGAGGAGAAAAAAGACCTGGACAGGGAAATAACTTTTTCGTCAAGGTTGAGGGAAACTATTGGTCAACATATTTATGGAGAATTCTGGGCCAATAGCATTAAAGGACATTTGCAGAAAAGAGGCTTCATTAACAAACCCATCCACATAATTAGTGCCAATCTGCATAGTTTTATGAATGTACTTTATGGTCACAGCATGTTTAATGGCGAGTATAAAAATTCTTATGATTTGGCTGCAAATGTAAATAATAACGGGCAGGTTTATAATGAAATCTTATCTTATGCTTGTGAAAATGGAATGGAAGTAATAACTGACTGCTCCGGAACTAACTTAACAATTCAGGTTTTTGACCTCATCAAAGTCGATTTTAAATCCATACCTGAATTATCCCATAAGCATACTTCGGATGCGTTGTTGTTGGTGATGGATTATGCTTTTGGTGAGCAGGCCTTTGAGTGTATGGATGAATTATTGAAACCAATAGAGACCGCTTATGAAAACATAAACCTGAATATTAAATCCATTTCTATCATGGGGAAAGCGGGTATTCTGGAAGGAGAGAAAGGAGATGTAATGATTCCAACGGCACACGTTTTTGAAGGGACAGCGGATAATTATCCTTTTGATAATGATTTTGATTTATCTGATTTCCAGGGGCAGGGATTACAGGTATTTAAAGGTTCAATGGTAACCGTTTTAGGCACATCATTACAAAATCGTGATGTGTTACAACATTTTAAGACTTCTACATGGAATGCGGTAGGTATTGAAATGGAAGGCGCACATTATCAAAAGGCTGTTCAATCCGCCTCTAAAATCAGAAGAAGTATTAATGAAGATGTTAAAGTCAGGTATGCATATTATGCTTCAGATAATCCGCTTGTAACGGGTAAAACGCTTTCCTCAGGAAGTCTTGGGTCTGAAGGAATAAAGCCAACTTACCTGATAACCATTAATATCCTGAACAAAATCCTTAAAGATTAAGGATATATTTTTGTGTTTTATTCGTTATGCTATGATCAACGTTGGGTTTAACTTATGAGAAAATTTTATATTATATTAATTTTTATTGCCTGTATGGCAGAAGGGTGTCAGGAAACCGACAACTTTTCAAATATTCCTATTATTAATCAATTCACGATTTTCAACTACCAAGCCAACCAGCAATTATTTTTAGATGAGGAAAAGACAATCACGCTATTGATTTATTACCAGAATGAATTGATAAGGGAAATAGTGCCTACATCCAGCCCTATTAATATCATTGATAGTGTTCAAAGAGACAGGTATGACTTTGTCCAGGTTATCAGCGATGCCTCAACTAATGCGTTCGAAGTTTTAGTTTTCAAAAATATTACTTCCGGGCGGGTTGATTTTACTGAAAACGACCTCTGTCAGCAAGGAATGGTTGATGTAAGTTTCACTTTACCGGATGGGGAGATCGTTCTTTATAGCGACCCATGCAAGTTATTGGTGGAGCCAGCAGGGCTAGCCGATTTTGAAACAGGATATACTACAAATTTTCAAAACCTGTATTTTAGAAATAATCAAAAGGAGTTTCTGTTAATCAACAATCTCTTTGAGCAGGAAATTGACCTGACAGATGTGAATTTCATTGACCTGGAGACGCAAGAGTTGTCTATACCACCTACTATCGATGATTTTTTCTTTAAACTTAGTGGGGTAAGGTTAACAGCCCAGTTTCTAAACCAACAGATTGTCTTACAGACTGATGTCGAAAGCCCACCCATTAAAGGCTCATCCGTTTATGAGATTGCCATACCCGGGTCAAACGTTTTTGACAAATACTTAACGGAGATAAGCTACTTAAATGAATCAGGGGATAAACAACGAATTGAAATAATCGGGGACATCCCGGGTGCCATTGATGATTTTTTACAGATGGGCAGTATCACCAGCGCAAACATTCAAGACTATGGGTTTTTACTTTCATCCGGGTCGGTAGATGTGGTAAAAGCGCGATGGAAGCCAGCCGGTTTAGAGAATAATAGTTTTGTAGAAATTTATACCGCCTCGCAAGATGCCTCATATCAGTTGCCCCAGGAAATTACTGAGATTCTAAATGAACAGGTGAATTTTAATACTTCAAACCTGGTTTTTGATTATGTTGAAATGATTGACTATAGCAATACACAATCATTTGATGAGTTTATCCGATTTTTGTTTATCCGGGCAAATGAGAGTTACAATAACACCGATTTTACAATTAATAGCACCGAATTGAAAGGTTAATTAACGCCATATGTCGGTGTTCAATGCTTTCCTTTTAAAATAGCGGTTCAATAAAGGATAGTTTATAACAGAAAGCAGGATTATCAATCCACCAATATAAAAATTTGCCTGCATTTTTTCCGAGTCCCCAAAAACGATAAGGGCAAGGATTATGCCGTAGACCGGTTCAAGATTGACCGTTAGATTCACAGCGAATGCCGATATCCTTTTCATCAATTCAACGGATACCGAAAATGCATAAACAGTGCATATTATAGCTAAAAGAATAAGGTAAATCCAATCAACAGGTTGTGGCAAAAAGTATGTCCCTCCAAAGAATATACCGGATACCGGCAGTATAATCAATATTATCAGACTTGCCCCGCTCATCTCATAAAAGGTGATCAAATACGGGTCATATTTCAAAGTGAATTTGGCATTGATGATGGTGAATACCGCAGCTAAAAATGCAGATCCCAGAGCCATGACCAGACCTAGCGGGTAATTAAACCCGGATGCGAAAATTATAGATATACCGATTAATGCCGTTATTCCCAGGATCACTTCAAAAATCTTTATTCGCTTCTTATTAACCATTGGTTCCAGTAGGCTGGTCCAGATGGAGGTAGTGGCCATACCTATCAGTGCTACGGATGCATTAGAAACCCTGGCTGCACCAAAAAATAAAATCCAGTGAAAGGCGATTATAAACCCTGTCAGGAGTATTTTTAAGACTTTATCGGAGCCGATCTTGAGGGTTATCTTTTTAACTTTAAGCACAGGGATAAGCACAATAGCAGCGATGGAGGTTCGAAAAAATACAACCTCTATGGCCGGCACACTGATCAATAATCCCAGAATAGCTGTGAAGCCCCATATGAAAACTATAAAATGGAGCATTAAATAATCTTTTAGTTCACCCACTATTTCAATAATAATTTATAAAGCAAGATGCCAACAGCTGTGAATATAATGTTTGGAACCCAAACGGCAAGGAGCGGATTCATGGAGCCAGCCTCGGCAATAGCTTGTGCCAGTATAAAAAATATTATGAAAATGAATGCAACCAAAAAACCCAATGCTATCTGAAACCCGGCACCTCCACGCAATTTTTTTGATGAAGTGATCACACCGATAAAGGTTAAAATAATAACAGTAAAAGGTTGCATAAAGCGGATGTATTTCTCTATCCTGAAAATATCCACATCGTCCGCACTGCGAGCCTTTTGAAATTCGATATAATCGTTCAGTTCATTGATGGTCAGAGATTGTTGGAAATTCTTTTTATTATCAAAGTCAGAAGGTAAGATGTTTATCACCGAATCAATTTTGCGTCCAGATTCTATGGATTCATTCATGTTGTCTATTTCCCTGATCCAGTAATTATCCAGACGCCATTTATTTGTAGCCGTATCCCAGTTGATCCGGTTAGCTTGCAATTTTTCCACCAATTGAGTGCCATCAAACCGCTCTATGGTCACGTTATAGCCCGTCTCATTTTGATTATTGTAATTGTGCAAATAAAAATATTCATTTTCTCCAACCTTGAAGTGTATATCTCTTTCATTGAAATAAAATGTCCCCTCGAAATATTGTAACTCAAAGGCTACCCTGAATTTGTTGGCGTTTGGTATTATCCAGCCATTTAAGTAAAAGCTTAACACGGCAATGATTATCGCACCTATTAAATAAGGAAAAAACAATCTCCTGTGGCTCACCCCGCTGGCAAGTATAGCAGTGATCTCACTTTTTACGGCAAGATTCGTTGTGACATACACTGTGGCTATATAAGTGGTAATGGGTGTTATCAAGCTGGCTACGTACGGAAAAAATGTGAGGTAGTAGCTCATTATCTCTTCGAGGGAATTTTGATTTTCTATGAATTCGTCATTCTTCTCTGTGAAATCAATTATGCAAACTATGGTGCACAGTATGATCACAACAAAGAAAAATGTGGTCAACATCTTTTTTAAGATGTACTTGTCAATAGTTTTAATCACAGCCTTCTATCAATTTTTCTTAGCATCGCTTCTTTCCATGCAATGAACGTATCAGAAAGTATTTGTTTTCTTGCTTGCTTCACTAACCATAAATAAAACGATAAGTTTTGCAGTGAGGCTATCTGCAGGCCCAGTATTTCATTGGTAGTGATCAAATGGCGCAGATAAGCTTTTGAGTAGTGCCGGCTGGCGAAATTATCTAATGACTCATCAATAGCACTTAAATCATTCTTCCACTTTTCATTTCTAATGTTAATAATTCCCTGAGTAGTGAATATCATGCCATTTCTTCCGTTTCTTGTTGGCATCACACAATCGAACATATCAATTCCCAGGGCAATACACTCCAAAATGTTTGCCGGGGTGCCAACACCCATTAGATATCTGGGTTTATCACCCGGGAGGATATCGCAAACTAATTCTGTCATTTTATACATTTCTTCATGAGGTTCGCCAACCGACAGACCACCAATGGCATTGCCATCTGCATCTTTACCGGCGATGTATTCAGCTGATTTCTGTCTTAAATCAGGATAAATACTTCCCTGTGCGATAGGAAACAAATGCTGCTCATAGTCATACAATGGATCATTTTTTTGGAAGTGATCAATGCACCTGTCAAGCCAGTCGTGGGTAAGCTTCATCGAATTTTTGGCATAGTTATAATCACATGGATAAGGCGTGCATTCGTCAAAAGCCATGATGATATCTGCACCAATAGTCCTTTCAATATCTATTACTGATTCAGGTGTGAAGTGATGCCTTGAGCCATCAATGTGGGACTGGAATACAACACCTTCCTCATCTATTTTTCTATTGCCTGCCAGGGAATAAACCTGATACCCACCGCTATCAGTTAGTATGGGTTTGTCCCAGCCTATGAATTTGTGGAGTCCACCGGCCTTTTGTATGATTTCTAAACCGGGTCTAAGGTACAGGTGGTAGGTATTGCCAAGGATTATCTCAGCTTTGATATCTTTTGATAATTCACGCTGATGAATGGCTTTAACCGTTCCAAGGGTGCCAACGGGCATAAAAATGGGTGTGGGAATTGCTCCATGACCCGTTTGGATGTTACCCGCTCTGGCTTTGGATTTTTTGTTTTGATGAATCAGCTTAAACTTCATGAATGCGCTAAATTAAGCCGGATTTTGTTTTCTTTAATCTTTTTGAATGATTTGGTAAATACCAAAATGAATGATGTTTATCCTGCTATTTATTTTCGCATTGGTTGTACAGCTTTATTTTTTGGTAAATGCTTACAGGAGATTAAAGAAATACCGGCCCCGTGATTATTCGATATTTGAGGACTTTCCTTCCGTCTCCGTAATAATTTGTGCACATAATGAAGCACATAATATCAAACGAAATCTCCCCAAAGTACTTGATCAATCCTACCCGGATTTTGAAGTGCTGGTAGTCAATGACAGATCGACAGATATGACGCAAAGTATTTTGGAACATATGTCAGGGAAATACAGCTATCTAAGAATAAAATATATCAAAGAAACGCCTGGCAATATAGACCATAAAAAATATGCCCTTAATATGGGTGTTGCAGAAAGTAAAAAACAAATACTAGTTTTTACGGATGCCGATTGTTGGCCTGTCAATGAAAATTGGTTGAAGTCTGTTGTTGCACAATTCAGGGATGGTGATCTGGTCATTGGGTATTCACCATATTTAAAAAAACCGGGATTGCTGAATGCATTTATTCAACATGAAACGCAGTTAACGGGTGTTTTGTACCTGGGTGCAGCTTTATCAAAAAAGCCTTATATGGCAGTAGGAAGGAACTTAGCTTATAAAAGAACCCTTATTTATGAAGAAATTAAGTCTTTGAGTCATCAGCAGGTGACAGGCGGTGACGATGATCTATTAATTAATCAGTTACCTCCGTCAGCTAAAGTAAATATTGTACTTAGTAAAGAATCTACCATTTATTCTACGCCGAAAAGGAACTTAAAGTCCTTTTTAAGGCAAAAAATACGTCATTTATCGGTAAGTAAGCACTATAAAGCCGGTAACAAGATTTATCTGACAGTGTTTTACGTTACCTTTATATTATTTTATATCGTAATGCCTTTTTTGTTTAAAAATTTAATAGAACTAGGCTTGGTTTTTGGTGGTTATTTTATTAAGATTTTAATTCAATTGAATTGTTTTAAATTACTCTATAAGCATTCTGGACACAAACAGGATTATTTCTGGGCACCGTTGACTGATATGATGTATGTTTTCTACCTGATGTTTTTAGGGCCTTATTCATGGATTAGAAAAATTAACAAATGGAATTAAACAAGCAATTTTCAGATAAAGCATTAAAAGATTTTAAACTCATAGACCTTGCCACAAAAGGCGAGGACCAAACAGCTTTCGCTGAATTGATGGACCGGTACCGCAAACCCGTTTATCACATGATCCTTAAAATGGTACGAAATGTTGATGATGCTGAAGACCTTACCATAGAGGCATTTGCAAAAGCTTTTAAAAACTTGCACAGATTCAAGAAGGACTACACTTTCAGTACCTGGCTATTCCGAATTGCTACCAATAATGCCATCGACTTTATCAGAAAAAAAAGATTGGAAACGTATAGTCTGAATACTTCCTACACCGATGATAACGGCGATTCTGTTAACATCGATGTTGAGGATAAAAATCTTGACCCATCAGAAGAGGCGGTAAAAGCACAAAAAATTGAGTTGGTAAGAATGTTTGTGACCAAATTACCAGCCAAGTACCAGCGATTAGTAAGGCTTAGATACTTTGATGAGCTTTCTTATGAAGAGATTGCCAAGGAACTAGAAGCGCCTCTGGGAACAGTAAAAGCACAGCTCCACAGGGCCAGGGAGCTAATGTATGACCTGGTAAAAGATAAAAAGCAGCATATCTGATAGCCATTGGACTATCTGGAACATTATTTCTCTCAATTAACTGATGATCAGTTAGATACGTACCGTGACCTTGAGGCATGTTATCAAGATTGGAACGCCAAGATAAACCTTATATCAAGGAAAGATATAGACAGCCTGGTACTCAAGCATATTTTACATTCATTAGCCATAGCGAAGTTTATTGAATTCCCAGAAGGTTCGAAAATTATGGATGTAGGTACCGGTGGTGGCTTCCCCGGGATACCATTAGCGATTATGTTTCCGTATGCAACATTTCATCTTGTTGACTCGGTAGGAAAAAAAATAAAGGTTGTGAATGATATCATCTACAAGCTTGGTATAAAGAATGTGAAAACCTATAACCTCCGCGCTGAAAACATGCAGGACAGCTATGATTATGTGGTGTGCAGGGCAGTAACTAATACCAGGGATTTTTATCAATGGGTAAAAAAGAAATTCAACAAAAAAAATAAACACCAACATATCAATAATGGCATATTTTATCTAAAAGGTGGTGACCTTTCTGAAGAACTGAGGGATGCGAAAGTTCGGTACAAATTGTTTGAAATCAGCGATTATTATCAGGAAGAATTTTTCCAGACAAAAAAGGTGCTTTATATCCCTCGCCAATAGCCATTTCTGTTGTAAATAGCGGCTATGATTTCATTAGATGACTTTAGAAAACATGCCCATCAGTTTGTTGATTGGATGGCTGATTATCTGGAGGAGATAGAATCCCTGCCGGTAAGGTCAAAAGTATCCCCCGGGGATATTTACGCTAAGCTACCTGATTCTGCACCAATGAAGGGGGCACCCATTGGGCAGATCTTTGAAGACTTTAAGGCCATAGTTATGCCCGGTGTTACCCATTGGCAGCATCCAAATTTTCATGCTTTTTTTCCAGCCAATTCTTCTTATCCGTCTGTTCTTGCTGAGATGCTTACCGCTACCATTGGTGCACAATGCATGTTATGGGAGACATCACCCGCAGCTGCCGAACTTGAAGAAAAAGTTTTGAACTGGCTGAAGCCTCCTCTGGGCATCCCCCATGAATGGAGCGGGGTCATCCAGGACACCGCTTCCACCTCTACCTTAGTGGCCTTACTTACTGCAAGGGAAGCAAGCAGTAGCTTTACCATCAACAAAGAAGGACTTTATCAAAAGCCTGTTTATCGCATTTATTGCTCTATGGAGACCCATTCTTCCATCGAAAAGGATGTGAAAATAGCCGGATTTGGTACTGATAATTTGGTTAAAGTAGCCGTTAAAGAAGATTTGAGTATGGATCCTGAGCAACTGGAAGCTGCTATTAAAGCTGATATCTCCAAAGGATACCAACCACTTTGTGTAATCTGTACACTGGGTACTACTGGTACCCTGGCTGTTGATCCGGTAAAAGAAATTGGAGTGATAGCCAGGAGATATGACTTATGGAACCATATAGATGCCGCTTATGCCGGCGTTGTTTTGATGTTGGAGGAATATAAATGGATGGTTGATGGTATTGAGAACGCGGATAGTTTCGTTTTTAATCCGCACAAATGGATGCTGACAAACTTTGATTGTTCGCTGTATTATGTGCGCAGTAAAGAACGCTTGATCAGAACTTTTGAGATCTTGCCTGAGTACCTTAAAACATCTTCAGGAAATGAAGTTAACAACTACAGGGACTGGGGAATCCCTTTGGGGCGAAGGTTCAGGGCACTAAAGTTGTGGTTTGTGATTAGGAATTATGGAATAGAAGGAATAAAAGGTAAGATCATTAGTGATGTAAAGCTGGCTGAATGGTTGGCGAATCAAATTGAGGTGTCAGAAGACTTTGAAAATATTTTACCTCGAAAAATGAATATGGTTTTTTTTAGATTCCATCCTGCGAATATTCAGGAAAATGACCGTTTAAACCAAATGAACAAAGACCTTAAGAATAAACTAAATGATAGCGGTAGGCTATATGTTACCCATTATATTATTCGAGATGTATACTTTATAAGATTGTGCATCGGCTCACCCTATGTGACACTAGAAAATGTAAAGCAAAGCTGGGAGGCGATACAATCAATATCCGGGAAGGTAGCGCACTAAACCCAAAATAGTCATTAGACTTTCTATTACATGGTTAAATCACTTCAAATCAGACACTAAACATG
>CAYSCZ010000077.1:0-13011 GCA_964429655.1 uncultured Roseivirgaceae bacterium
TTCTTCCACCCTGACCATCCTTTCCAGCAATTCCTTATCCAGTCCAGGGAAGCGGGCTTGCTGGGACAGCATTGTGTCTATCGTGGAAACGATAAATGCTTTGATTTCTTCCGGTGTTTGCAGTGTTTCCATTATGCCAAAAACTTATAAAATGTCATCAGCAAAGAGATCAACACAAACGCAGAACCGATTAGCCATTTCATGTTTTTGTCCATGCTTTCAAAACGTTTGTCTATGGCTTCAAAGCGCTTTTCCATTGCTTCAAATTGCTTGCTGTTGTATTCCTTTAGATCATCAAAGCGTTTGTCGATGGCCTCAAAGCGTTTCTCCTGGTATTGCCTGTTTTCATCGAAGCGTTCGTGGATATGCTTTAGTTCCTCTTCCACCTTTACCATCCTTTCCAGAAGTTCTTTGTCCGAACCTGTAAAACTTGTTGGCCTTTTAAATTCCTCCCTTATAACAGAGATTACAAAAGCACGTATTTCTTCGGGTGTTTGCAGTGTTTCCATTATGCCAAAAACTTATAAAAGGTCATGAGCAAGGAGATCAACACAAACGCAGAACCGATCAGCCATTTCATGTTTTTGTCCATGCTTTCAAAGCGTTTGTCTATGAATTCAAAACGCTTTTCGATAGCTTCAAACCGTTTATCTATTGCTTCAAAATGCCGGCTATTGTATTCCTTTAGGTCGTCAAAGCGTTTCTCCTGGTATTGCCTGTTCTCATCAAAGCGTACGTGGATATGCTTGAGTTCCTCTTCCACCTTTACCATCCTTTCCAGAAGTTCTTTGTCCGAACCTGTAAAACTTGTTGGCCTTTTAAATTCCTCCCTTATAACAGAGATTACAAAAGCACGTATTTCTTCCGGTGTTTGCAATGTTTCCATCATTCTATCAAACGAAAATAATCAAAATTTGATGAATTCAATGGCATTTCTGTCTGGTATGAGTATCCCTGTAGACGAAAACTTACTTGTCGTTGATAAAGCCTTTCCAATAGGCTAGTCAAAAGCCCTCATCCAATCACTTCTGTAAAATGATATCCATATACTCTCCTACCCGTTCGCGATGATGGTCTGGTTTTTCTCAGGATGGCGTTGTGGTATTGTTTGTATACCGGTCTGACTATCGTCCGACCTTTTAAACTTTAACGCCTTTATAATCCTAAATTTGCTTAGAATGGCATTGCGCTCTTGCCGGGAAATGGTGATTTTGTGGGGGGACTGGTGGGGGGCGACGATGTATAACTGGCTGCCGTTAATTTTATCTAACCGGCGCATGTTGACGAAGTGCTTGCGGGAAACGCGGTAGAAATCGGGGTGCTCAAACTGACTGACAAAGGTTTTGAGGTTGGCAGTGATCTGGTAGGTTTTTTCGGTGGTAACCACTTTTACATAAGAGCCATCAGCTTCCACAAAGAGTATGTCGAACTTGTTTACCCGATGGTATAAAAAGTTATCGGCTATGAAAATAGCGTCGTTTTGGGAGTTATCGGTGGGCATTTCTGCATACTTTTTCTTAAAATTCTGGATGGCCAGGTCGATGTTGATGGAAAACTCGCTGATTTTGTAGGGTTTGAGCATAAATGCTGCCGGATGAGTAGCCAGTGCCTTTTTTACAGTAACAGACTCAGAATTGGCCGTAAGATAGATCACAGGACATAAATGGAAGGTATAAATGGCGCGAACGGTATCTATCCCATCTGCGGAACCCTCCAGCATGATATCGGCAACTATGATGTCCGGCTTTTTTTCTTTGGCCATTGCCACGGCTTCTTCACTATTTCGGGCATTACCCAGTATGTTATAGCCCAGGTCTGATAGTTTGTCCTTCAAGTCCTCAGCTATCAACAAATCATCCTCAATGGTTAGTGTTTTATGCATGCTAGTTGTGTTAAATAGGGATTTTCATTTGAAAGGTAAAACCATCTCCGTTAAAAATGTGATAATCGGCGTACAATTGTCTTAACTGAATTTTCACCAGTTGGTGGCCAAAAGATTTGGAAGCCTCCCAGCTCCCTGCCTCACAGCCTGTGCCGTTATCGTGGTAGGTCATCTGAAGGGAAGAAGCATTGGTTTTTTCAACGACAATGCCAATTTCCGTTAAGGAGGAACCGCCATGCTTAAAGCTATTGGTAATCAGCTCGTTGAGTACCAGCCCAAGGCTGGTGGATTTCTCCACCTTTAGCCCAGTATTTTCGGGAACGATAAGGGCAAAGTCCACTTCTTTGCCGGCACTGTGTTTAAGTTCTTCAGCCAGGGTAGAGAGATAAATGCCAAGGTCGACCAGGGAAATATCCTGCTGCTGGTACAAGAGCCGGTTGAGCAGGCTGATGGACTGCACCCGGCCTTCATTGTCTTTCAGGAAGCGTTTGGCTTCGGCATCGTTTACCTTTTTGGCTTGCAGGCTGAGCAGACTGGCAATCATTTGCAGGTTGTTTTTCACCCAGTGGTTTTGTTCTTTGAGCAGGGCTTCGTTGCGGTGGGCAAGTCGGCGGTTTTTGTGGTATTGCACGTATATAAACCCTGCGGCCACCAGCAAAACCAGCAGCACCCCAAGCAAGAGGAAAAAGTTGGTGGACAGGCTGTTGAGGTCTTTCACAGTAGCCTGTAGCATTTGTTTGGTTTGGCTGACTTCAAACCGCTGGTCGGCCTCATAAATACCTTCGGAATGTTTGGCTGCCGTAAGCTTTTGGTATGCCAAAATAAACTTCTCGTTCAATACTGCTAACGTATCGAGCTGGTTTTGCTTGGCGAGGTAATCGTGCAAAATATAATAATATGCAACATTGTCAGAAACATTATCACAAGGCATGTTTTGGCCCAATGAGTCTATGACTGGAGCAAGTTCGTTTATCCGATTCCCATTCAATAAATATCGGGCATATATTTGGGAAACTGCTTTTATAACAGCTTTATCGTTTACTTTTCTTCCAATTCGCATACACTGCTGATAGTAATGGTCCATGCTATCGTATCGGTACAAGCCGTCGCGATAGGTCATGTGATTGATCTGCGCCAGGCCACGGTAGCCCCAGCCAGCAGCCCAAAGGTAATCGCTTGCCCTGCCCAGTTGAATCGCCTGCCGGTGCCACCACCTGGCGGAGTCAACCAAGTGATAGTATTTGCTGGTATCACCTGCAAACAAACCTTCACTTTGTGCTGTAATAGTCAAATACATCCCCAGATGGTTGCTAAAATTGGCGTATTCAATGGGCCGTTTTTCTTTATTGGCATATTGCAGCGCCAGGTCGATGTAATAAGGTGCCCGGTCTGCCATCCCTGCCCTGTGGAAGCGGGTAATCAGCCTATTGGCCATAAATAAAATGTTAGCAGAATCTTGCTGTTATACATAAGCATCGAGGCTATCCATGTATATCAGGATTTGTTCTCTAAAGCCGTAGGCCGGGTTGTAGCGATCGTATTCCTGTGCCTGTCCTTCGGCTATTTGTATCAAAAATGCAAGTGTAAAAAGTATGATTAGCTTCATTGGTGGGTTGGGCGGTTGGTGGTAGTAGAATGGTTAGTTAATTTACAATTTTTAATTACGAATTACGAATTACAAATTACGAATTACGAATTACGAATTACAAATCAGTAAAACATAGATTACCAGTAATTTAAATGATAAATGGTTCAATTAATTTCGTGCATCAACTTATTAACTTTTCTTTGCACTTTGTCCTTCTACGGGTTAGAGAAATAATAGAATCTTTTCTCCGATATTATTAATCATTCAATGCATAAGTTTCCGGAGATGACGCAAAGCGTTGAAAAGCATCAATCTGTAAAAAATAACTTAATCATCGATTCTTATCCTGTTGCAAGGATCGTGTTCTAATTTCATTAGTTCTCCTATGGTTACAGGCTTACCTTTATTGATGATCCATACATATGCTAAATCGACGCCATTGGTAACAACTTCACCTAAAGGATTTTTATAAGTCAGTACCACCTCATAGTAATTTTCATAATCGGTGAATTTTACTTCTGCTTTAATGACCTCTGCTATCACCACCGGATCATTATCACAGCATCCACAGTACAGGTACACATAATCCATCTTTTTCACTTTCCTATAAGCTTTTTTCGCCTCTTTTTTGGATAAATAAGCCAACTGATCTGCCTTTGCCAGAAAGGCAAAGCACAGGAAGGATAGCAGGGTAAATATTTTCAGAAGATGTGGCACTTCAATTTTGGTTTTTTGTTGACTGAGTCAATATCAGCAAACCGATCATAGCTGACAATGTGGAAGCAATCAAGATACTAATCTTGGAAGATGTAAGCAAATCACCTGTAAAAGCACTGGAGGCCACCACGATGGACATGGTAAAACCTACCCCGGCCAAGCAGGCTGCGCCAAGCAACAATGACCAATTGATGTCGGGTGAAAGTTTGGCAATATGAAACCTGGAAGCTAACCAGCATGCCCCTACAATACCTAATGGCTTACCGATCGTGAGGCCGCTTAAAATACCTATATTTATCGGTACTAGCAGGTTAAGTTGCATACCAGATATCAGTATGCCGGTATTAAAAAAAGCAAAAAGGGGTAAAATAAAAAAATTAACCACCCGCTCCAGTGAATGCTGCAGGTACTCACTTGGCTCCCGAAGTCTCTCAATAGAGTTTCTCAGTAGTTGTAACGACCCGAATCCAATATGTCTTCGATCATTTCCGCTATCTTTTATTTTTTTGATTTCCCTATCAAAAATAATGGCGGTCTGCTCAGCAATTAATGGTAAATCAGCGCTCCTCCTGGTAGGAATAAGAATGGCAGTTAAAACCCCGGCCAGGGTGGCATGCAGGCCACTCTCGAATACAAAAAACCAGAGTAACAAGCCCAGTCCCATATAGAGGGAAGTGTTAAATATTTTCCTTTTATTTAAATAAATCATTACCCCAATAACCACCAGGGCGCCAACAAATGGCATCAGATGAAAACCATGACCATAAAAAAGCGCGATCACTATAATTGCTCCCAGGTCGTCTGCTACTGCCAGTGCTGAAATAAAAATCTTCAGGGAGATGGGCACCTTCTTACCTAACAGAGCCATCAAACCAAGGGTGAAAGCAATATCTGTGGCCATTGGTATACCCCACCCATTCATAGTTTCAACATTTCGGTTGATGACAAAATATATCATTGCAGGCACCAGCATACCACCAATAGCCCCAATAACCGGCATGGCTGCACTTTTCACATCTGATAGTTCACCATCTAACACCTCCCTTTTTATTTCAAGGCCAATTAATAAAAAGAAAACAGCCATTAAAAAATCATTGATCCATATCTCTATCGGAAGTACTAAGCTTTCTGCACTGAATACCAGGCCAAGCTTTGTATGCCGCCAATGCTCATATACTTCATGAAAACCAACGTTTACCATTATTAGGGCGCCTAGGGTGGTAATAAGTAAAACCACCGCTGCAGCAGCCCCCCATTCAAAGAAACTCTCAATGGCCATCCTAATGTGTTTGCCACCACGTTTTTCAATGGCACTAAATAATGAATAATTATCCCAGGCACCATTGTAAGGTATCCCGTTAATCGTTAAGCCTGGAAATACGATCAATCCACATTTTTTAGAATCTTTTATATCATTTTCAATCTGATTTCTGGTTTTTTCACTGTTAAAATCCAATTTGAATGTATTGATATCGAGATCAAGCTTTTTAGCAGCTTCGAACACTTGTTCTTCGGTGAATGATAGGTCCCCTCGCATCAAAAGCTGGTACATCTCCTCGGATGACGCCTGATTTTCTGCTGCCACAATGGCCTTGGCGGCATTCAAAGCCTCTGGTTTTTCATCCAGGTTAGGGCAATATTTGTAACTAAAACTAATGCTGTCACCATGCTCACTAAGGGCAGTACGGAGTGATTGTGATGATTCACCGGAGATTTTATGCTTTAGGTCCCGGTATCCTTCTATAATAACCTTTTTACTTTCAACCATTTGTGTTAGCAAAATAAATTCATGCTAACCTAGTATTTTTAATTGAAGGAAGATTAGTGCTGATCCTCATTGGTACCGTTCTGACGTTAATAATTGGTTAAGTTTAAATTAAATTAAAAATGCGTGATTGAAAATACATTGAGATCATGTTTTATCACTACATGAAATAGTCTTGCCAGGAAAACCTGATCCCGGCCTTTTCTCTTCGATGCCCGCCAGTTATATTTTCGGCAATTCCCAACCATTTTGATAGTTGGCTTTTACCAACCGATTGGCCTCATCATTATCTTCAAATTGCTGTTTATTATAGTTCCAATAGATTTTCTGACCCGTTTTATAAGCGATATTTCCCATATGAGCATTCATCGCAGCCACACTAGCTGATGATGGCGGACAATTTACCATTGAAGGATTGTTTTCTTTAATGGCGTCAATAAAATTCTGTGTATGTATGTCAAGGTAATCCCCTTTTTTATACTGGTCGGGAATGTCTTCCATTACATACTGCCTTCTACCATCCTTGTGTTTCACTTCCGGTATCAACTGCATCCCACCACGGTTTACAACCAGTGTACCGTTGTTACCTATGAAAGCAATACCTTCCGTTTTATCGTAATTGCCGTTATCAATCCCCGTTGCGTGCTCCCAAAGCATATTAAAATCATCATATTCAAACACTGCCTGCAAGGAATCCGGTGTTTCAGAGGCATCATCAGGATAAGCGAACTTCCCTCCGGATGCAATCACCGATTTAGGTGCCCTGGCCTGCATGGCAAACAATGCGATATCGATCTCGTGAACACCCCAGTCGGTCATCAATCCGCCGGCATAGTCCCAAAACCATCGAAAGCTAAAGTGGAAGCGGTTCGGATTGAACGGCCTGTTGGGCGCCGGCCCTAGCCACATGGCATAATCCACACCTGGTGGTGTTTCTCCATCGGGCTTTACTTCCACGGGTTTCATCCAGCCCTGGTATGCCCAGACTTTTACCAAACGGATTTTGCCAAGTGCACCGGATTGAACGATTTCAATAGCATGCTGGTAGTGCGGTCCACTTCTTTGCCATTGCCCTACCTGCACCACCTGGTTTTTGTATAGATTGGCTGCCTTCTCCATAATGAAGCATTCCTGGATGGAGTTGGCAAGTGGTTTTTCTACGTAGACATGCTTGCCCGCCTCCAATGCATCTACCATAATCTTACAATGCCAATGGTCCGGTGTGCCAATGATAACTGCATCAATGTCCTTATCATCTAAAAGTTTCCGGTAGTCCCTGTATTCCGCCACTTTATTATCCCGGTATTCTTTGTAATCCACTTTTCTCCTGTCTATGACTGACTGATCCACATCACATATTGCGGTACATCGTATGTTTTGTTGTTTTAAATGGGAACGCATATTTGTCCAGCCTATTCCATTACAGCCAATCACCCCCATGTTGATCATGTCATTGCCTGCTGATGCAAATGTATGGTTCGAAATAAACGAAGGGGCAGCAGATAATCCTAAAGTTGCTAATGATGAGTTGATGATAAAATTCCTTCTGGAGTTTTGCATGGTACTTTTTTTAAATAAAGCTTTTCTAAGATAAAAAATAATCTCACCGAAACCCACAAATTCAAATAATGAGATTAATGGATTTAACTAAAAATTTATTTCTATCGCATCATAAAAATATTCAGCCCTCAGATACTTTATTTCCCTTTTGCTGTCTGTGAAATAGCTCTTCCGGTGGTGATGTAATAAAAACTGGGTGGTGGTGTCAAAACTCAGGTTTTTTATGTAGCTGTAATGGTTATTGTGGTTTACCAGGTTGGCTATTAAATGGTTTGATTCCCTATCAAAATAATACCACCAAACATCTGAGTTTTCTGAAGATTTGTCCTCTACCTTAAGTACATTCACAAGGCTACAGTCGTCCAGGGTGTCTTCACCGGAATAAGTGATATTCGACCCCACATCTAATAATTTAAAGGGCTGGGCCATTACATAAAAACCACCCATGATTTTATTATAAGACTGATCTAATGCTTCCTGATCCCGGATTGTATCACCATCTACTATTTTTTGAGTGGCCTTTCCATCAAAGCTGATAATAATTACCATCTCCCCTTGCTGCCAGCTTATCCCACCGGTAAATTTAGGATTGAATGTATAGCGGTGCAGCTCGACTTTTTCTGATTCCAGATTTCCTGTTGAATCATACAACAATATCCTTTTTCTAAAGGACAATCTGTTGAGTTGCTGCCAGCTTTCTATCCCGCCATGTGCCGCAACAGAAAGATTGATGATTTCCATGGGTCCTTCAGATGGCCCGGATTGACAACTAAGATTTATGATGATTATAATTAGCCCTAAATGATGTATTTTCATAAATTGTAGTTTTTTTTAACCAGCTATTTAATGATTATTTAATCAATGAATTACCATCTAACGCCCATATAATTGATAATTTCAATGATGAAAAATTTAATTATAACATTTTTAAAGGTATTTATTTCATTTTCAATTATATGCCAGGATAATACCGTCCTGGAAATTACTGAACTGGCCGGGCCGAGGCCATGGACCAGTTTAGATTTCAAAAATGATCCCAGAAATTTTCAATTTGCCATAGTCACTGACCGTACGGGGGGCCACAGACCAGGTGTATTTATGGATGGTGTTAATAAGCTTAATTTGCTGCAACCCCAGTTTGTGATGAGCGTTGGCGACCTGATCGAAGGCTACACGGAAGACCTGAACGAACTGAACCACCAATGGGATGAATTTGATGGATTTGTGGGCCAGCTTGAGATGCCATTCTTTTATATTCCGGGCAACCATGACATCACCAACCAGGTGATGGAAGACCTGTGGAAGGAGCGGTTAGGGCCTACTTATTACCATTTCAAATATCATGATGTGCTGTTCTTATGCCTTAACAGCGAAGACCAGAGAAGAGGCGCAGGCAGGGGCACGGTATCGGATGAGCAATTGGCGTATATGAAAAAAGTGCTGAAAGAAAATAAAGCTGTAAGATGGACATTGGTTTTTATGCATCAACCACTGTGGCACCAGGAAAAAACAAAGCAATGGCCTGAGTTGGAAAAGCTTTTGTCCAATAGAAAACATACCGTATTTACTGGTCATGAGCATCGCTATGTCAAAACCGAGCGAAATAATGGAAAATATTTTGTGCTGGCCACCACCGGAGGCGGATCAAACTTACGAGGCCCGGAACTTGGTGAATTTGATCACGTAGTGTGGGTAACCATGACTGACCAGGGACCGGTAATTGCCAACCTGGATTTAAATGGCATATGGGATGAGAACCTGGTCACTCAAAAAGCAAAGGATTTTTTTACCACTATCCTGGAAAACCCTCCGGTAGAAATAGAACCGATCTTTATGGAAGGAAATAATTTCACAGAAGGCACCACAACTATCAAGATTACCAATGATGAAGATTCACCACTTAATGTAGTAGTCAATGATAAGTTTAGTTGGGACCTTACCTGCATAATCAATGTGCCGGAGTTTACCGTTAATCCAAACTCAGTGGAAATGGTAGACCTTGTTGTCAAGCCAAAAAACAAATCACATGATAAACCCTTAGGCATCACAATTAATGCCACATATAATGCTGATTATCTGGATGTTACGATACCATTTGAATGGAAAATAAAACCTTTAAGGAAAATTTACATTTCTTTCACTGATCGGAAAATAAAGATTGATGGTGAAAATAAAGAATGGGATGTAATGGTGAGCCGTTTTAAACAAAATGAGAATGAATTTAAATTTGATGTAGTCTATGACGAAAATTTTTTATACATAGCCTGCGATGTAACAGATGATAAAATAATTTCAAAAGGTAAGGGCGTCCCATGGTCACAAGATAATATAGGCATCGTGGTCAATGCTGAGACTACTTCCAAGAGTGCCATGAGTAAAGGCAATCATTGGTACCGCGATGATTTCTTTATTCAGGTAACACCTGAGCATGAAGGTAATGAAAGTGTGATCAGCAGAAAGCCACCGGAAGGCACCCAATACAAGGTAAGGAGCCATAAAACCGGTTACTTTGGAGAGTTTGCCATCCCTATGTCGTACATCCATGAAAAACAGGGTGAAAAATGGCAAACCGTCCGCATTAATGTGATGGTGGATGATAATGATGATGGTGAACAAAAGGAACGGCTTTGGTGGCAACCGGACTGGCGCTTAGAGGATAACATCATTGGCTCAGGCACATTTTTTAGGAAGAGGGGAAGTTAAAGATCCCTGACACACCTAAACCCAGTATGGATAAAACCTGAATCTTTGCTGGAGGCCATACGCCTGGCGGAGCGATAGCCGCTGCAATAGCTATCATTACATAAAAAAGATCCGCCCCGAACCACATATTTTTCAGTATATGGTTCCCGTGGATCATATGATATCTCCGGCCCTTTTGGATTATCTGCAACACCCTCTTCAACGTTCATGTGATAGCTGTCCACATGATACTTGTCCTGGCACCATTCCCATACGTTTCCTGCCATATCAAATAATCCATAACCATTAGGAGGAAAGGATTTAACAGGTGCTGTAGCATAAAACCCATCCTTTACCTGATTGTCATAAGGAAAAAATCCCTGCCAAAAATTTGCCTTATCATAAGCATCTTCAGCCGGTTCATTCCCCCAGGGGTACTTCTGGTCTTTTCCACCTAAAGAAGCCCACTCCCACTCCGCTTCTGTCGGTAACCTTTTGCCGATCCACCCGGCATAAGCTTTTGCATCCTCATAGGCTATATGTACCACCGGATGGTCCATTCTTTCGTCAATTGAGCTGCCAGGGCCTTCAGGATGCTTCCAGTTAGCAAAGATAGTCCACCGCCACCATTGAGCATAGTCCCTGAGGTTTACCGGGCCATCTGTTGCCTTAAACACCAGAGCACCCGGCGCAAGAACAGAATCAGGAGGTTTAGGAGTGCCGGACGGTAATTGCTTGCTCATCTCCTCCCAATCAATATCTCGTTCAGCCACGGTTAGATAACCGGTCTCGTCTACAAATTCCTTGTACGCTGCATTGGTTACCTCAGCTTCATCCATATAGAAAGCATCTATCTTTACCTCATGGACAGGAAATTCATCTTGATAAGCCTGCTGTGACCTTCCTCCCATTTTGAATGTACCCCCTGGGATTAAAACCATGTCTTCCGGTGGCTTTTCATTTTTCAGACCATTCTGCTTATCCTTATTTTCGCTGCATGAAAATAGTATGCTCAACAGGCAGATGATTGTTAATCGTGTTATCATTCACAAAAATTATAAGTATTAAAATCCTCGCATGTCTCTTTTCGGTCACTGGGCAAAATTACATGCAGTTGCCGATTATTCTTTGAAATGATATCATTGAAAACAAAATCAGTGATTAAATCAACATGATCTCTTATTGGTTTGGAAGCCCATTCATGTCGTCCATAACAACTTGTGACTAAATAAAACGGTTTCCCTAATTTTCTTAAATGGTCAGCTATCGACTTTGGTCCATGAAGCATTAAATATCCACGCTCCTGTGCATCACAGTAGTGGTGGGGGGCATATCCATAGGGCACCAGGTTATCACAAGTGCCGTGGAAAAGTTGTGTTGGTATGGCATCATTTGCATTTATCCAATCCAGGCTGGTGATTGCACCGGCCATACTTACTAGTCCGGCATATTGAAAATCCTTGTCTAAAATTTGTGTTTTATCGCTTTTATAGGTCTCTTTCCAATAACCGGCATGCAAGATGGCTTCTGCTCCCGCGCTGCTACCTAAAAGAACAATTTTATTCCTATCTATCCCATACTTCTCCGCGTTATCCAATAAAAACTTTGTGGCCCTTGAAATATCCCTGGCGGTTAATAAAAAAGTGTTGATCTTGTTTGGGGCTGCCTGATCACAACTAAAGCTCTTCCCTTTCATGACCAGCGTATAGCTCATGGTGGCCGCAACATATCCTTTCCTGGCCATTGATTCACAAAACTTCAAATGATCCGGGTGATCCCTTTCCCCTCCGGCAAATCCTCCACCATGTACATAAAGTAATAAGATCCGATTATCTTCCGTGTCATCTTCAGGTGATAAAATGTCTATCTTTAACGCTTCCTTATCTTTTTGGAAATAGATTGCTGTCACACGGTTAACCGCTTCAAAGACCTCATCATAGTATCTGATCTGGGCAATCGATGTAACAGACAGTAATAAGTAAAAAGGTATGATTAGTGTAATTTTCATGAAATCAAGATAGATAATTCTTTCTTTCCTAAATATAAAAAAATTGACGTGAAATAAAGATGAAAGTATAAACTTCTCAACAGGTTCGATTAGTATTACTTGGTTTGGTGTCTTTAAAGCCATCTCCACTGCCTTTTCTTGTCCTTCTTCTTGCGCGATATCCGGTATATATAAGCGGTATGGCGTCAACTTTTGCTAATTTCATCCAGGAGGGGTATTGAATAGCAATTATCATAAAACCTTTTTATTTGGAATTCTAACCATTTAGATAATTGAAAAAAGAAACGATCACATTGAGATTAGAAAAAACAAATTCATCCCTTGGCTGGAGCTATCATATTCCAATAGCTAATAATTTAACGCAAAAGTTCATTGATGGTGAGAATCGAAGGATTATATGCACACTAAACGAATAAGTTAAGATACACTGCGCCTTAATGCCTGATGGCCACGGTCATTGGTCTGTATTTGTAAATCAAAATATCAGAAAACAATCGATGATAAACGCCGGAGACGAGCTGAATGTAACACTTGAAAAAGATAAATCGGCTTATGGCGCACAGATGCCTTTAGAACTGGCCGAGTTACTTAATCAGGACGATAGAGGATCAAAATACTTCCACGCACTCACTCCAGTAAAGCAAAGGACATTGATGTACATTGTTTCAAAAATAAACACCAACAGCAGACTAAATAAAGTGCTGGCTATAGTTCATCATCTTAATTAATCACAAGGCAAACCAGCGTTCAAACGATTAAACCCAGAATTGTCATTAGACTTTCTATTACATGGTTAAATCACTTCAAAT
>CAYSCZ010000078.1:0-12964 GCA_964429655.1 uncultured Roseivirgaceae bacterium
ATTTTTTGGGCTTTAACCCTTCATGACAAAATTCCAATGACAAATCTGGATTTAAAATTCAACGCTCATTAAGTGTAGATATAAACCAATCATCGATTTCATTGACCCACATTTGATACATTCTCCCTGAAGGGTGTAGCCCATCACTGGCGATAAGCGTTGGGTTTTCACGAGCAGTCCTTGATATGGGGGTGATATTGAAAAACTTAATGCCTAACGAATTGGCGTAATCTTTTTTGATGGCATTGTAACTATCTATTTCTTTAGCTATCTCTTCCGTATTGCTGCTACTAGCAAAGGGTGTTACCCCGTAATCCGGAATTGACACTAAAAAGACCCTGGTGGTCTTGCCATTCGTAAAAGAAACCGCTTTTTCGATCAAAGTCTTTAGTTCTGCTTTGTAGATATCGATCGGCATCCCCCGGTATTGATTATTTACTCCAATGAGTAAAGAAACAAAATCGTAAGTATTGTCACCAATCCCTGCTGCCTCAATTCCTGCTAATAATTCTCCTGTCGCCCACCCCGTTTTTGCTACAATCATTGGATCATCCGCAGTGAAACCTTGTTGTCGAGCCCTATCAACCAATAAGACAGGCCAACGCTCGGAAACCAAAACACTTTCACCGATTGTATAGGAATCCCCCAGTGCCAGATAAGCTATATTTTCTGTATCATCATCTTCTCCGGAATTATGTTTGGTGTTATCTTTCATTTGTTTTTCCTGGTCGTTATCTTATATGTTACTAAGCCCATCATCTGTTTCGTCCGAACATCGAACCAAAATCAACAATATCAAAACAAGATATAAGTACTTGATCAAAAGCATTATTTATATACGATAAAAATACATTTTTCATTTTGATGCAGGAATTTAAAGGCTCTACATTTAAAATTTGATTGAAAACCGCCACAAAAATTTTATTTTTCAGGATAACTGTAATAATCATATGCAAATAGCAACTGTCCACATCAATCATTTTTTAGTATGACATCCTGCATGTTTAGTCATTAGATATCTATTCAACTTATAGCGCACATCATAATTTAGCTTATGCAGACTCCAGTAAAAGAATTAAAAGAAGAAGTAGTTGTCCTTTTTGCCGGTGACTCCGGGGACGGTATTCAATTGGTTGGTGGTCAATTTACCGAAACCATGGAAATGTACGGCAACGATATTAGCACCTTTCCTAATTATCCTGCCGATATCCGTGCCCCTCAGGGGACGGTTTCAGGGGTAAGCGGATTTCAGATTAAAGTGGGTAGTGTGGAGGTCTTCACGCCGGGCGATAAATATGATGCTTTGGTTGTGATGAATGCTGCTGCTTTAAAAGTTAACCTCGAAAACCTAAAACAAGGTGGAATCATAATAGCTAATGAGAGTGGTTTTGATGACAGGAGCCTAAGGTTGGCAGGTTATCCTGATAAAGAAAATCCCCTGGAGGACCATAGCCTGGATTCTTACAGGGTACATAAAATTGCTATTACCAAGCTCACAAGGGAAGCACTGAAAGACTCCGGGCTGAGCATCAAACAAATTGACCGGAGTAAGAATATGTTTGTTTTGGGTTTTATTTTCTGGATGTATAGCCGCTCCCTGGATAATACCATTCAGTTTATCAATGAAAAATTCAAAGATAAGCCTGAGCTGGCCAAAGCGAACATTGATGTCTTAAAGGCAGGTTACCACTACGGTGATACAAGCGAGACTTTTGGCACTCGCTATGAGGTGAAACCGGCACCTTTGAAGAGGGGTAAATACCGGAATGTAAATGGGAACCAGGCTGTGGCTTTGGGATTAATAGCTGCTTCCAAAAAGGCTAACCTTGATCTGTTTTATGCCAGCTATCCCATTACTCCTGCTTCAGATGTGTTGCACGAATTGTCCAAGTATAAAAACTTCAATGTAAGGACCTTTCAGGCAGAAGATGAAATAGCTGCCGCTTGTTCTGCGCTGGGGGCATCTTTTGCGGGAGCTATGGGTGCTACAGCTACCTCCGGGCCCGGTATGGCGCTAAAATCAGAAACGCTGGGACTGGCAGTAATGCTTGAGTTGCCGATGGTAATTATAAATGTTCAACGTGGCGGCCCTTCCACCGGACTACCCACCAAAACCGAACAGGCAGATCTTTTTCAGGCTATTTACGGACGAAGTGGTGAAGCACCAATGCCCGTGCTGGCTGCATCGACCCCTTCTGATTGCTTTGATACCGTTTATGAGGCCAGTCGTATTGCCATGGAACATATGACCCCGGTGATTGTGCTTACTGATGGCTATGTAGCCAATGGTGCCGAACCCTGGAAGTTTCCCGCATCCAAGGACCTGAAAGCCATAAAACCTCCTTTGGTAGAATCAAATAAGCACACTAAGAATGGCTATTTACCTTACCAGAGGAATGAACAAATGGTGAGGCCGTGGGCTGTTCCGGGCATGAAAGGCTATGCCCATCGTGTTGGCGGACTGGAGAAGCAGGACCTTACCGGTGAGGTATCTTATGATCCTGATAACCACCAAAAGATGGTAGAATTTAGGGCCAGAAAGGTTGAAGATATTTCTATCCCCATGCAGGCTATCAATCGAGGAGATGAACAATCTGATGTGGTAGTTTTAGGCTGGGGATCAACTTTTGGTGCCATTGAAACGGCAGTTAGGGAACTCAACGAAGAAAAGAAAAGTGTAGCCCACATTCACTTAAGGTACCTGAACCCTTTCCCTAAAAACCTGGGGGAACGCTTAAGTAAGTTTAAAAAAGTGGTTATCCCGGAAATGAATAGTGGACAGCTGCTACAATTGATTAGAAGTCAGTACCTGATCGACGCTGTCGGACATCCTAAAATGAGAGGTTTGCCTTACACGGTGGAAGAAATAAAAAAAATAATAAACCAAGAGATAAAAGATTATGAATAATAAAAATGATCATACGCTTAAAGCGAAAGATTTTGCTACCGAACAGGATGTTCGCTGGTGCCCGGGTTGTGGGGATTATTCTATTTTGAAGCAGGTACAGAGTGTCCTGGCAGATTTTGGCACGAAGGCAGAAGATACTGTTTTTGTATCTGGTATCGGATGTTCCTCTCGGTTCCCATACTACATGAATACCTATGGCGTTCACAGCATTCATGGGAGGGCCCCGGCTTTAGCCAGTGGAATCAAGTGCTCCAAACCAGGTTTAAAAGTTTGGGTGATCACCGGAGATGGTGATGGCCTCTCCATTGGCGGAAACCACATCATTCATATGATGCGAAAGAACTTTGATGTAAATGTGTTGCTCTTCAATAATGAAATTTATGGATTGACCAAAGGACAATACTCACCAACGTCACCGAAAGGCATTATATCAAAGTCTACACCTTTTGGTTCTATTGATCACCCTTTCAATCCTTTGGCACTATGCCTGGGTGCTGATGCCTCTTTTGTTGCCAGGTCTATGGACAGGGACCCTAGGCACCTAAGAGCAGTGCTGTCTGAAGCAGATAAGCATAAAGGCACCGCTTTCGTGGAAATTTATCAAAACTGCAATGTTTTTAATGATGGGGCATTTGCATTATACACTGAAAAACAAACCAAGACGGATACCACACTTTTCCTTAAGCATGACCAACCATTAACATTCGGGGAAGGGGAATCATATGGAATTGTACTCGATGGATTTACTCCTAAAGTAGTTTCCATGGCTGATAATAGTAAAAATGATCTCTGGATACATGATGAATCGGATCGTATCAAAGCGAGTATTTTAACCCGGTTCTTTACCGATTCAGTGAATAAACAGACTACTATACCCCGACCATTCGGCGTTTTTTACAGGGAACAAAGAGAGACCTATGAGGACCAGATATCAAATCAAATCGAGGAAGCCATCTCAAAAAATGGTGCGGGTGATCTCGATGAATTGCTGGAAGGCAATGATAGCTGGGAGATAAAATAAGAAATTATTTTATCTCGTAAATATTCGCACTCATTCTAGGTATTTCCATTGATTCTCCTAATCTGCTTGATTTCTGGGTCATTATATCCGTTGCATTTTTATGGCCTTTTAAAAATTCATCAAAGCGATTCAGGGACAAATTTTTACTTTCCGGGTTCATATTAACCACTACCATTACTTTCTCATCATTTGTATGACGAAAATAAACGTAAATATTATCCTCAGGAACAAAGTGGGTCAGCTTCCCATCGTGTATGGCTTTAGCATTTTTTCTCCAGTTTGTGATTTTCTTAACATGTTCGAATGCTTCATTTTCTTTTGGGGTCCTTCCTGATTCCAGAAAAACACTTCTTTCGTCACCGGGCCATCCGCCCTTCATGTCAGGCCTTTTTCTGCCATCACCGTCCACAGCGTCATTTGCCAGCATAAGTTCTGTTCCGTAATAAACCTGGGGTATCCCTCGCATAGTCATAAGGATATTGTAAGCAATCTTGAATTTCTCTTTATTTTCATCCACCACTGTAAAGAACCTTTCCAAATCATGATTATCAAGAAATATCACATTTTTCATAGGGTCTGAGTACAGGTGGTCCTGAGTTAGTGTATAGTAAAGAGCAGCCAGGCCGGATGTCCATCCGAAGTCCTGATTCATTGCATCCCGGACACCATATTGAAATGGAAAATCAGTTACACTGGGTAAGTATGAATTATAACCATCATTTTGACCTTCTTTATCCTCCTGCCAGAAAGATTCAGAAGCGGGGTTTTGGACCCATGCTTCACCAACAACATTAAAATTTGGATAGGCTTCAAGTATTTCTTTAGCCCATCTTCTCATATAGTCCTTGTATGGGTAAACATAGGTATCCATCCTAATACCGTCTATACCGCTGTACTCGATCCACCAAATTGTATTTTGAATAAGATAATCAGCCAACAGTTCATTTTCCTGATTGAGGTCTGGCATTGATGGAACAAACCACGCTTTTTGCAGCTTATCCATATCATATTGCGAAGCATGAGGATCATTCTGAGCAGCACCCCTATAGTTTGTGGTACCATATTTTTCAATGCTATGAAACCAATCATTTGTTGGTGGGTCTTTTAGCCATGGGTGTTGGTCACCGATATGGTTATGGATCATGTCCATAATCACTTTGATATCATTATCATGGCATGTTTTTACAAAATTTTTATACTCCTCAATTGTTCCAAATCTCCGGTCTATTTTATACAAATCAGTAGCTGCATAGCCATGATAGGCGCCGTATTCAGGTGTCATATCATTTTCAAAAACCGGGGTGGTCCATACAGCAGTCATCCCAAGTTCCTTTATGTATACCAATTTATCTTTGATACCAACAATATCACCACCATGCCTGCCATTTGGATTAGACCGGTCAGCTTTTTCCAACATATCGGCAAAGCTGTCATTATCAGGATTGCCATTAGCGAACCGGTCTGGCATCAAAAGATAAATCACGTCTTCACTGTCAAATCCCTGGTTTTTGGAAGCGTCATTTTCACGCTGTTTTAATTCGTAGTTAATGGATTTGCCGTTACTGAAATTTATTGAAAAATTACCGGCGGATGCCTCATTACTTATATTTAGGTATAAAAAAAGGTAGTTTTTAGACCCCCCGGATGATTGGCTGGTGATCTCAATACCTTGTTGATTAATGGAAGCGGTAGCTTCACCAATATTATCTTCATAGACCATTAATTGAAGCTGATCTGTAGGCATATTGGTCCACCAAAACGGAGGATCCGTCTTTTGTGCATTGGTCTTCAATGTTGAGCATACTATAAGTAATGCAGACAATAAGCTAATTCGGTTAATCATAAAGCTGGTATATGTTAATTGCAGATTAAAATTATTTGTACTAATATCTATCTTTATTTTCCAATTTCTAAAAAGCAGATTTAAAAATTCATTAAAGACTCCATAAATAAAACTATTCAAAATTAAATTTTTTAATTAAAAGCATGTATAATTATTAAATTCCGTGAAAATACCTATAGAACCTTATTTATATCTTCTTAATTTAACTAATTTAATCATATAATTATCCGTTTATGAATTTATTATGTAACATAATGTTCCGGAGACTCCATGTAATAAGTTTTGTACTGGTATGCTCAGCGCTCAGTTCTTTAGGACAACTCACCAGGGTTGAACATTACACAGCCGTTGACGGCCTTCCTAACGAATTGGTTAAAGCTGCGGCGCAGGACCCAAGTGGCTATATCTGGGCAGCAACCGATGCCGGTCTGGTGAAATTTGACGGGCATAACTTTAAGGTTTACGGTGAAGAATATTTCAATACACCTTATGTTAAAGACCTGGTTAATGTTGATGAAGGATTAATAGTATCTACTGATGATGGATTGTATTTAGTGAAACCATCAGTTAATGAGGATCAAATCGAAAAATTAACCCCTGATTCCGATGAATATATTTACTTAAAGCTTGTATATCAAGATGAAACTGATAGAATATGGACTTCAAATAATCAACGTGTCATAAAATATGAAAATGGATCAAGTAAAGTATATGAGTTTCCGGATGAAGATCGAAGTGATGATTTCAAAAGGTCTTTTGCATTTTTTGAGGATGGGTATGGCAACTTATATACGACATCTTTTCCAGGCAGGATCCATATTTACAACGAAAACGAAGACCAATTTCAATTACTTAAATTAAATGAATACTTCGGATCAATAAACCATGCAACTAAAGTTAGGTCAGGCTTGGTATTGGTTGGTTCTGATGCAGGACTTTTTGAGATATACCTGGATCAACTGGGTGATGCAAAAGAAGTAAATAAAGTCTCCGACGTCGCGGTCAACTATATTTTAATTGATACTGACAGGAAAGTTTATCTTTCCCAGTTTGGTAAAGGAATCTATCAATACAATCTTGAGAATAATAGCAGGAGTCTGATATCCTCAGTAAATACAAGTGGTTATCTGAGTGAAACAGTTGACGGGGAATTACTTGTTGGCTCTGATAATGGATTTTATTTGATTAAAGATAATTCGTTTACCAATCTATATCCCGATCAGATAGATAATTATGTCCAGGATATAAGCTTCGAAAAAGGAGGAAGGAAATTTGTGACCAATGGGGTGGCAGTCTACGAGATTAAAGGGAATGGCCTATCCTCAAGTGCAGAATTGTTTTACGAATTTGATGGTTTTGAAGCGTATTCTTTGCGAATAACAGATAATGGAATTTGGGTTGGAGGCAATGCGCCTGAAGTTAAATTTATCAATTGGAATAAACGGGTGGAGACTGTTGACTTTTCGAAATACGGCACTTCAGTATATTATTTGGGGTATGACGTTTATAAAAATCTTTGGATATCACTTAACGGACACCAGGGTATAATCCAATATAGCAGAAGGGAAGGTACAAAGGTTTATGGTCCGGAGGAAGGTGTAAATGCAACCGCAAGCGCTATTTATACTGATGAATCAGGTAAAGTTTTACTCGGTATTCCCGATAAGAATAGTTACTTACTGGAATATCAAAGAGGGGATGATTCATTTGAGGACTTGAGTGTTGATATCGCGCAATTTGGTATTGTAGAAGATGAAATAGGTGGAAGTTTTAGAATAGAGGACCTGGCTATTGATGATCAGAACAGAATATGGTTGGCATCCAGGAATGGTTTATTGGTGATGAATGCTGATGAAGATCAGTATCGAAGGATAGACAATGGTATTTATACCAATACCACGATTAAAAGCCTTTCAATTAATGATCAAGGTCAGCTATGGTTTGGGTGGAGTAATGGGCTAAGCACATTAGAGAATGATCAGGTCATAACCTACAATGAAAGAAATGGTATACCTTCCAAACTGTTGTCTTTCAGGTCTATAAGGTTTGATGATAAAAATTATGTTTGGGTGGGGTCTAATGAGGGAATTGGGATTAGCACCGCATCGCGTTTGAAAATCCCTAAAACAAAAACACCTTTCTTTAATAACCTCGAGTCCTCTAATACTAGTCTTTCGCTTCAGCTAGATGAATTGACGCTGAAGACAAATGATTATTTAAGGCTAAACTTCTTAAGTCTTGAATACCCTGCTTCCATTGTTGATTACCAGATTAAAATTGATAATATAAATGAAGCGTGGCGTAGTCCGGAAGAAGCAAGAGTGGTCTCCCTGTCTAATTTAGACCCCGGTGACTACCGGATCGCTGTAAGGGCAAGGAAATCTCCCAGCGCTCTTTGGTCTGATCCTTTATATGCTTCATTAAAGGTTAATAGCTTATGGTATAATACCTGGTGGGGCATTCTGTCCATTGCTCTGGCGGCTGTTGGCGTAGTTCTAGGCGCAGTGGAATATACCAGGGCAAGATATCGCAAAAGAAACCGTGAGTTGCAGAAGATTGTAGATGAACGTACAGTTGAGCTGAAAGAAGAGATAGCAAAAGTGGACTACTTGAATAAGCAGGCTGAAACGGTTTTCGGAAACGTGAAGCAAGGGATATTTCTTCTCGACCAGAACTATACCATAAGCGATCTATATTCGAAAGCTACAGAAGAGATTTTTGAAAAGGAAAAGCTGGGTGGGATCAATTTTGTTCAATTAATGCGTCCAAGATTAGTGAAACGAGACCTGGAGGCTTTGGAAATGTTTATGAAAAACCTTTTCAATCCCCGGATCAAAGAGAAAAAATTAAAGAATCTTAACCCCGTAGAGCAGGTTGAAATGTATGATTCCTCGGCAGGAAAAGTAAACATTGAAACAAAGTACATCAGGATAAATTTTTCGAGGATTAGGGATAAAGACAAGATTTATAACGTTCTTGTGAATGTGACAGATGAGACCCAAACAGTTTTAATGCAGAAAAAAATAGATGAAACAGAAGAGCGAAACAAAAAAGAGTCAGAGCAATTACTTAGTATTTTAAGGGTAGAGCCGGAAGTTTTAAGTGAGTTCTTAGATAAAGCCAGTGAATCTATAAAAGGCATATCGGAAAGATACGAAAAGGAAAAGGCACAGGACTTTTCCTCACTCATCAGCTTTACTTTTAATACCATACATAATCTTAAGGGCAATGCTTCTTTGATCGAGTTGCAGTTATTGGTGGATAAATTTCACGAGATAGAGGATATAATCGAAAAACTTAGGAGTAAAAGCGATTTAGTTGGTAATGACTTTATAAAGATTTTAATTGAAGTGAATGAAGTCAATATAATCGTGGAAAATATGAAGCGCATGCTATCAAGAATTAGCGATAAGTATGGCAAACTTTCTGCTGAGGAAATATCATCCTCTAATGATGTGTTCATCAACTTCCTGAATAAAGGATTGAATAAGTTAAGTTCAGAATTACATAAGGAGGTAGAACTTGAGTTTAAAGATCAGGGCATTTTAATTCCGGAGCGATATAAACTCACATTAAAAGATATTACCATTCAGCTGATGAGAAATTCGCTTACGCATGGTATTGAAACATCAAAAGAAAGAAAGGCTCATAGTAAACCTGAAAAAGCCAAAATTGATATAGAATTAGAGTATAAAGATGGCCACCAATTAGTTTTTAATTACAAAGATGATGGGAAAGGTCTTGACCTTGAGAAGATTGTTCAAAGTGCTGTTCAGAAAGGGTTGATCACTAAGGAAGATGCTGTTATGATGAGTGATGAGGATAAAGCCAAACTGATATTTATGGATCAAATATCAACGGCTAATGGAGTTGATCAATATGCTGGTAGAGGTCAGGGCATGAGTATGGTCAACTACTATATCAACAGGTTTAAAGGAAGTTATAAATTAGACTTTGAGCCCGGAGAATATTTTAAAATTTCAATGATCTTGCCATTAGAATCTAAATCAATAATAGAAACCGCAGCGGTTTAATTAGTGATTTTTGATAACTTACCAAAATATCCAAACAACAAGCACATGAAATTACTTATCGTTGACGATTCTTCTATAATGCGGCGAACTATTGAAAAACACATTAAGGAGTTAGGGGTGGAAGTTGTTGGCCAGGCTTCCAATGGGCAACAAGCCATTGAGTTGGTTCAGGAGAAAAAGCCAGATATAGTCACATTAGATGTTACCATGCCAGAGATGGATGGTATTACGTGCCTCGAAAAAATTATGGAAATCGCTCCAGACACCAATGTCATTCTTGTTACCGCTTTAAACGACCGACTGACAGGATTGAAAGCTTTGGACATCGGAGCCGTAAATTATCTTAACAAGCCTGTCTCGCCAGAAGTGCTTAAAGAGGCACTTGATGATATTATTGAGGAGGCCAAAAACTAAAAAAGCTTCAAGTACAGCAATTAATGCGGTAAGTATTTTCTTAACATACCGTAAAATAGTGTCCCTAATACAGCACTGAATATTACCAGGATAAATATGCTGTGGCCATTTCCAACCAGGGTATACATAGGACCCGGACAAGCACCGGTCAGTGCCCAGCCAAGGCCAAAAATTATTCCACCAAATAAATATTTTTTTACACTGAACAATTTTGGCTCTAGTTCAATGGGTTTACCTTCAGTAGTCTTGAGCTTAAACTTCTTGATCAAAAAGGTGAAAACAGATCCAAAGAACAAAGCACTCCCGATGATCCCATACATATGAAAAGAATGAAACCTGAACATTTCCTGTATTCTATACCAGGAAATCGCTTCTGACTTGGTCATCACAATACCAAAGAATACACCAACTAAAAGGTATTTGAAAAATTTAATCATTGTTTCACAACATTAGTGGAAATAAAAGATGCGTCATCACTAATCCACCCAGAAAAAAGCCAATAACCGCAATCAGGGAAGGTAGCTGGAAGTTGGATAGCCCGCTAATGGCGTGTCCTGATGTACATCCACCCGCCCAGCGGGTTCCAAAACCCACCAAAAATCCTCCGACAACGATCATTAAAAGTCCTCTTGTCGATAATAGATTTTGCCAATTGAATATCCCCAGGGGTACTAATTCCCCATCGAAATCAATTCCCAGGTTCGATAATTGCTCAATTGTATGGCTGGATAAATCCAGGGGTTCATCATTTGCAAGGAAATTCGTTGCAATGAACCCTCCGAGTATCGAACCGGTTATAAAAACCAGGTTCCATATTTGACTCTTCCAATCGTATTGAAAATATTTTATCATTTTACCGGCACCACCAATGGCGCACCATGTTCTCAATGTAGAAGATACACCAAATTTTCCGCCCATCCATAGAAGGATAAGCATGATGCAGGCGATTAGGAATCCTGATATGTACCACGGCCACGGTTTACTGATGTATGCGATCATTATCAATTTGTCTGGTGATGTTAACTGTTAGTTGATGTAAAGGTTAAAATATCCGAGTTTTTTGTCCTTGAAATGCTATTATATGCCAATTCCAGCATTGTCTGACTCAATTAATTTATTGCTACATTAGGCAAATGAAATCATATCGCACCTATGTCGAAAGAAAGTAGAATATTCATTTGGTCCATCACTGTTGCTTTGGGCGGATTTTTATTTGGATTTGATACTGCGGTGATCTCCGGAGCCGAGCAGTCCATACAACAGGTATGGTCGTTGAGTGATGTGGCGCATGGCCTGGCTGTGGCCATAGCTTTGTATGGTACAGTACTTGGGGCTATGCTTGGCGGTATCCCAGCAGATAAAATCGGCCGAAAAAAAACATTATTCTGGGTTGCTGCCATATACCTGGTTTCAGCCGTGGGTTCGGCATTGGCCCCGGATCAATACACATTCATGTTTTTCAGGGTTATTGGCGGCATAGGTGTAGGCGCTTCCTCAGTGGTTGCCCCTATGTATATTTCAGAGATAGCTTCCTCAAAAAACAGAGGTAAGCTGGTGGCGTTGTTCCAATTTAATATAGTACTTGGAATAGTCATCGCTTACATCTCTAATTACTTGCTGGAAGGCATAAGTGAAATCTCATGGCGATGGATGCTCGGTGTGGAGGCATTCCCTGCATTAGTTTTTCTTATTTCCATTAGGTTTGTTCCATTGAGTCCAAGGTGGTTGTTGGTGAAAAAACATGATGAGCAGGCTGCCAGGGAAGTCTTACATAAGATTGACCCTGAGGTTGTGGAGGAGTCAATAAAATCCATAAATGAGTCGGCAAGTAAAAAATCGGATGATGCTTTTAAGTTGGTTCTGACCGGGAGATACAATCTCCCAATGCTTCTCACATTTTTTGTGGCATTCTTTAATCAAATGTCGGGGATAAATGCCATCATTTATTATGCCCCAAGAATATTACAAATGACCGGGGCTGGCATTTCCTCTGCTTTACTATCCACTGTGGGTATTGGATTGGTTAACCTTATTTTCACTATTGTTGGTATGATTCTCATTGACAGGTCCGGCAGAAAGATGTTGATGTATATTGGTTCGGTAGGATTAATATCTGCTTTAGGCATGGTTTCTTATTCTTTTTATAATGAAGTGTTTCATTTGGTGCCATTTTATTTGTTTGGGTTTATTGGCTTCTTTGCTATGTCACAGGGAGCAGTGATCTGGGTATTTATTTCAGAGGTTTTTCCCAATGATGTCAGGGCTTTTGGACAGTCTTTGGGGGCTTTCACCCACTGGCTTATGGCAGCTATTGTGGCTAATGTTTTTCCTTTTTTTGTTAACATTTTTGAAGGGGGGCCAATATTTTTATTTTTCTCATTGATGATGTTTTTGCAATTACTTTTTGTTGCTTTCCTTATGCCTGAAACCAAGGGATTTTCACTTGAAGAGTTAGGTAAGCGGTTCATGAAAAGATAAATTTTGAGGTTTAAAAAAGTGTAAAATTTTTTTGATTTTATTCTATGCGTAAAATTTTTCCGATCATCCCGGCGCTCTTCTTAACAAGTATTCTAATGGCGCAGAGTTCCAAGCTAAAAATCGGTGTGGAGTTTTCTTATGACAAAATCTTTGGTGATCGCCTGTTATTAACTGGGTTAGGCGACAAGGATTTATTCCTGTCGGGTAGTGATTTTAACCCAGATTTGTCATTGGAATTTTGTCATGAAGGGTTAAAGCCCAAAAAA
>CAYSCZ010000079.1:0-12811 GCA_964429655.1 uncultured Roseivirgaceae bacterium
ATGGTGACGAGCCAATAACATATTAAGTGTCTGATTTGAAGTGATTTAACCATGTTATAGAAAGTCTAATGACAATTCTGGATTTAAGCTTCCGTAATTTGAAAAGATCAATAATTAATTATGTTTGTCGTAACCCCTATAACGAAAGACAGCAACGCTTCAAAAAAAAGCCTCCCAAATTATTTTTGAGAGGCACTCGCGTAGTCCGTAGGGGAATCGAACCCCTGTTACCAGGATGAAAACCTGGCGTCCTAACCCCTAGACGAACGGACCAGATTTTTTTGAGACGGCAAAAATAGAGGTTAATCTTTTATTTGCAAATTATTAACAACTATTTTGATAGGGTGTTTAAAAGAAGAAGTGTGATTTTTGGTATAAAGATAATAAATCCCACTGTAGCTGAAGAAATAGCTGTCATCAAAACCGCTGCCGCCGATAAGTCTTTCACCCGCCCTGCTTTTAATGCGTAGTCAGGATGTATCAAATCGAGTAGGTATTCCAAAGCAGTATTGAATAATTCTGTGGACAAAACAAACCCGATACATAAAACAAGCAACAGCCATTCTGTATTACTTATCCTAAAAAATAACCCAAAGATGATAACCAAAACGGTAAGAATTATATGAATCCAACTGTTTGGCTGTGAACTAATGAGGTGTGCAAAGCCTTTAAATGCATAACCAAAGCTTTTAATTCTACCTTGTAAGAAATTATCTTGCTTATTCATATGAATTATATTTCCTAAAACTTACCAAAATTATTGAATTATTAAAACGACTGAAAGAAGCTACATAACATCTTAAATACCTTAACTCAACTATTCATCGCCACTGATAACGGTGAGTGGGAGACAGTAAAAAACTGCTTTCACGAAGAAGTTATCTTTGATATGACTTCCTTGGTGGGTGGAGAACCATCCGTTTTATCTCCCCAACAGATTGTGGATGGCAGGGATGAAGGTTTGAAAGTGTTGGATGCCATCCATCATCAGGTCGGCAACTTTCAAATTGAGATAACGCCTTACCTGAAAGCCACTGCTTTTTGCTATGGCACCGCTTACCATTACCTGGCCAACAGTGAAAATGGCAAAACCAGAACCTTCATTGGTTCATACAATTTTGACCTGATCAAAGGCCTCGACCAATGGATGATCAATCGTTTTAGATTTAACCTCAAATTTATCGATGGTAACCCGAACCTTGGCCAATAGTTCAGGTTAGGTTCTTTTTATTGTATTCCTTAACGGCATGATCAACGGCTCTGGCTGTGAAAGCCATATAAGTAAGTGAAGGATTCTGACACGCCGAAGAGGCCATAAATGATCCGTCAGTGATAAAAAGGTTGGGCACATCATGACACTGGTTCCATTTATTTAAAACAGACGTTTCGGGGTTTTTACCCATCCTGGCGGCACCCATCTCGTGTATACCATCCCCAAATTTCCAGGTGGCTGGTGTTTTGGTGAAATTCTTATATCCAGCCTTTTCCATCATGGCCTGGCCTTCTTCGTACATCGATTGCTGAATAGCTTTTTCATTTTCCTTTAATTCGCAACTAATATGTAATAATGGTATCCCCCACTCATCTTTCATCTCAGAGTGTAATTCAACCTTATTGTCATAGTAAGGCAAAATTTCCCCATAACCCGATAAATACATTATCCAGGGACCAGGTTTTGACATTTTATTTTTAAAGTCTGCCCCAAATCCTTCTTCCTGTGCCCCCCTACCCCATCCTTGTCTTATACCTGCGCCCTGAAAGGCATAACCTCGTAAGAAATCAGGGTGCTTATCATCAATATTGTGAAAACGCGGAATGTAAATACCAATTGGCCGATGGCCGTTATAATATCCATCTTCAAATCCATCTACCTCAGCATACATCCCATAGAAAAAATGATCCATGATATTATGACCCAACTGCCCGCTACTATTAGCAAGTCCATCGGGAAAGCTATCCGTTTTACTATTGAGCATTATTTGAGTGCTTGGTAAAGTGCCTGCACACAGAAACACCAGGTCAGCAAAGTATTCTTTGGTTTCTTTGGTTTGCGCATCAATAATACGAACCCCGGTAGCCTTTCGTTTTTCCTCATCATAAATCACAGAATGCACAATAGCGTGGGGCCTAAACGTCATGTTTCCCGTAGCCTGAGCTGCTGGAAGAGTTACACCGACACTACTAAAATAAGCACCATAGGGACATCCTGTCTCACACATATTACGATACTGGCACGGCCCACGACCATTGAGTGGTTTTGTAAGGTGGGCAGCACGTGCAATGGTCAGGGTTCTGTTAAAGTTCTTCTTTATAGAGTCCCGCATGTGCTCTTCCACACAGTTCAAATCCATTGGTGGCATAAATTGCCCATCTGGTAGTTGCTTCAAACCCTCCTTTCTGCCAGTTACCCCAATATACTTTTCGACATAATCATACCAGGGCGCAATCTCATCATAAGTAAGTGGCCATTCCGCACCATAACCATCTTTGGCGTTGGCCTCGAAATCAATTGGGCTTAATCGAAAAGATAATCGTGCCCACAACAAACTCTTTCCCCCGGACTGATAACCCCTACGCCACATAAATGGCTTATCATCAGGTGTGGAGTATGGATGCTTCTTGTCATTTACAAAAAAATGTTTTGTGGCTTCATTGAAAGCATATACGCTGTTCTGCACATGATATTCTTCTCTGGTTTTTTGATCCGGTTGCTTGCGGTATTTAAACTCCCAGGGAGCCATATTAGTTGTAGGGTAATCTACAATATGTTCTACTTTCCGGCCCCGCTCCAGCACAAGCGTTTTTAGCCCTTTTTCAGTCAACTCTTTAGCAGCCCATCCGCCCGACATACCAGACCCCACAACGATAGCATCAAATTTTTGTGTTTCCTTTTTCATGTTTAACTAGCGATTTCCTACCAGTAATCTTTCATTTTCATCAATGGTGATGCACCCGTCATATTTTCCTGGAACAGGATTATAATTCATGTTTTTCATGCCCGGTTCGGAGGTAAAGTATGCCCATAACACGATTCCCTTTAATCGTTTAAAAAATGACTGACCATCATCACTCCTATCCAAGTCTTTTAGATATACTATTTGTTGATCTTTATTTAAATCCTGAAAGCTTTTATCGTATCGAATTAAGCATTCATTTATAAAATCTTCTAATCCAGACATCATTTCTAGCTGGTCATCCGGCTCAAAATAACCACCAAAAAGCATATCAATATACAGGGCAACACCTGCTTCATCGGCTCCAGGCGTTTCCGTAGTCGGGATAATGATATCCGACACAATCCTAACCACTTCAAATTGATCACTGGTGAGGTGTAAGGGCTGATAATCGGAGGCTTTTCCGTCCTGGCAACTATGTAGAAGGACGGATAAACCAGGTAGTGCGCCTAGTCCTGCCAGGCCTAATGTTGATTTTTTTAAAGCTGCTCTACGATTCATTATTGGTCAATGTTGTTAAAATAATTTCACAAATAGCGAATATAGGTAAGGTGGTCTTATTTCTTCGACATTAACAACCCTTTAGAAGATTAGGTTTGATTTACCTTGAAATCCAGGGTATATAACCGGGATTTAAAGCGCAAATTTGCTTGATTAAAGGAAATTGATAGTCTAAACTTTCAATTCAGTGGAGTTTTAACTCATTGGTCGATGAAAGAAAAATGAGTGGCACTCTTAATAAATAAAGTGGTGGTATTCGCACTTTCAATACTGAATACCTGCCCATTTTTATAAATATGGGACCATGACAAGGTATCAGCAATGCCAAAAAAATAACCTTAGTGGCTCACAATGGTCAGTCCAACCCAAAATTAAAGCCAAAAGCTTACTGCCGATCTGATAGAATTATCCGAAACCAGTTAAACCCCTAAAAAATATCATATTTCACACCGACTCTGATCACCAACTGATCGAAATCAGATATGACATACTTTACATCACCAAATGGATTCCAACGGCCCACATTAGCTGAGTACCCTCCACCGATATTTAAACCTATCTCTGTTGTTGAAGCATCAAAATCCCTAAAACCAAAATCCAATTCGAAAGTAGCTATATTTAAACCAACCAATCCATAAGGACCAGCCTCATTACCCATAAAATGATAGTGCCCATCGAGATTAAGCGTCCAGAAGCTAGAGTTACCTTCTATAAAAAATATTGTGATATTAGATTCACCCGAGTAGTAGTCCAAAAATTTATATTCCCCATTAAAATTAATGCCCAATTCTTCAATCTCACTTCCCCACCCCAGGCCGGCACCAACCCTTAATTGGCTCTTGGCATCAAATGAAGTTGAAAGGGTTATGATGAAAATAATGAAAGGCAGAAAATATTTAGGTAACTTCATAACAGTATATTTTTTTATTTATGCACGAAAAAATAAAACTTATTAGTTTGTTCATAATATATACTATTAATTAATTGAGAATAATTTATGAAAATAAAATTTAGTTAAATGGTCAATCAGATAAGAATAATTTTATTTACCTCCCTAATAATGGCATCAAACAATAGCTTATCCCAGGAAGTGATTAAGCTGCCCTTTGACCAACCAGGATCAGTTACCTGGACCGGTGGGGAGAAACAATATTTTTCGGATATATGGAATACAGAAGTTGTCACCAATGTTTCCACTCCTACCATGCAGGTTTTCAAACCTAATGATGCCAATGGTACGGCAGTGATCATCGCACCTGGCGGTGGCCTCTATGCGCTAAGTATCGAAAGTGAGGGCAACGAAGTAGCCTTGTGGTTAAATGGTAAGGGAATCACAGCCTTCGTTCTTAAATATCGCCTGGTACCAACTGGTGAAGACGGTGTCGCTGAACTAACGGAACTTTCATCCAATAATCAATCAAAAATGTTTGAATCTGTGGCAGAAGTGTTGCCTTATTCCATAAAGGACGGATTAAATGCTATAGCGCACGTACGTGAAAATGCAGATAAATACAACATTGACCCTGCGAAGATTGGATTCATGGGCTTTTCTGCTGGTGGAGCAGTAACCATGGGCGTCGGATACGAGTACACAGAAACAAACAGGCCAGATTTCCTTATACCAGTATATCCATGGACTAAAGCCATGCCTGTTCGGCAACCTCCGGTCGATGCCCCGCCCATGATGGTTATCTGTGCCTCAGATGATCCGCTTGACCTCGCAACCGGATCTGTTGAGCTATATAGTTCCTGGCTTGATAACCAACTTAATGCTGCGCTCCATATGTATTCCAAAGGTGGTCATGGGTTTGGGATGCGCAAACAGAATCTGCCCTCTGATGAGTGGATCAAAAGGTTTTATGAATGGGCAGTAACCGAAGCATTCGTACGATCAGATTGATTATCCTTTAAGCCACTGTCAGGTCATAGTCCAATGTACCTTCCTTGATTTCACCTGAACCAGGGATCATAGCCCTAACATCCATAGTATACTCACCGCTATCCATAATCGGAATCTGAAACATTAGCTCACCGGGCTTATTCTTTGATATATTCCTAACTTTGGTCTCGTTCCCATGAGCGGAAACAAAATATATTCCCTGATGCTCATCTTTGGTATCAATCTTTAATCTGCTCCCCGTTAATATACCCATGCCACTTGGTGTGAGCACTTCATTTAAATAATTAGTGGTCAAATCCATAAAAGTGTCAGGGTTTGGCTTCGGATCATCGGCGCTGACTTTTTCAAAAAGCAAATCATGTGATAAATTTTTCAACATCATACCGCCTGAGATACCAAACAACGCCTGGTGTCTGCCCCTTGTAAACACTTCATTTTTATGGTTGTATATCCCCCTCATTTTTACAAAAAGATTTACAAGGGGTGTGTTGACCCGAATGCCATCCTTTAGATAATTACTGGTGGACTTAAAAAATGCCATTAAAACTTTTTCAATCTCATCTTCACTAATTTCAGGCATACTTTCTTTAATATTTCTTACTATATCACTCAATTCAACGAACTCATCTCCTTGTGGGACAGCTATGAAATCATCAGGATCTGATGTCATATGGTTTTCATATAATGCGTATTTGATACTCATGGATTTATGTTTTGATTTTAATTGGTCAAAATAAGTATAATCACTAATAATTTAGAGTAATTATGTTTTAAAATTTGTGTATATACATAAATGTTTTTATAGTGAAGAAGGTAATAAAAGTTTTAATTTTTTAAGATCTCTACAAGCAGGTGCCTCATTTAAAAAGCTAAACCTATGAAATACAAGGAGGACATCAATTCTAAACTCGGACTGGGATTAGCCGCACTTGGAAGGCCCGGTTATATTAACATTGGGCATGATGAACATATTGGAGATGATAAAAGTATTGATGGACTAGAGAAAAATGCACATGAAGTGCTTGAGCTAGCATGGGAAAATGGCATAAAAAATTTTGATGCAGCCAGGTCGTATGGTTATGCAGAAAAATTCCTACGATCGTGGATTGATAAGATGTCAATAGATCCAGTACAAATCCATGTCAGCTCCAAATGGGGTTATATTTATACTGCGGACTGGAAGATCAAAGCCGAAAACCACGAAATAAAAGAGCATTCCTCATTAAACCTTCAAAAACAATGGAGTGAAAGTAAAACCATTTTAAGCAATTATTTAAAACTATATCAAATACATTCGGCAACTTTGGAAAGTGGAGTACTCACAAATTACGGAGTACTCACCTACCTTGATGATCTTAAAAAGAAAGGCCTCAAAATAGGATTTAGCGTGAGTGGCCCTAATCAATCAGAAACCATAGAAAAAGCCTTTGATATCAAGATCAATGGGAGGGCATTGTTTGACAGTGTACAAGTAACGTGGAACTTGCTGGAAGATTCAACGACTACAACGCTGAAGCATGCAAGTTCTTTAGGCAAACAAATAATAATTAAAGAAGCTATGGCAAACGGAAGACTACTAGTAAAGGACGATCCCAATAGACAAGCATTATATAAACTTTCTAATGCAAAAGGATGCAGCTTAGATGCTTTATGTCTTGCAGCAGTTATGCATCAGCCTTTTGTAGATATTGTATTAAGCGGAGCTTCCAACATAACTCAGTTATCTAGTAATTTAGATGCTATGCATGTCCAACTCAATGAAGATGAATTGGATAGCTTAAAGTCATTGAGAGAATATAAATATACCTACTGGGAGAAACGATCCAAACTGGTCTGGAATTAGCCGCCCGACGCTTATAAAAATTCCGAGCACATCCTCTAGAATTTATTACATATTCTAATTGTTTAATACCTTTCTTTGAGCCTGAAAGATAATAATATGGAGTTCAAAGCATTGAGGCTTGGCAACATCCTTCGTTTTTTAAGATCATCAGATACCGCCTTTCTTTTCTTTATATCCCTCGTTGTGGGCTTAGGTGGAGGTTACGGTGCAGTGGCCTTTCGCTGGATGATAGATAATTTCTACCTTATCTTTTTTGAGGGCGGTAAGTTGATGACACCATTTTTAGGGGAATATTATGTTATACTCCTTCCTGCCATCGGGGGTCTAATCGTGGGTTTGATCATATATTTTTTTGCCAGGGAAACAAAAGGCCACGGGGTTCCGGAGGTTATGTATGCTGTTTCGTTAAAAGGTGGCATCATTCGATCCAGGGTAGCTTTAATCAAGGCCCTTGTTTCTTCTATTTATATTGGAGCTGGTGGCTCTGTAGGACGTGAAGGCCCAATTGTTCAAATCGGTTCTTCTATGGGTTCAACCTTAGGTCAATGGTTTAAGCTTACCAAAACTAAAACCCGTGTATTGGTTGCCTGCGGGGCCGCATCCGGTATTGCAGCTACCTTTAATACGCCTTTAGCGGGTATCTTTTTTTCTTTGGAAGTGATCTTGAGAAATTATTCTCCAAGATATTTTGCTTCCATCATTTTATCCGCGGTGGTAGGTACGGTAGTTTCGAGGTATTATCTGGGTAACATTCCTGCTTTTGTCACCCCAGGCTACGAATTAAAAAGCATATGGGCCTTTCTGCTGTATTTGGTGCTTGGTTTTGCTTCTGGATTAATTGCTTTGCTATACACGAAAACTTTGTATGCCTTTGAAGACCTTTTTGAGGAAATAAAAATTGTGGATTATATAAAACCAGTGTTTGGTGGATTGATTATTGGTGTCATTGGTTTTTATTTTCCCCAAATATATGGCGTCAGTTATGAAGCATTAGAAGAAGCATTAAACCAGGGGTTGCCCTGGAAGCTGGCTTTGATATTGTTGTTCTTAAAAATATTGGCGACCTCTATAAGCATTGGCTCTGGTGGATCGGGAGGGGTTTTTGCCCCAGGATTATTTATAGGTGCGATGTTTGGAGTAGTTTTTAATCACATTACGCAAGCATTTTTTCCGGTAATTGCCACAGCACCGGGTGCCGACGCACTTCTTGGCATGGGGGCAGTTTTCGCAGGTACCGCCCAGGCCCCCATCTCAGCCATATTGATACTTTTTGAAATGACCGGCAATTATGAAATTATTCTGCCATTGATCACAGTTTGTGTGATCTCAACTTTAACTTTTCGGCGATTCTCCGTCTATTCCATTTATACATTAAAAATCAAGCGAATGGGTATTAATATGAATGCCCTGGTAAACTCAAATCTCCTGGAAGACATAAAGGTTAGCGAAGCCATGAGCTATCCTGTAGTCACACTTTCTCCCGACAATAGTATCACAGAAGCCGGTCTAACCGTTAAGCGCACCCGTCATAGAGGTTTTCCAGTGGTTGATAAGGACGATAGATTAGTAGGCATACTTACCCATAAAGACATTAACAAATACCTGTTTACAGATCGAGGGGAAGATAAAATTGATACGATCATGACCACTGACCTAATTACCTGCCATCCGGATGATACTTTGAGAAGGGCTCTGGAAAAATTTGGCAGGAAAAACATTGGCCGTGCTCCTGTTGTGGAAAAAGGCAAGGAAGATACCTTGCTAGGGTTAATTACGCGTAAGAATATAATTGCAGCCTGCCACGAAGCCATTAAGAAAAGGGATGCCGAAATTTACCTGGACAAAGAACAACACCTAAATAAGTCTGCAAATCCAAGGGTATAGACTGAACAATAGCAATTATTGCCATTGACATGTTAAGTAGTCCTGAATAATTGTTAACTTCCATATCAAAAGCACCAATGAATATTCTTGAAGGTACGGTAAAAAAATTCATGATCTCCCAGGTTATTAGCATACCAATTTCAAAATCGCTATCAGAAGCTAAAAACCTAATGGACGAAAACAAGATCCATCATTTACCCATCACTGAAGGAAATAAACTGGTGGGTATACTCTCAAGAAATGACATAAAAAAAGTGGACTTTTTGTGTGAATTTGTGGGGGGTAAAACATCCGCCCAATCAATATTCAACTCCCTCGACCTGGAAGAATTAATGAGTAAAGAGATCATCACATTAACGGAACACAGCATCGTAAAAGAAGCAGTAGATATATTTAGCCGCTATAATTTTCAGGCACTTCCGGTAGTTGACGAGGACAATAACCTGAAAGGTATTATTATCACCAGAGATATCTTTAGGGCTATTCTGGAGGCTTATTAGTCATCGCATTAATGAAAACACTTTTTTCGTTATGATCATAACATCCTCTTTGCATTACTAACGAGAACGTAAGGTGAAAATCATTAACTTGACATTATGGATATACAAACAAGATGGTTTCATTTTATAGAGGAAATACTGGCCATCAGCAATGAGATGATGATTTAAAAGCTGGTTGTAAATCCTATGACAACTGTTCCGGATTGAAAATCTTCTTTTTCTACCATAACTGCCCTCACCGGATTTCTATGAATGTAGTCTGCTTTAGTGCCTGCATCTTGCGCACGTCGTGCAGAAAAATGCATGTGAACCAGGTATTATGGGTTATTAAGGGCCTATTCAAAAGCGGGTGAACCATTAAAAAAGATAACAAGACATAAGATGTGGCAAGATGGCAATCATCCAAGAGCATTGAATTCGGTCGAATATTTGAATTTTATTAAGTAGGGCCTGCTGATAAATAAAAAAATTGAAAGAAGAAAAATGGGTGGTTTATTGTAAACAGCCCTTTTATAGGCCAAAAAAAGTGATCGAATATTCGGGCAGGTATACACATGGATTACCATAAGCAATCATAAGATTGTAAATGTGGCAGGTGGTGAAGTTACCTCTAAGGCAAAAGACTATAGAAAGGCAGGCCGTAAGCATTTCTTTCCTTTTCATCCGTGCGTTGAAAAAGAAACACTGATTGATTCTACTGTTGTGACCTCCTGTTTATTTGAAATAAATAGTCATCCATCATTGCGATATAAACCAAAGTAATACTTCCTAATTTGAAAAAGAGTAAAGCAACTTCTTTTTTTAAGGATATATATGCCATAAAAACTACTATCTTAACTTCACCTCATCAATTTGGTTCAAAGTATCCGGATTGTACACTTTCATTATTATTTCATCTCCCTCCACATAAAACAAACAAAGGGCATTTTCTACACTAAAGGATTGCGTAAATTCACTCCATGGCAAGATTTCTTGACCATAGTAGGGTGCTCCGGAAGCTCCGTTATTGATTTGATAGATTGATCGCGACACCTTCAACCTTTCAGGTGAATAATTTTCTGGATAGATAGGCACTTCTGAGGTAAGTTTGAGCCAGTTGTAGTTATGCTCGTCTCCGGTAAGGATACCCACTACTTTTTTACTATCATTTATTAAGATATCTAAATATTCATCTCTCCTTTCAATAATACCTTTTTCAACGGGTTTTCCTGCTATATAGGGTCTTTTACTGTTATCGCCACTGTACCACATATCATCTCTACTATGGCCACCGTTAGGAAATACCGGTGTGTGTTGGGTTACAAAGATATGATCGATATCTACATCCTTTTCCAGTTTTACAATGGTTTTTCTCAGCCATTGCAATTGATTATCCATGATATATCCATGAAGTCCTCCGCTGGTTTTGGGTTGCCTACTTATTGAAGGGGCATACCAATAGTCACTGTTGAGTACGACCATAGCAACATTGCCATAGGTATAGTAGAATACATTTTCTTCGTAAGAGGGAAAATCAGTCTGATTTGGATTAGGGTCATAGGTATTGTTATCCTCAGTCTGAAGGCCATTTGTAGGATTTACAAATTCTTCCGCAAAAAGTGCTTCTGAGGATTCTGTGTCAAAGGGAAAGGCATCAATAAACCCTTGCGTTCTACCATTTTCATCTTTAAAAATATGCCCCAATACCTCGTGATTACCCATACCGACATAAAATGGGATATAATGCCAAAATGGTTCAACGGCTTTCTTCCAATTGTAATATTGTAGGCGTTGTTCTTCTTTATTGCTTAAATATCCATTAATCATATCGCCAGTGAATTGAATAAAGCTCACCTCTTTCATATAGGCTAGTGCCGCCATCTTTTTCATGATGTATGTATTGGCCCCGAGTATTTTTCGCTCACCACCACCCGTGGCATGACGACTATCGCTGGTATAACCAAATACAAAGGGCTTTCTGCTTCCACTACTAAAGGCAGTTTTAAAGTGATATGCTTGTGACTGAATACCGTAAACTACTTTGTACTCATATTTTTCATCGGGAGATAGTCCATCAATTTTCCATTGATGCTTCGTTGTTTCCTTTTCACTTTTATATTCTTTCCCGTTGACCTCTAGCGTAACTTCTACTGGAAGTGTAGTTTTGCACCAAATCACTGCCGAACTATCCGTAACGTTACTTACAAACGGCCCTTCGTAAATGGCTGGTACTACATTAAAAGGGCCTTCTCCTTCTAGTGCCATCACACCATCAAACAGCAGCATTCCCTTTTCGTCTGCCAACCGATACCCAATATTCACAAAACCGTTTTTTTTCCAATCCACAAAGTCGTAAGGATATTTGAAATCGTCTTTGATATTAATCCCTGCTTTGCCATTGTCAATTTCGGTAGTCTTACGAAAAACAGGAAGCGGGTGTGGTGCTTTGCCGTAAGGTATCAAACCATAAGTTATGGTACCTTTAAAATTGCCAAAGTCTAATTTAACCCCTGTATTCGTTCCTTTTGGCTTTCCCATAAATTGTGCTATTGTAGGAGCATTTGAGACTTCTTCAGCAAAGTACTTCTCTCCTTCTACTTCAAAATATAGCTTCTTATTTTCATTGAAAGCTATATTAGAATAAGAAGCAGGAATTTGAAGCGATTGAGCCATCGCAAGAGAAGATGACAATAAGACAATTGCAATACAGTAAATTTTATTCATTGTGTCTTTTTAAAGTTAATTTTGAAAAAAAAGCCAGATTAAAATATTGTTAATTTTTATAAAACCATAAGTCAAATTTCCAATTACCAAGAAGGTTATTAATCGAAGATAGATTTTGTAATTAAAATGGCTCATTCTGTTAACAATATGGTTTATTTTCAACTGTTTTTTTTTACTTTAAATTACGCAATGCTTGAATTTAGGTAGTTTTTTATCAGAGACACAAAGATAACTTTTTCCATAAATGAGAGATTAAACTACCCTTTCAATTAATAAAAAATTGGAATCAGGAACATTCTTTAAGATTAATAAATATTGTATTCGGGGTAGCCTAAACTCCGCCAGTTGGTCTTTGTCACGTCCTAAAATACGGCTACGGATTTATAGCACTTACTTTTCGGATAGCAAGATACTTATCTAAATACAAAAACGGTTCAAGTATACACTCAAACCGCTATTACTTATACACTTTGTTGAACGAATCCTCCTTCGTCGGAAGCTAGCCAGTTATCCAGCGATCTTCTAA
>CAYSCZ010000080.1:0-12629 GCA_964429655.1 uncultured Roseivirgaceae bacterium
ATATCAAATCATTTCACATTTAACATTGTTTAGGTAATGTGAAGCCTAAAACGATACAATCTAAATCAAACCTCCAGGAGCAACGGGCCATAGGGGATGAATTTTCTGATACACTATTTGACCTGGTTATAAAAAATAACTGGCACGGGATTCTTTTCGGATTGAAAGACAATCAACAGATTTTTCAAAAAGATCTTCCAGAGCCTATAGCCGATTATTTCCAAAATTTATATGATCAGGCAAAAAGCATTGAAGTAGACGATATATATCCATTTTTTATGAAGTATAATCAGCAGATTATGGCGGTGCTGGGATTATATAGCTTACCTTATTGTTATGCTGCTGCAGATGGGGCTAAAGTGTTAATTAATTCTAAAAGGTTGGTTGATGATCCTGGAAGGCGGCTTGCTGAAACATCATTATTCGTGTTGGATACATGCAGTAAGGATGCGTTTAGCAAAAGCGGAAAAGGTATTGTTGCCATTGGAAAAGTAAGATTAATGCATGCCATGGCAAGATATTATTGCAAGAAAGGTAATTGGAATTATGAATGGGGTGAACCTGTTAATCAGGAAGATATGGCCGGCACCAATATGGCTTTCTCATTGATCACCCTTCGGGGATTGAAAAAATTAGGATACAAAATCACAAACAAAGAAGCCAATAACTTTATAGCATATTGGAATAAGGTGGGTTATTTGCTTGGAATTAATGAAGAGTTGTTACCAAATGATTCAAAGGAAGCATATTTCTTAGAGAAATTTATAAGGGAAAGAAACTTTAAAGAATCTCAAGAGGGTAAGGTTTTAACCAAAGCGCTGGTTGATTTTATTCAGGACCAGGAAGTGTTTAAGCAATTTCCCAAAATTGTAGAGAGTCTGATGGCTTACAACATGGGGCCAAAACTGGGACCGCTACTGGGATTAAAAAATTATTACGGAGAAAGGATAATTTATTTGTTCTTTTCGTTTAACTTTTTAGATGCTGTCAATAAATATTTTAATAATTCTAATGCAAAACCCCTTGCATGGAATACTGCCATTGATACATATGTACCTAAGGGAACAGCTTATGCAATGAAACGCTAGATGAAACTCGGTTTATTTTTTTTATTTCTGCTCACATCATTTTTTACTGTTAACAGCCAATCATCAGAATTAAAACTGGCTAAGCAGTTCTACAACAATCAGAAATACAACAAAAGCATCCATCACCTTATGTTATTTTTAAATGATAATCCGAAAAATACCGACGCACTGTATTTAAGAGGTCTATGCTATGAACAAACTAATGATGCTCTTAAAGCTATAACTGACTATGAATTAATAACAAATATCAGCAATCAACATAGCGAGGCCTATTTAAATAAAGCGCTGCTTTACATGGACCTAAAAAATTATGATCAGGCAATAAAGGATTTTAATCATTTATTATATAACCATGAAACAACAGAATCCACCAATGCAGTCTTCTTCAAATCGTCAGCTTTTGGTGGTGTCACATCAATGCATAGCCTTTATGACTTCAAATGTGACATATTAAACCTTAGAGGATTATGTTATTTGAATATCTTAGATTTTGACAAGGCACTAGTGGATTTCAACAGGGCGCTTAGTATGGACTCCAATAATCCTGATTATTACATTAATCGTGGTCTAACTTATATGGAACTGGATAGTACCCTGATGTCTAGGCTCGATTTCCAAAAAGCATTAAAGCTCCAACCTGACCATCAAGAAGCACTTTATAACCTCTCCTTGCTAGAAAACAAACCACTCAGTCAGGAATTATTTAATGAATCATTCCCTTACAGTTATTCTAAGAGAGCCTATGAATTTTTTAAATCAGGTGAATATCAAAAAGCGCTGGAGGATTACAATAAAGCCCTTGAGATTGATCCGGCAAATGCATTGGATTATAACAACAGGGGATTGGTAAAAACTAGACTTGAAGATCTGGAAGGAGCAATATTAGATTTTAAGAAGTCTATTGAATTGAATGCAAACCTTATCAAAAACTACCTTCACATCGGTAATGCTTATTTTGACCTTAAAGACTTCATCAACGCTGATCAATACTATGATTTGTACTTGTTATTTCATAAAGAAAACCCAAAGGCATATTATAATGCCGGTTTATGTAAAGCTGAGCTAAATAAAATTGATGAAGCATGCAAATATTTTATAACAGCGGTAGAGCTTAAATTTAATGCAGCTAGTAAACCATTCAACCACTATTGTGAGAATTAGCCATATAATTTGGTAATTTTGAGTTTATTTCATTTTAAATATGGGCTATGAGGGTTTGAAAATTGATATGCATACCCACATCCTTCCTGAGAAACTTCCTAACTACTCAAAAAAGTTTGGTTATGAGGGATTTATAAACTTAATACACCACAAAGCAGGTAAGGCTCGAATGATCCAGGGCGGTAGGTTTTTTAGGGAAATAAGTTCAAATTGTTGGGACCCGGTTCAGAGAATTGAGGAGTACAGGCAATTCAATACGCAATACCAGGTGATCTGTACCGTGCCTGTTATGTTCAGCTATTGGGCAAAACCTTCTGATACACTAGAGCTATCTAAATACTTAAATGACCATATTGCTTCCATAGTCGAGGGATATCCTAAAAACTACATGGGTTTAGGCACTGTTCCCATGCAAGATGTAAATCTTGCGATACAGGAACTGGAGAGGATCAAAGAACTTGGTTTATTGGGTGTTCAAATTGGATCAAATATCAATAATATAAACCTTAACGATCCACAATTTCATGATTTCTACGGGGCTTGTGAAGATTTAAGTGTGGCGATTTTGGTTCATCCCTGGGAGATGATGGGAAGTAAGGAGATCAAGAAATACTGGTTGCCATGGTTGGTAGGAATGCCTGCTGAAACCACTCGGGCTTTATGTTCCATGATTTTTGGTGGAATATTCGAAAAATTCCCAAAATTGAGGGTTAATTTTTCACATGCCGGTGGCTCCTTTTTTGCTACATTGGGCAGAATTGAGCTTGGATTTAAATGTAGGCCCGACCTGGTAGCGGTAGATAATGATGTGTCACCGACTGTCTATAGAAATAAATTTTGGATAGACAGTATCACTCACGATCCATCATATCTCGAATTTATACTTAGTAAAGTGGATTCTAATACAATCACATTAGGAAGTGATTATCCTTTTCCATTGGGGGATTTAAGTATTGGAAGAGAGATTGAAGCCATGAATTTAAGCATAAAGGACAAAGAAAACATTATGTACAAGTCATCTTTGTCCTGGCTTGGTATATCAAATTTAGATAACTAACACTCTACGATAGCTGAAACCTGTGATTGGTTAAATAGATCGAAATAGTTTTTTCTGCTTACATCATCAAATGTGAACTCCTTAACAGAAAAGTGTGCTACCTGTTTTTGATTTAATAGCCTCGAAAGGCCATTTGAAAGTTTATTCTTTTTCATAACAGTTGGGCATTTCTATTTTTAACTCTTTAGTTAAGGCAACCATTCGATCATTAACCCCTAAAAAATTTTCATTATTTTATTCTACTTCCTTGTGAATACTTGAAAACGAGGAAGCGCCAAAATATCCAAGTACTAATTCATCTTCATCTTCAGGGTTGAAAATATTTCCTCTTACCAGAACTGGTGTAGTGCCAGAAGATGTCCCCAAGGACGTGAGCTGATTTTTTATGATGGATAAGTAATCAAATGCTGGCTTAGATAATGATAATTGTTCTATTCGTAGGTCGTCACCAGCCTCAAGTATAATATCGGGAAGTTCATTTTGAAAAATATTACCATCTATAAATTGATCACTAATGAGTATAAGGTTCTCTGGATCACTTAGCAAGCTGTCATTTTCATAAATCATCCAACGATAAAAGTTTTCAATACCTCCGGGGTCATTAACGACACCTACAGGGAAAAATAACTCCAATTGATTTGTAGGGTCCTCTGGGTCTGGCTCGATAAATGATTCAAAAAAAATACTGTCAATTATCGGAAGTGCATTTAAAGTTTCGGCATCAGAAAAATATTTCTTATCCTCTATATCGACATTTAAAATATATGAATCACCTATATTTCCAATAAAAGCGGAACTGTCAGATCTGTAGATGCCAGGTGTAACTTCCTCGAACATATATTGATTGTTGTGGTTATCAAATACCACAACATCAGCACCCTTCACTGCCGGATTAGATGCTTTATCATCAAAAGCATTTGTTCTTGTAATCCTGACCTCATAGCTGATTTTCTCATCAGTTATCCATCCGTTGATAATGATGTCATTGGAAGCGGGGGGCAAGTCAACTTCTACTGGCTCCACACATGATCCGGATAAAATAATAAGTGTCAGAAATAAAAATTTTCTCAAAATCTAAAATTATAGGTGACTGATGGAATGATACTACCTAAAATGCTGTATTGTAAGACATCAGTCTCCGTGGGGTTTTCTTCGTCTTGTCTAAATAAAAACGAAAAGGCATTATTTCTGTCATAAACATTGTAAATAGAGAAGGTCCAATAGTCTTCCTTCTTTTTTTTTGAGCCATTTTTTTTTATCTTATCTTTTTTACCTTCCAATCTAAAACTTAAATCAAGCCTGTGGTAATCAGTTAAGCGGCCGTTGTTTCTTGACTCAAACTTTGGTACAATAAAATTTTCAAAATCAATCTTTCCACTTGGCAATGTTATGGGCCGACCCGTATTGTATATAAAATTTCCTGAAACACTCCATCGCTCTGAGATTTTATAAATACCGGTTATTGATAAATCATGCTTACGATCATTATTAGCAGGAAAAAATTCCCCGTTATTCACTTCTTCATTCGGAAATTGACTGTCTATCTGTATTTCTGATCTGGAGAAAGTGTAACTTATCCATCCGGTAAAGTTCGAAATAGATTTTTTCAAATAGAACTCCAATCCATAAGCCCTGCTTCTTCCATTTACTACTTCCGTTTCGATGGCGCGATTAAAAGAAAGGTTAGCCCCATCTTTAAATTCAATAATGTTATTTAACCGTTTATAATATCCTTCGATAGATAAGTCAAAACCGTTAAAGATTTTATTAAAAGCCATCGTAAGCTGATGGCTTTTTGTGGGAGGGATGTGTGTGTCACTAAGCTTCCAAATATCTGTCGGAGAGGGCGTCAATGTATTTGAAATTAAGGATATATATTGAAAATTTTTACTGTAACCCACTTTAAAAGCATTGCCTGGTTTTATTTTATAATTTAAAGACAGCCGGGGTTCGATACCTGAATAATGTTTTGATACCTCCCATGAATTAAATTGCAGCGTATCAATAATTTTTTCAATACTTCTAGGTTCATCAGCACTGTATACAAATACATTTCTTTTTCCTAATGCCATCAATCCTGAAAACCTGACACCGTAGTTCAGAAGCAATTTATCCCTGTAGTTATATTCATTGCTGGCATACAATGCATATTCTAATGCATGCTCTGTCTGTAATCTCACCGTATTAGTGGATATACTTTCCGATAATGGTAACCGATCTCCTGGTTTAAACCTATGAAAGATACCGCTGATGCCCAGATGAATACTATTATTTGGGGATGCGAAAATACTATGATCTGCTTTAACAGCATAATCATTGATTCTTGATGTAGATGTAAAACTACCCGCCTCCCGCGGATCGGTAACCTTCGTGGTATAATTACTGAAGTAGCTGGTAACGTTGGTGAAGTGTTTGGGTGTGTGTATATGAGACCATTGCAGAGATGCCACCCGGTTTCCCCAGACATTAGTTTCGCCAAACCCAATCCTGTTCTTGTCGTTACCGAAATATGCCGAAAAGGAGAGATCATTTTTCTTATCAAAATCAAAAAATAGCTTGGTGTTGAAGTCCTGAAAAATAGCGCGGCTATTGCTTATCTCCCGGTCGTTGAATAGCCTCAATCCTAAATCGAGGTATGAGCTGCGCCCCGACATTAAAAAAGAGCTATTCTCTTTTTTTATTGGGCCTTCTACCGTGAGTTTTCCGGATGCAAACCCAATACCTCCACTGACTTTAAGTTCTTTATCGTTTCCTTTTCTTTGTCTAACATGCACCAATCCCGAAGTTCTGCCACCATTGCTGGAAGGAAAATTACCCTTATATATTTTGGCTTTACTTATTATTTCAGGATTGAATATAGAGATAAGCCCATAAAAGTGATTGACATTGTATAATACTGCATCATCCAGCAGAATTAAATTTTCATCGACACCTCCACCACGTATATTTAAACCCTCAGCATCTTCTCCAAGGTTTGTTACGCCCGGTAATGTTAAGGCACCTTGAAGAACATCAACTTCCCCTAAAAAATATGGAATGTCAGATAATAATTTATCATCGAGAATATTTATACCTGGAATAACTGCCGATAAGCCAGCCTCATAGTCATAAGAAGATACCAGGACCTCTTCTAACTTTGTATTCTTCGGTGTTAATGAAACTTCCATTCTCTGATTACCATTCAGATCAAGATCAATTGTTTGACTTAGGTAACCCACATGAGAAAATTGTATTTTATGTTGTCCTTTTGGGAGTGTAATTGAAAAAAAGCCATAGTCGTTAGAAGTAGTACCCTGCCGTGTATTTTGCACTGAAATATTAGCACCGATCAAAAGTTGTCCGCTCACTCCATCGTTGACTTTTCCACTGAAGGTATATCTAAGACTACGCCTTTTTTTTGATGGGATGATTATAACCCGCTTACCCATTAACTTATAATCAAGAAACTCATTATTTATGATCTTGTCCAGAATTGATTTTAAGCTTTCCTTATCATCCAGATAGATGATTTTGTCAGCAGGAATAAGATTCGCACTATATGAAATTGGGATGTTATAATCCCTTATTAATGTAGTCAATAGTTTTTGGGAGGACTGACTTTTTATTTCCAGGTTTACGATTCTGGTGAGCACATCCTGTGATAACGCTATATGGCTAAAAAAAAGGAATAAAAGGCATATTATTTTCAATAATCTTAACACAAATTCTTTTTGCGTAAAGATAAAAGCAGTTAGTGGATTTTCTTAATTACATCCTTTTCCGTAGATGTAGTACTGATCTTGCTTTTTTTGATAGCTACCGCCCAATACTGAAGTTATAACCTTCAAGATTTCTTTCAGGTCCCGTTTAATGAATTCAGAAGTAATCAGACATTTCTTCAGATCTTCATTTACGATTTTTATCTCAACCTGAAAGTGATTTGATAATTGTATAGCAACTTCTTGCAGCGGGGTGTTTTCAAAGATGAATTTTCCATTTATCCAGGATAATGTATTCACATCTGTTTTTTGCTTTTTCATACTTCTACGGATGGAATCAAAAATTATACTTTCATCATTCTTCAATAATGCATCGAGTGGGCCGCTTTTGAACTGGACTATCCCGGATATCACCGATAATTTAACTTCGGAACATTGTGGAAAAGCATTCAGGTTAAATTTTGTGCCGACTACTTTAACTTCAGATTCTTTTGTAGTGATTATAAAGGGTGAATTATCATCCGGGGTTACTTCAAAATATCCTTCTCCGGCCAGGGATAATGTCCTTTTTTGTTCAAAATCATCAAAGAATTTTACTGAACTATTCCTGTTTAACCAAAGCTCAGAACCGTCTGGTAGGGTAAAATTTTTTGCTGTATCTGAGGTAGTTAATTTTATTACTTTTCTCTCATCAGAAAGATCAATAAAAAAGATTACAAGGCCCAGTAGTAAGATTATTGAAGCGGCTGCATACCACCATCTACCGGAATTATTTTTTGAAATTTTAGTATTCACAGTATCCCAGGCCCTCTCGGTGTTGGGTTCAAAAGGAGGCATATCACTGAGTAAGTATATTTTTTCTATGTCTTGCTTACTCAATTGTTCCTCATCAGTTGTTTGATAATATGCTTCCAACGGGGAAAATTCTTTGCCCTGGCATAGATCTTGAAAAAAGTCAATAGGAAGCTTTCTTTCTTTCATGTATTATAAAGGTCAACAATAAATTACCCAACCCCTAAAGATTGATTAAAATAAATTCATTCTGATAAAGCAATTTTTAACTTCCTTAACGCTATGCTAATTTGATTTTCCACTGTTTTAATTGAAATACCCATTTCTTTGGCAATTTCAGAATAAGTTAAGCCTGCATTTCTGCTAAGGTTAAATATAATTTTACATTGCCTGGGTAGATTGTCGATGGCTTTATCAATTTTAAACTTAAGTTCTTTCAGGTTATCTTCATCATATACAGGATCAACGACTTCCATCATAGGACTAAGCGCTTCTTTATTATTGTCTTTAGGCAGTTGAAGCTTTAAATAATTAATGGAACGGTTTCTAACTGCCCTGAACAAGTACGCATTTATTGAGGTATTAATTTGGATTGACCTTCTTTTTTCCCATAAGTAAATAAACACTTCCTGGACTACTTCTTCAGCGATTTCCGGTAACCGGACAAATTTTATCGCATAGTTGCAGAGGGGCACATAATGTAATTTAAATACTTTCTCAAAAGCATTGCTATCACCATTGGATATGTCATTAAGTAGTTTTTCGTCCCTTTTTTCCATTCATGCGCACTTGTTACAGCTGCTTATGGCTAAGCTAAGGATGTACCCTTTAACTATATGCCTGCCTGGTTTAACGATGAAAGGAAATTACGTATTAAAAATTGAGTTTGAAAAAAATTTCCATTATTAAGGTTTTCAGCCATCACAGTAAATGTCATTTCTAAATGAGGAATGATGAATATTGCCTGTCCATCAAATCCGTAAGTGAAATATACATCATTGACCAACAAACTGGGAAATATCTGTTCAACGTAACTATCTGTGTATCTCCACCAATGATAACCGTAGCTATTTGTATTTGTAATACTTACTTGTACTGTGGTTGCTTCTTCTAAATATTCAAAGGGGATAATTTCAGTCCCAAACCAATTTCCTTTTTTTAAAAACATATAACTGATTTTTGCAAGGTCAAGCGTATTCATTCTAATACCAAAGGCGCTATTAGTCAGACCTGAGGGATCGCTTTCTATTTGGAAATTACTAATCTGAAGTGGTTTAAACAGGTTTTGTGTTATGTAGTTTTTAAAGGGTTGATTGGTTTGATTTTGAATGACACTTGAAATAATGAGGTTTGCAGCGCTATTAAAGGCAAAACGTCTTCCTGGTTCTGCTTCCAATGGCTGGTTTAAGACAAAAAAAGCCCAGTCGTTGCTATTGGTAAGTTGTACTAAATTATTTTCCGGAAAAGGGTAGGGGATAATGCTTTCATTCCAGGCCAATCCGGACTTCATGGTTAACAAGTGTTCAAAATTTATAGATCTTTTTCCAGGGACGGCTTCAAAAATGCTATCATATTGGGAAGAAAGTGTTTGCTCTATAGGCGTTTGAAGGTTGGGTATTAAATTTTCATTCAAAGCAGTACCAATAAGCGATGATGTAATGCTCATAGCCACATTACTTATATCATAAAGCGTTGATCGTTGAGCTCCACGGTAATAATTCTCAAAGATTATATTGTCATTTTTTATCACTAGAAGGCTATTAATATCACCAAATTCCCCTAACCTGATGGCTGAGTCCAATCTTAGCAGTAATCCTTCATTAAAATTAAACTCAGACGGGAATTCATAGTCAAAAGGACTATTATCCGGTTGGATATTATCATCAATTAAGCAGGAAGACAGAAATAGAAAGGTAAAAAAAAATATTGTAGATGCTCTCATTGAAATAATCCTATTTTAATGCCCCCATTTAATGTAATACCGTCAAAGTCAGATGTTTCCAGTCCTCTAAGTTCAAGTCCATTTATTTTTCTAAAGCCTAATTCAACACTCATTGCCAGAAATTTTAATATTTGATACTCTATGCCAACAGTCGGATTAATGAAGGTAAATTTATCGTTACTAAAATTAAACGAGGTCTCTGCATCCTCCCATATTGCCTGACCAAAACTGGTTTTGAGATCAAAATAAGCAGAAATTTGGTCTTTATCGTATAATTGATAGCCTACAGAAAATCCTGCATGGCCATAAATAAGATCAAAAGCATTAGGGAAAATTAATCTTTCGGTATAATCATCGATATAAGCTGAGGCAAAACCACCAATCCGATATTTATTTTTGTAAGTTAACACCAAAGCGATAACTGCAGACCCTCCCAGGCCATTGGGATTCTGTGAAAACTCATAATTTGGGAATACATATCCTTTCAAAGGAAATTCTTTTTTTATTGCGCTCTTCGGGATGGTGTCATTTTGAGCTAGCTGTTGGGCGAATGATTGTTCCGAAAAAAGAATAAAGAGAAGCATTACTATTAATCTAAACACTGATCGCAAGGTGTATATTTTATTAATAGTAAAAATGACTGGTTAGTTCAAATTTTTCTTTGGATGAGTCCAGTAGCTTACCCTTCTCACACTTTAATATTCTAGAAGGATATTTTTCAATAAAAGAATGATTGTGTGTGGCCATCAAAACTGCAGTGCCACCTCTGTTGATCTCCAAAAATAATTTAAAAATCCCCTTCGAAACCTCCGGATCAAGATTACCGGTAGGTTCATCAGCCACCAAAATGTAAGGGTCGTTCAATAATGCCCGGGCGATAACAACCCGCTGCTGTTCCCCTCCGGATAATTGATGAGGCATCTTGTTGGATATAGTCCCTAACCCTACTTTCATGAGAACATCAGAAAGTCTTGATTTCATTTTGGATTTATCTTTCCATCCTGTGGCCTTCATTATGAAGAAAAGGTTTTCTGAAACCGTTCTGTCTTCAAAAAGTTGAAAGTCCTGGAAAATAATACCGAGCCTTCTTCTAAGGTTTGGCACATCTTTACTTTTTATGTTAGATAAATGATAGCCGGCTATAAATGCGTTACCCAGCTTGAGCGGTAAATCAGCGTACAAAGTTTTAAGTAGAGACGATTTACCACTACCTGTACGGCCCACTAAATAAACGAACTCCCCCTTCTGAATTGAAAAATGAACATCACTCAATATAGTATTTCCATCCTGAAATATACTGGCTTTTTCAATCTGGACTATGGTTTCGGAATCATTCATAGTTCTAGTTTTTGGAGTTTACCAAAGGGTAGATTATAGATCACTTCATTTAAAGCTTCCTCTTTGCCTTCTATACCATATTTTTCCAGTTTTTTCAAAGGACGGTCTGCCCTGAAGTAAGCTACCAACACAAAGTTATCATCCCTTAACTGTATATAGTCAGGGATTTTGGCTTTGCCTTTAACTTTTAAGATGTACATCAAGAAATAACTATTTATTTCCTTTCTTATGATCAGACAGAAATTTCTCTAGTCCACTATCTGTGAGTGGATGCTTCAATAGACCTGTTATCACTGTTAATGGACAAGTGGCAACGTCTGCACCAATTTCCGCACATTGAATGAGATGCATATTATGGCGGATAGACGCAGCTAAGATCTCTGTTTCAAAGGCATAATTATCATAGATACCCACGATTTGCTCTACTAATGAAAGACCATCTGAGCAAACGTCATCTAACCTGCCGATAAATGGCGAAATAAAAGATGCCCCTGCTTTAGCGGCCAGTATTGCCTGGCCTGCATTAAAAATTAGTGTGCAGTTGGTTCTAATGTCGTCTTTTGCTAGCTGCTTAATAGCTTTAACGCCGTCTTTGATCATTGGTATTTTAACCACGATTTTTGGGTCGATATCGGCAAGCTCCCTTGCTTCTTTAATCATCCCATCAAACGAAGTAGATATTACCTCTGCACTTACATTATCATCTACTTCATTACAGATGGCTTCGTAATGTTTGAAGATATTTTCTTTCCCTGTAATATTTTCTTTGGCCATGAGGGAAGGATTAGTTGTTACGCCATCCAATACGCCCAGATCGTAAGCTTCTTTGATCTCCTCAATATTTGCGGTATCGATAAAAAATTTCATATGTTATTTTAATAAGGTAAAAATAAAAAAGCAACCCGTATCGCATCGCTACGACCGCCTACCCTTGCTTCTTTCCAGACCTGGGGGATTTGGCAGGAGCTGATCGTACAGGTTGCAGAATCGCAAAGATAATAATTTTACAGGAGGCTACTAATTAAGCGTTAACAAATGATGCCTCGAAAACAAAATCCTCAACGGATGATTTTTCCAAATATTCCTTCTCCAACAAGTTTGCCCATGCTTTAAAATATTCAATTACATCATTTTTGCTATTATATGCTGGATACCTATTGTTCATATGTATCAACACCTTTTTATCGGATAATTTTTCAAGGTTCTGCAGATCTTGTCGGGTTAAACCTTTATTTAACAGTTCGGAGATCATCAAATCCATGGGATATTTACTTGTTGGACAATAATCCTCAACCTGGTCAGTCCAATCCCCTTTACCCAACATCGCGTACTCATGGATTTTTGCCTTAGAAATATCCAAAAACTCCTGCGCCAGGTTACCACAATTACATGCGCCCATGTGGCCCCATTGATAGGATGCCCCTTTTTCTAATTTTTCAGCAGTTTTCCTTAATGCAATAATTATTTCGGGATTTGCTTTTGCCATTTTTTTAATTAGAAACCAATAGCGTCCTAAACGATTGAAAAAGGAGGTGTGTATTAAGTATCCCAAA
>CAYSCZ010000081.1:0-12559 GCA_964429655.1 uncultured Roseivirgaceae bacterium
ATTTGAAGTGATTTAACCATGTAATAGAAAGTCTAATGACAATTCTGGGTTAAACTATGGCTGCTAAGATATGATTAGACAACCATGAGCGATAATACCCACGGTGCCTACAAAGCTCGCACCAGCTTTGGGGATAACCCACACTCTAGTCCAAGGTATTGCTCATTTTGACTTGTGCTATTCTTCAGCCTAGTGAACCTTTCACGGCCTGTGGCAAAAGTTACTTCCGTGCTGGAATAAACTAGTGATAAAAAACTTGAATTAACAAAATAATATCATTCAAACTCTCCATTATGAGCGGATAGTTTATTAACATTCCATAAAAATTTAGTACCATGAAGCTCGCTGATTTTATCAAAATGTTTAAGGAGGGTAAGAAATACACACGCAGCCATATGAAAAACCTGATAGAAATGGCTTTAATCGACGGTTCGTATGATGAGGCTGAGAAAGAACTCATCAATGAACTGGCTAAAAAGCATGGTGTATCCCTCAAGTCGCTATCTAGTATCTCGGAGGAGGCGGACGCCATTGAGCTGGAGGTGCCGGAGGATGAAGAGGAAAAATTCCATCAGTTGTACGACCTGGCACAAATGATGTCCATTGATGACGATATACACAGGGATGAAGAAAAACTGTGCAGGGTGATGGCTTACAAATTCGGCTACCCAAAAGAAAAAATAGATGAATTAATCGCTTCTATCGTGAGCAATATCAAACAAGGAAACGATTATAAAGACACCATGTCAAGAATGGAGTGGTTATTACATTAGATTTCAGGCAGATACTATCCTTCCTGTCTTTTACGGTAGAAAATTTTTCAGATCATTAAAAGAGAATATCTGATCTGGAAATGAAAATATAAAGTATGAAATTTTGTCATCTTTTATCTTAGAAGGTAAGAAGGAAACTAATTCTATAATTCGTCAACAATTATCTCCGGTTTTATCCTAATGAAATTTGAAATAAACTAGATTTATTTCCCTAAAAACCAACACTTAACTGTTATGAAAATGCTTGAAAAAAACCACTTAACCGGTGTGTTATGCTTTTTCTTTTTCGTGAGATTAGTTAATGCACAAGATTTGTCTGAAGGCGATACCTCGTATTGGCAAAAAGGATTAAGAGGATCCTTGCTCTTCAATCAGGTGTCCTTATCCAACTGGGCTGCCGGTGGACAAAACTCAATTTCCTTTAGCTCAGCAGTGGATGCTTCTGCTCAGTTCAATAAAGACCGTATCTCCTGGGAAACCAACCTTAACCTTGCTTATGGATTGATTAACCAGGAAGAAGAAGACCTTCAAAAAACAGATGATAAGATCCAGCTTTTATCAAAGTTTGGGTATAAGCTGAACCCTGAAAATGATAAGCTGTACTGGTCGTCAATGGTGGATTTCAAAACTCAATGGGCGCCTGGATTTGATTTACCAAACGACTCTGTGCGTATCTCCGAATTTTTAGCTCCCGCTTATTTAATTATAAATACCGGTCTGGAGTTTAAGCCTTCCTCTTACTTTTCAATACTCTACGCACCTATTTCTGCAAAATTCACCATTGTAAATGACCAGAACCTGGCCAACCAGGGGGCTTTCGGCGTTGATGCTGCAGTGGTGGATGAAAATGGCAATATCATCACGGAAGGAAATCGACTAAGGACAGAGCCAGGCACGTTCCTAAATGCAAATTTCAAGAAGGACATCGCAGAGCATGTGAATTTAGAATCCCGTTTGCAGCTCTTCACCAACTACATTGAAAACTTTGGCGATATAGATGTCAACTGGGAAGTAATCCTATTATTTAAAGTCAATGATTTCCTGGCGGCATCTATTACCACACAATTGATATATGACGAAGATGTGAGGTTTGAAATTACCGATGAAAATGGTGATGTTACGGGCACGGAACCGAGGGTTCAGTTCAAAGAAGTATTGGGTATAGGACTCAATTTTTCTTTATAGCTTAATTTCTGTTTATTTCTTGTGAGTGTCGGGATATGTTAAATTATTTATCCTCACCAAATCTCATCGAGATTGAAGGCTATGCTTTGTGAGACTAATGAGGATATTTGCCCCGCTTTAACCAAATACAGCCTTGGCGTGTCATGATCTTCAGGGGTATAGATTTCCAGGGTCTTGTTAGCTGGATCAACGATCCAATACTCAATCACACCAAACTCCAGGTATTTTCTTTTTTTGGTGTTTCGGTCAATGAAACTGTTGGAAGGCGATATTACTTCTACGATCAGATCCGGTGCGCCTTCTATTGCTTTACCTGTTATAATATTTTTATTGTCTTCCGATACAAATAATAAGTCAGGCTGATAGATATTTTGATTATCTAGGTATAAATCTATTGGAGAGAAGTATAATTCACCAGTATTGAACGATTTATCCAGTTGAATAAAAAGATTTCTCAGGATACGTTGATGCTGAGGTACAGGTGCAGGTGACATAATTAATTCTCCTTTAATGAGTTGAGCCAGAAGTCCCTCTTCCAACTGTTCGTAATCCTTCACGTTCCAAACCTTACTTTTGTCAATTGTGGCTTTGTCCATAGTTTAAATTTACGGGTTTCTTTTCATTTTATTCAAGTAAAGCCACAGTGATGTTGACCACATTTTATCAGTAAACGGCTTTGTTAACCATCTTTTCATGCCCAACCTTCTCTAAGGCCTGATTGATATCCCATATTATATCCTGATGATTTTCAACCCCTACGGAAATCCTTATCAAGGAATCGGTTATTCCCATCTCAGTGAGGTGCTCTTCCTCGATGTCTGCGTGGGTCATGGTCTTAGGATGCTCACAAAGACTTTCGGTACTGCCCAGGCTCACTGCTAGTTTTATCATCTTTAAGGTATTCATAAATGTGAAAGCTTCCTTCTCGCCACCATTAATATTAAATGACAGCATGGCTCCACTACCGGAATACTGGCGCTTATAAATGTCATACTCCGGTGATCCTTCAGGGATTAAACCCAAATAATTAATTGAAGCAATTTTGGGGTGCTTATTAAGAAATTCAGCCACTTTTACTGCATTAGCCTGTTGCTTCTCCATACGAATTTTTAATGTTTCCAGGCTTCGCATCAGTAACCATCCGGTCCATGGGTCTGCCATATTACCAAGGAAAGTCCGTAACGTTTTTACACGTTTCATCATTTTTTTATCGCCTAAAACTGCCCCGGCAATAACATCACTATGCCCTCCTATGTATTTGGTCGCCGAATAAATAACCAGGTCAGCACCATGCTTTATAGGATGTTGCCATAATGGACCCATGTATGTGTTATCAACGGTAAATACCACCTGCTTTTCAGGGCTACTAAATTCATCTGTGATTTTTTTACAGCTGGCCATATCAATCAGATCATTGGTAGGATTGGCAGGTGTTTCAATATAAACCATTTTCAGTCTGTCGGCTTTACCTGAAGATTTTACCAGGTCATAAACTTCATCATGCCCTTGTTTGGTTCTGAATTCAATAGTTTCTATACCTATTTTTGGCAAAAAATGATGAATAAAATGATCTGTCCCTCCATACACCGGTGAACTAAAAAGTAATAAATCCCCCGGTTCTAAAAATTCCAACATCACTGTGGTTATGGCAGACATACCACTTTCAAATACTGCAGCATCTTCAGCTCCGTCCCACAAACACAGTCTGTTTTCGAGTATTTCCAGGTCAGGATTGTTTATCCGGCTATAGATCAAACCAAGCGCTTCATTAGGCCTCTGTTCTCTTTTGCCATAAGCTACTTCAAAAAAGGCTTTACCCTCCTCAGCAGTTTTAAATGCAAATGTAGACGTTTGGAATATCGGACATTTTACGGCACCTTCAGAAAGTTCAGGTTTATAGCCGTATGACATCATTAAACTTTCTGGTTTAAATTTATGGTTCATGCTTATGTTGGTTAATGTTAAAAAATCAAAAAAAAATCTTATTTTAATTTAAGATTTTTAAAGCTGGCACGTACCCCCTGGAAACTGATTTTCCGCACTTGTATTTAGGATTTATATCATTTATGCAACTATTTTACAATATAAAAACCTTAGGATATGTCATTATAATACAAGTTAATTTTACTCCATATGCTTATCACTAGAACTAGTGATTTTCTCCAATCTCTCATATTTTGAAGGTTTATTTAGATTAAATATAAATAATTTTTTTAATCTTTGTTTAACCAATTTTAAATCATAATATATGAGATCAATAGCTTTTAACCTGTTATTTGTATTGTTAATTATTTTCATCAGCTGTAGTGATGATGACGATGCTACCCCTCAGTTGGATATACCAGATGAATATGTTTCGCCTTCGTTCGATGCAAATGTATCGGCAGAAAGTACGGTGATTGATGAGCTTTCCACGATGACATCCGCAGCAAGCGATGCAGAATCAAATGCCCAATCCACAACGGTGTCAAACATTCCCTATCCATCCACGCTTTCGGCGGTTACCACCACCAGCTATAGAACATTGGTTGAAGGGTGGCTGGTTGAACTTGTCAAGGCAGCAAACGATGATGATGGATTTCAAAATCCGGGGTCAGGAACGCCTGCTGATGATGAAGAAGGTGGTTTGTTGGGCAGCAGATTATTGGATGAGAATGGTCTGGAGCTGAAACAAAAGGTAGAAAAAGGTTCTTTTGGTGCCGCTCTTTATAATCATGCACTTACTGTAATAAATGGGGATCTTACCAGTTCATCAGCTATCGATAAACTGGTGGAGATACATGGCACAGATCCTACCTTTGATCCCTCTTCAACTACTGCAGCGGCAACATATTCAAGAAGAAGATCGAACCAAAATACTGAAACCGGTTTCTTCTTTGATATCAAGACTAGTCTTATAACCGCTAAAGCTGCAATTGAAGCTGGTACTGCCTTTGATAGTGAAAGAAACCAGGCACTCGCTAATTATTTGATGGCATGGGAAAAATCTAACTACGCTACAGTAATATTTTATTGTAACGATACAAGGACAAAATTACAAACAGCCAACGGTGATGAAGGAATCCTTGGTGATGCGATGCACTCATATGCAGAAGGTGTTTCTTTTGCTCACGGTTTTAAAGGCATAAGCAATAAACAAATCACAGATCAACAAGTCGACAACATACTGGATTTACTGTTAGCTCCTGACGGACAAACACCGGAAAGTTACAGATTTTTAAATGATGCAACACTTATTGGAAATCTTGATGAGGTCATTGCGGAGATTCAGTCCATTTATGGATTTACAGATGAAGAGGTTGCTACTTTTTTCGTGAATGATCCAACATAATTATCGATCAAAGCTTTTGTGAAATAAAAAAACTTTAAGATAAAATGATTAAGATAAAAAAGCTGTTTGGAATCTTGTTATTCGTTATTACGGCCGCATTAATATCCTGTGATGAAGAAGCCGACTCTACAGAAAGTACCGGATTTGATAGAGGTATCCTTCTTCAGGAGATGGCTGATGATCTTATCATTCCTAACCTTAATTCCTTACAGACGAGCATAAACAATATGTCTAATGCATCCGATGACTTTGTTCAAAATACCTCTGTAGAAAATTTAGAATTATTGAGGGAAGCATGGCTGCAGGCGGTTATTGATTTTCAACATTGTTCAGCCTTTGGATTCGGGCCTGGTAGCCTACCGCTGGGCCCTTTTGCCAGTATATTGGGTGCGTTTCCGGTGGATGAAGATAAAGTAGAGCAAAATATAGGTGATACAGATTTTAATCTTGCTGCAAGTTTTGATAAGAATGTAAGAGGATTCTACACCGTGGAGTATCTTATTTATGGAAAAAATAAAACCATTGAAGCCATCATTTCAGGCTTCAACCAGAATAGGAAAGACTATCTGCAGCTAATCGTTAACGAACAGCAACAAACTATTGAAGGTATTGTCGCAGAATGGCAGGCGAATTACAGGGATGAGTTTATAAATAATGATGGGACATCAGCAGGAAGTCCGATATCATTGCTGTATAACGATTTTGTAAGTGATTACGAAAACATGAAAAACTTTAAAGTAGAACTACCTGCAGGTTTGACAGCAGGCCAAAGCAAAGCTGACCCGACATTAGTTGAGGCTTATTACAGTGGTGTTTCCCTCGAACTCATCAAAGCACACTTTGAAAATTCTAAAAATATCTGGTTTGGACGTTCAAGGACTGGCAGCAACTTTACCGGTTTTGAGGAATACCTCAACTCAGTTGTTGGAGGTCCGGAGTTAGTTGAAATGACTGTTGACTCAATTGCTGTAATTGAAACTGCGATCAATGCAATTCCACAGGGAAGATTATCAGACCAAATCGAATCGGAAGAGGTTGTAACCCTCAGGAATTCTTTACAAAATAATACCGCTAATTTCAAAAGTTCTATGAGCTCCCTGTTGGGGATAAGCATTACATTTAATTCCGGGGATGGCGACTAAAGCCTTGCAAAATTCTGCAAGCAAAATATTTACACATAAAGCCAAAAATTATCTGGAGCAGCCTGTTATGGTTGCTCCTTTAGTTGTTTTCAGGATGGGCTTTGGATTGGTCATGCTGTTTAGTACGATTCGATACATGGCCATGGGTTGGATTGACACGCAGTTGATTGATTCTGTAGTACACTTTCATTACTTCGGGTTTGATTGGATAAAACCTTTGCCCGGTCAATGGATGTATGTTGTCTTTGTATTAATGATTTTTTCGAGTCTGGGCATTCTTTTGGGGTTCCTCTATCGGCTGTCAGCTATACTCTTTTTCTTATGCTTTTCCTATGTAGAATTGATCGACATCACTTACTATTTAAATCATTATTATTTCGTAAGCATCGTTTCTTTTTTGCTCATCCTGATTCCTGCAAATCAGTTTTTTTCACTGGATGCAAGAAGAAACCCAGATTTACTGAATGATAAAGTTAGTCGTTGGTGCATAGGGATTTTGAAGTTGCAGATCGCCATCTTGTATGTATATGCCGGACTTGCAAAGATTAATTATGACTGGTTGATAAATGCCCTCCCCCTATCCATCTGGCTGCCCGCTAAATCAAGCATTCCCGTTATAGGTTTTCTTTTTGAATACTATGCTACAGCATATGTTTTCAGTTGGATCGGGATGCTTTTTGATACCTTTATCATTTTTGGGTTATTGTGGCATAGAAGTCGTTGGATATCTTATTTTTTGGTAATAATCTTTCATACGCTCACAGGCATATTATTTCAAATAGGTGTTTTCCCGTTGGTGATGATCTTTGCTGTTACTATTTTCTTTTCAGGACCTTTCCATTTAAAAATAATTAACGGCATCTCAAAATCTCTAAACATTTTACCTCAGAAAAGACACGATGTATCAATAGAAGCAAAACCATTCCCGACCAGCCGTTTAATCCTACTTTTTTTATTTTGCTATTTTTTGTTTCAGATCTTATTCCCCTGGAGATATTTATTTTATCCCGGTAATGTTTTCTGGACCGAAGAAGGATATAGGTTTGCCTGGCGCGTTATGTTGATGGAGAAAGCCGGGACAGCGACATTTTATATAAAAGACGGCCCTGATGGCAAAGAAGGTGCTGTTATAAATCGGGAATTTTTAAGGCCCCACCAGGAAAAACAGATGGCTATGCAGCCGGATATGATCTTGCAATTCGCGCACTTTCTTGATAAGCATTTTAAATTGCGGGGCATGAATGATCCGTATGTGCGCGTTGAAGCCTGGGTAACATTAAATGCAAGTCCAGCCCAACTACTGATTGACCCGCAGAAAGATCTGACAACAATAAGTGACGGGTGGGGAAAGAAAGATTGGATTTTACCGTATCACAAAAGTCCTGAAAGATGAGGAGAGCGGTTATTTTTCTGATCGGATTTCTGATGGTTAGCCAAAATTTACTGAGCCAGGCTCACAAAGTATATGGTAAAGTATTTTCGGGCAAAACAACGGCTTCACCCGTGTTGGATGGGGCTACTGTCTTTGTTCAGTCAATTTCCAAACGGGTACAAACAAACCAAAACGGCTATTACGAAATTGACTTACATCGTGGCAGATATATTTTAGAAGCATTTAGTATAGGAAAAAAAGTTGAATACCGGGAGATCGTTGTTGATAAGGATTTAGAAATAAATTTTTTCCTGGTGGAGATCACTAAAAATCTTGAAGCAGTAGTAATAAGCGATAAGCAGAATGAAACCTCAGGGATTACGAGGCTCAAAGGCATCGAAGGGCTTGGAATTTATGAAGCGAAGAAAAATGAGCTCATTATGTTGGAAGACTTTGCGGCAAACAAAGTTACCAATAATGCGCGTCAGGTTTTCGCAAAAGTGCCGGGATTAAATATTTGGGAGAGTGATTATGCCGGTATTCAACTCGATATTGCTGCCAGAGGATTAGGCCCCAGCAGAACAGCAAATTTCAACACGCGACAAAACGGCTATGATATGAGTGCCGATGCTTTAGGATACCCGGAAAGCTACTACATGCCTTCTATGCAGGCCGTAGAGCGTATTGAAATCGTGCGGGGAGCAGCTTCATTGCAGTACGGCACCCAGTTTGGCGGTATGCTTAACTTTAAGCTTAAAGAAGCTGCCGATAAACCTTTTGAAATAAATTTAGAGCAGGCCATTGGTTCTTTTGGTTTGATAAACTCTTATGCGAGTGTGGGTGGAACGCTGGGAAAAGTCAAATATTTTGGCTATTACCAATACCGGCAGGGAGACGGATGGAGGGAAAATTCAGCCTTTGACGCTCACCTGGCTTTTTCCCGCATCGGTTACCAGGTGAACGATAAATTGTCGCTTGGATTTGAATACTCTTTTATGGACTATAAGGCACAACAGCCCGGTGGTTTGACGGATGAGGATTTTGAATCCGGGGAATTGGAAAAATCCCGGCGCGGCCGGAACTGGTTTCAGGTCAATTGGAACTTGTTGGCGTCAACCATTGACTTTAAGTTTAATGACCGTACCAAACTGAACTTACGAATCTTCGGCTTATTTTCCAGTAGAGATGCGTTGGGAAACCTTCAGCAAATAGATAGAACTGATAATCCTAATGAAAACAGAACACTTATCAGTGACCGCTTTGAGAACTATGGCTCTGAAATTCGATTGCTACACTATTATGACCTTTTTGGCCAAACTTCAGCATTGTTGGTCGGAGGAAGGTACTACCACGGGCTGACGGATCGCCAACAGGGCGATGCTTCCTCCTCGGCAGAAGCCAACTTTTCGTTCTTAAACCCTAATGACCTTGAGGATTTTGACTATGACTTCCCAAGCCGGAATTACGCGTTGTTCATGGAAAATGTCATCAACGTCTCTGCCAAAACAAGCATAACACCCGGAATAAGGTTTGAGCATATCCGTACGGATGCCGCGGGTACCTGGAAACAGATCGTAAGAAACTTTGCCGGGGACATTACGGTAGAGAATGAGTTTACCGACGACCGATCAGTCATCAGATCATTTGTGCTATTCGGGTTAGGAATAAGCCATTACCTGAATGATAATGTCAATTTATATACCAATTTCTCCGAAAATTTTCGTTCAGTCACATTTAGTGACTTACGACTTAACAACCCAAATTTTTTACTGGACAGCTTGATTGAAGATGAAAGCGGCTATAATTTTGATGCGGGGATCAGGGGCAATATCTTAAGTTGGCTGAATGTTGATATAAGCTTTTTCTACCTTCGATATAATGATAGGATAGGTGTTTTACTACCCCCGTCAACCAGTTTGCTTTTCAGGACAAATGTGGGTGACTCAAGACATTATGGGCTGGAAGCTTTTGCAGAAATGGATATTCCATCACTGATCAAAAGACCAATTAAGAATACCCGGTTGTCCGTATTTACCAACCTTTCCTTGATCAATGCTACCTACATCCGATCGCAAGATCGAGCCATAGAAGGAAACAAAGTAGAATACGTACCTGAAGTGATGTTTCGCTCCGGGATCAACTATTCCTGGAAAGACATAAAAGCAACCTACCAATTCTCATTTTTAGGAGAGCAATTTTCCGATGCCACCAACTCCATTGAAAACCCTAATGCACTAACGGGAATTATACCATCTTATCACGTAATGGATTTATCAATCGAGTATTCTCCCCTTCGCTATAAGTTTACTTTTGGAGTCAATAACCTTACTAATGAGCAATACTTTACTCGAAGGGCTAACAGCTATCCCGGGCCGGGAATTATTCCTGCTACCATTCGAAGTTATTATCTATCGTTTGGAATAAAGATTTGAAGATTATAGTTAGCTACTTAACCGGTTTGTTTTATCGTTTAATATCTACCGGTAATATCATCACCTGGTAAACGGGTTGATTGTTTAAGATGGCGGGTTTCCATAAAGGGCCCTGCTCGATAATTCTAACCACTTCCGCCTCTACCATCTTATTAACCGCAGGGGATATACTTGGGAAGCCCTTCGCAACGCTAAATCCTTCCATTTCCCCTATAGGTGTAATATAAAATTGAAGCCAAATCCTGCCCTCTACCCGATATTTTTCTAAGGAGACGTAGGGATAAATGAACTCATTATCAATGTATTTAAGATATGCTTTCTTCCCCATTGACGGTTGTGCAGGTATATCAACCTGTGTTTCATTATAAACTGATGAGTCACGACCAACAGTCATTAAAGCATGCCCATAGTAATGAAGGCCCAGGTCAAAAACACTGTCCGATTTAAACCGATATTCATCAGCCATACTGGAGTCCATCTGTGCGAGTTTTCTGTAACTCCGGGAGGCAGCGTGATATAATTTTCTTCCAATGTAGGTGTGATGATCAAGCTTTTTAAAAAGTCGGACCGCTTCCTCCCAATTTTCATTTTTGTAAGCTTGATATGAAGAATTGGCTATATTCATCATTCTTACACAACCAGAACTTTCCATGCATGATAAGGAAAGCTTCTGGGATAACACCGGATAACAAAAAATTATCATTAAAGATAATAAACATGGTTTTCGTAAGAATTCTAATGCAGTCACCATATACCTGATATTTTGGTTGGTTAATATAACATTAAAAAATATGCGATATGATTAATAGCTGTTTTAATCCTAAATACTGCAATAACTTGCCTTCCGGCCTTTCGCATTCATTGCTTGAGATTTTCTTTATTTTTATTGAAACCATTTAGTCTCGGCTCAATAACTCCTTTAACTATTAAGTTCAACAAGCGGTGGGCCAGCAACTAGCTACCCGATTTGAACTGGATTTCGAAGAAGCGAGCTATGGCTTCCCACCCGAAAAGAACCTACATGGAGCACGGTTGGCCAGTATTCAGGCCAAGCTCAAACAGCTTGATGAGTGGCTGAGGAATAGACTGAGATACTGCATAGGGCACGACTGGAAAAAGCCAGAGCGGAAAGGCAGGAACCTAATTCTTCTAGGTGTGTGGAGCAGGGTAAGGCATATGCTTTTAGCCGTACGAGGAAGGGTGGCTGGGCTATTGCTCAAAGCCCGATTCTCAATACGACTATCACCTTATCCAGACTAAGACGGAAAGGGTAAGAATCAATGCCTCCCATTACCTTAAAACACAACCTGAAATTCATTGAACCGCCGTATACGTGACCCGTACCCGCCAGCTGGCGGATGAGAGGCGCACCGTGGGCTTATAGCTCACGGCCGTCTACGATTAGCCACATTTTTCATTAGGCCACGTTGATGTGGTGGTTCATCAATTGAATATTGAAGTTTACCTTGGCTTCAAGGGCATTAAAAACCTTAAGAATAGTTTCTAGTGTGATGTTACCGGTATTGTTTTCCAGCCGCGAAATTTGCGCTTTCTTCACGCCAATGAGCTTACCTAGTTCTTCCTGGGTTAAGTTGCGCTGTTTTCTAGCCTGTTGAATCATATCACCAACAAGTTCAAGTTTAAGTTCAAACTCATATTGCTCACGTTCAGGAGTCCCATGTTTGCCAATTAACTCATCTTTTGCTTCATCAAGTGTGTATGTTTTCATGACTGCTTATCTTTAAAATACTGTTGTCTAATCCGTTCGGCTTTGTCCATTTCTTTTTGGTCTACTTTGCTGGTTTTCTTAATTGTTCCATGAGTTGCCAAAACCAGTGTATCTTCTTTATCAGTTTTGTCCCAAAATGCTAGCAACCGATATTGAAGTCCCGCATACAATGTTCTGAATTCCCAAATTTCTCCTTGCAACTTCCTAAATAGTTTTGGGTCAGTCTTCTGGCTTGCCCGTTCGATGTTTTGCAAGATTTTGTTCTTGGGTTTCGGGTTCTGTTTTCGGAGGAATTCCATCGCCTCTTCTAGCAAAACCGTCTCAAATCTCTTTATCATTCAACTCATTTACTTTAACCTTTACAAAGCTACAAAAGTTTAGTTAAATGTAAACCATTGAGTGGTGAGAAGTTGTGTCTAACGGTTCTCAGCTATACGCAGGCAGGGATTTTAACCACTGAACTTCCTACGAAGAACTGAAATTTAAATATAGCACTTTTCTGACCTACGAAGCACAAAACCCCTGCTTGCGTATAGGTGCTGTTGAACGAATCCTCCTTCGTCGGAAGCTAGCCAGTTATCCAGCGATCTTCTAA
>CAYSCZ010000082.1:0-1683 GCA_964429655.1 uncultured Roseivirgaceae bacterium
CACTTACCGTCAACTTGTTGAATAATCATAGCGGTGCTATGCCTCATCAACATAAGTACCTCTTTCTTTGCGTTTTATGCCTTCATCACGATTCCTATTGCATAATTCAGTTTAAAATTTCATTACCTATGCAGTAACTTAAAAGCAAAGTCCCGTCCGATTTTTGTAGATAAGTTTATCCATACACGGCACAGTTCTTCTAATAAACCTACTTGTTCATCACCACCGAAATCATAGACTACACAACCTATATCTTCTGCCAGTTGAGTGGCTACTTTTTTTGCCTCTTCGTCACTTCCTGCAACAAACATGTCAATAGGGATTTTCTCTGTATGTCCTTCTATTGGATAGTATGGATCTTTCATGTTCCCAAAGCCAGTACTGTTAAAGCACTTTGCAACCTTGGCATTAGTAATCCTCTGGAATGCCTCAAAAGCATTATGATAGGGACCAGGTTTTCTAAACACAGAGTTCGTTGTGTCGATAACTATTTTTGAAGATAGGTCTCCCAGGGAATTAGCTAGTTCTGTGGTCAGATGGGCGGGAATGGCAATCACGATTACATCAGATTCATCAATGCTTTCTGGTATACCAGCGACTTTGACATTTTCATTTTTAACAAGTTCAGGTAATTTTTCATCATCCGGATTTTTAGCTCCTACAGTTATTTGATGACCTTTCTTAGCCCACTTATTTATCAATGCTCCTCCAACATTTCCATGACCTATTACTGTGATATTCATAAGTTATATCTTATTTAATGTTTTATCTATTTAAACTGATTACCCGATATTTATTACAATCATATAAATATGATTTAATACGAATGAGTACCTCTTATTGATTTTTTGTTTTGAAATCCGGCATCATTTAAGCATCTTTTGATTGTAAATCTAAATAATAAAAAAAAGGCAGCCGAATCACTATCTTGCTTCCGTCCCCCTTTTACTCTCCCAAAGCCTGTATCAACACATCTGCCGTCTCACGGCCACTAAAGTTCTGCTGACCGGTAATCAAATTTCCATCCCTGATGGCAAATCCTTTCCACAAGCCTGCATGAATGAAGTTGGCACCCAGTTTTCTTAACTCATCTTCAATCCTCCATGGCATCAAATGCTGATCTCTTGGAAGCGCACCCATTGACCAAACTGCCTCATCGGCAAAGTCTTCCTCCACATTGGCAAAGCCAGTCACCGTTTTACCTTTTACCAAATATTCACCATTGGATAGTTTAGCATATCGCAAAACAGCCACCCCATGACATAATGCTGAAGCTATTTTTCCAGCCTCATAAAAAGCTACAAATTTTTTAACTGTGTCTTCCGCTTTTTCTATGGTAAACATTGGTCCCTGACCTCCGGCAATAATGATTGCATCAAATCGGTTAACATCAATATCTCCGGCTGCAGCGGTATCTTCCAACTGTTTTAAAAAATTAGGGTCGTGTATGTATCCCCTGGAAATCACATCTTCTGCCTGCCATTGAGAAGCGTCTTCGGGGTTACTCATAACATCTGCTTCCACCTTACCACCGAAATAACTAAATATTTCCACTTGATGGCCCTTTTCAGTTAACTTAAAATGGGGATGGGTCAGTTCGCTCCACCAAAATCCTACCGGCCAGCTGGTTATAGTACTTTGAGCAGGATTAGAAACAACAATTGCCACCCTTTTAGGTGAATC
>CAYSCZ010000082.1:1783-12482 GCA_964429655.1 uncultured Roseivirgaceae bacterium
TGCGCTTCAGTGAAATAAAAAAGTCGTTGCCCAAGATATCAGATAAGATACCCATAATGCAACTTCGGGAACTGGAGAACTATGCTTTAATAACCAGGAAGGTGTACGCCGAGGTACCACCCAGAGTTGAATATTCCATAACATCAAGAGGCAGGGACGTTATTCCTATAATCAATGAGCTTAGGAATTATGGGTTAAAAGTCATGAATGAGGAGGGTATAAGTCATTAAAATTATTCAAACAGGCTTTATTATTGTATTGAAAGTATTTTAAAACTATGGTTCACATACTTATTCTTTGCGAATTGTTTAATAGTTTTGATAAGCTTCATTTTTATTAAATGTTCTTAACCATCATTAAATTTTTAAGCCTATGAAAGTAACAGTAGTTGGTGCAGGTAACGTAGGTGCTACCTGTGCAGATGTATTAGCATATCGTGAAATTGCCAATGAAATCATTGTCCTGGACATCAAAGAAGGTGTGGCAGAAGGCAAATCTTTGGATATATGGCAAAAAGCACCGATCAACCTCTATGACAGCAAGACCATTGGCACTACCAATGATTATGAAAAAACCGCAGGCTCCGAAGTAGTAGTAATTACTTCTGGTTTGCCACGTAAGCCTGGGATGTCTAGAGATGATCTTATTCAAACCAATGCAGGTATCGTGAAATCGGTGACGGAAAATGTTGTGAAGCATTCACCTGATGCTATCGTCATTGTTGTCTCCAATCCACTGGATGTTATGACATATCAAGCACACTTCACTTCCGGCCTGGACAGAACAAAAGTGATAGGAATGGCGGGAATATTAGATACAGCAAGATATAGAGCATTCCTGGCCGATGAAATCGGGGTTTCTCCAAAAGACATTCAGGCTGTCCTAATGGGTGGACACGGAGATACTATGGTACCGCTGCCAAGATACACCACGGTTAGCGGTATTCCGGTAACTGAACTAATCGAAAAAGATAAACTTGATGCCATTATTGAAAGAACCAAAAAAGGTGGCGGGGAGTTGGTGAAACTAATGGGAACGTCTGCCTGGTATGCACCGGGTTCAGCATCGGCGCAAATGGTAGAAGCCATTGTTCGTGACCAAAAAAGAGTTTTCCCTTGTTGTGTGAAGTTAGAAGGAGAGTTTGGAATTAATAATTGCTACCTGGGAGCGCCTGTTGTCCTGGGTAAAGATGGTGTTGAAAAGATCATAGAATTAGATCTCAATGATGAAGAAAAAGCACTTCTGGAAACTTCGAAAAATCACGTGATTGATGTTATGGAAGTGTTAGACAAATTAGGAAAATAATAATTGTTAACATAAAGGTAACATATAGTTCATTATTCTTTAATTTTGCGAGGACTTCAGTGCATCTGAAGTCCTTTTTTATTACCCAAAAACGGCATATCAATGGACCAGGTCAAATACAACAGACAAATTCTTAAAAGTAATTTCATCAGTCGTGACCTTAGCTGGTTACAATTCAATTACCGCGTATTGGATCAGGCCAGGAAAAAGGACAGGAACATATTTGACCGTATGAAATTCCTGGCTATCACTTCTTCAAACGCAGATGAATTTTTTATGATCAGGATCGGAAGTTTGTATAATTACATTGATTATGACATAGAAAGAATAGATTATTCTGGCCTTAGGGCACATTCATTTCGAAAAAAACTTTTATACGAAGTAAAGAAGTTTGCCAACTCTCAAAATACCTGCTTTACCAAAGAAATACTTCCGAGCCTAAGAAAATATGGATTACGTATTGTAAGTTTTAAGAATTTATATAAAAATGAAAAGGAAAAGGCAGGGGATTACTTTCATAAGACAATCTTCCCTATGCTTACTCCAATGATGTATGACATGTATCATACATTTCCGATCCTTTCTAACAATGTTCTGACATTCGGGGTGGTCACAAAATCTGACAACGCGAAAAAGATGTCGTTTGTGCAGATACCTCAGAACCTGCCTCGGTTTTATCAACTATCAAGGCATGACCAATTGTTGATGCTACCCATAGAAGAGGTTATTTTTAGGCATATCGAGGATTTGTTTAGAAATGTAAAGGTTGATTCTGTTACCTTATTCAGGGTAACCCGGAATGGTGATTTTACACTTGAAGAATCTGAAGACATAGAGGCTAATTTTCTGGAAGAGCTAAAGCAAAAAATTAAGGAGAGAAAAACAGGAAGGGTGGTTCGTCTTGAAGTTCAGCGAACCTATGATCCATGGCTTATAGACCAGTTAAAGGAGCGATGGGAGATTGATGAATTTAACATATTCGAAATTTACAAATCAGCACTGCTAGATTACACCTCTTTGTGGGAGGTGATAAATAATAAGGAATTCGAAGAATATCAAGCGCCTTCAAAGAAACCCATACTTCCCCTCAGTTTGATTGACAGGGATAAAGAAGAAAGTATATTTTCAGTACTTAAAAATCGTGATGTATTACTCCATCATCCGTACAACTCCATTGAACCGCTATTAGAATTACTTGAAAAATCCGCGGAGGATCCTCATGTCCTTTCTATAAAACTGACCATTTATCGGCTGGCAAAAAACTCAAGGGTTACGAACGCCTTATACAAAGCATCCGAAAATGGTAAAAATGTTGCAGTTTTATTTGAGGTCAAAGCCCGGTTTGATGAAGAAAATAACCTTAAAGAAGCTCAAAAGCTACAAAAAGCAGGCTGCTATGTGATCTATGGCGTTGGGACATTAAAAACGCATACTAAACTACTTTTAGTTGTCCGGAAAGAGGAAAACCGGGTCACACGGTTTGTGCATATGGCCAGTGGTAATTATAATGAAAAAACCTCCAGGCTTTACACAGACGTTGGTTTTATCACCACGAGGGAAAATTATGCAAATGACGTTTCAGAATTCTTTAATGTGATCACCGGCCATTCAAAGCCTGAGGATTACGAAACCCTGATTACTGCACCAAGGGATATGAGGGATAAACTTATAGCACTTATCAATCAGGAAGCTGAAAATGCAAAAAAGGGACTTGATTCGGGAATTGTATTCAAGATCAACTCATTACAGGATGATAAAAGTATCAATGCATTATATGAAGCTTCACAAGCGGGTGTTCCGATTAGGTTAGTTGTGAGAGGAATATGCTGTCTCAGACCCGGCAGAAAAGGTTTGAGCGATAATATTACCGTTCGTTCTATTATCGGTGAGTACCTTGAACATTCCAGACTGTATTACTTCCACAATAAAAATGAACCAAAAGTTTATTCCGGTAGCGCTGATATGATGGTTCGTAGCTTTGATCGCAGACTGGAATCTTTATTCCTGGTCCCTACAGGCTCTCTGTTAAAACATGTAACCGCAATTCTGGCTGCAAACTTAAAAGACAACGTGAATGCTTATGAAATGCGTGAAGATGGAAGCTATCAAATACCGATAACTGACGGTAAATCGTCATACAACATTCACAAACACTTTTACAAAATAACCAAGGAAGAAGTTAAAAATGCCAAAATATTTTAGCTCAGGTCAGGAAGTCAACCATTTTATGGATTGTAGACAGGTCTTTTGTGGTTTTGTTATGTCCTAATCCATGTGTAATATAATATTGAGGCGTCTGCCATATCGAATACACATGGTCTACATGCTTCATAGGTAGAACCATGTCTTCATCATCATGGATAATCAATGTTTGTTCTACCCGCATATTTGGCCCCCACTTAGCTAATTCAAAATCATGAATAGAAGCGCCGACCCTGCGTTCAATATACTTATGCATACCTGTTTCAATATTTTCCGGAATAAATAAAAACTCACAAAAACTTTTTATGATCCAGCTAACTACCGTAGGCATACTCACCAATACAAGTTTATTTACCCTGGTGGTTGAATCATCCTTGGCAAGCTCATAACTCGCAGCAATAGCACCAAATGAATGACCAATTATACTTTGTACACCACCATTAAACTCAAAATAATCAATCAGACACTTGATCGACTCTGAATACTCAACCATGTTTACAGAACTTCCTGTCGAGTCTCCATGGGCCGGTGCATCAAAAGCAACAACTGAAAAGCCTTTTTTTAATAGTTCTGGGATAACCATCCTAAAGGTAAATGCCTGCGATTCCCAACCATGCACCAGTAAGACTCTTGGCCCATAAAAGCCCCATTGGTAGGCTTGTAATGTCCTATCCTTATAGGGTAGACGCAAGATATCAGCGTCTTTAAAAATGTCAGGCTTTGCCCTGTTGGTTTTATTCTGAGGGGTGGTAAATAGTTTCATGGCTACACGGGTACCAAATGAGGGTGCATTCTTTCCGCTCCATTGAAAGAAGTTTCGAAGAAATGATACCCTTTTTGGAACAAACTGTTCTTTTGAATAAAATGAAGGCGAATCTTCTTTCTTATTAATTGTTACTGTTCCCATAATTTAAAACCATTCGGTTTATTTTAATTCAAAAAAAAATTAAGCTTTTAGTTTATTATAAAGTATGTCTTTAATGTGTTCGTAAATGTTTTTGAGTGGTTTAGTGTTGTGATGAAGCTTTGCCATCATGAGTCCCCCCTCAACCAAAGAAATCAATACATCAGCATATTTATCCGAACTTATATCGCTTTTGATATCACCGTACCTAATGCCATTTTTAATAATCCTTACCACAGATGCTTTCCATATATCCAGGGCTTTGATTGCCCTTACCTTCAATTCAGGATGTGTATCATCCACCTCTATACTTGTATTTAATATTGGACAGCCAGAGTTTAAGATTGGATGGTACATAATACTCTTATGAAAACCAAGTACCGTCAAAAGCTTATTTATAGCATCTTTTTGACTTTTAATAGCCCTCCTGAATTCGTCAAACATCACATTTACATTGTAATCAAATGCCGCTAAAGCAATATCATCTTTATTCTTGAAATTACCATAAATACCACCTTTAGTTAATCCGGTGGCCTCCATGATATCCGATAATGAGGTGCCCGCATAACCTTTTTGATTAAAGATTGGGGCTGATCTTTCTATGATATACTTTTTTGTTTGCTCTCCTTTAGATATTAATACTTTACTCATTTAACTACAAAAAAGACCGATCGGTTTTACAATAAAAAATAATTTCCATTAATTTTTTATTATTAAATTGTCGTAATGAATATAATTAATGGCCAAACAATTCCTTTACATCATAACAGATCCATTACATATGATCTAAAATATCCTGGAGATGGATCAATATTTCCATTAATCATATTTGTACATGGTTTTAAATCCTACAAAGATTGGGGTGCATATAACCTTGTATCGAATTATTTTGTACAGAAAGGATTCGCATTTCTGAAATTCAACCTTTCCCATAATGGCACAATACCGGAAAAGATGTCAGAATTTGCTGATTTAGAAGCATTTGGGAGAAATAATTTCAGCATAGAGATGGGAGACCTAAAACATATAATCGATATGGCACAGGAAGGATCCATTGTTGAAAAAGGTGTTGAATTTGATTTAGAAAGATTATTTCTCATTGGACATAGCAGAGGTGGGGGTCTATGTCTGATGAAAACGGCCGAGGACTACCGGATTAAAAAACTAGTGACCTGGGCAGCCATCTCCTCGGTGGGTAAAAACTGGTCTAAAGAAGCTTTAAATCAATGGAAAGAAAAGGGGGTTACTTATATTCATAATGCACGAACCGGTCAGGATATGCCTTTGTATTATCAGATAGTTGAAGACTATTATAATTATGAAGACAGATTTAATATTGAATCAATTGCACCGAAAATCAAAGCACCTACTCTATTAATTCACGGAGATGCTGACGAGACAGTCCCCTATTCTTCGGTGGAAGCATTGTTGAGTTGGAACACCAGTTTTAAACATATTCTTGTACCAAATGCAGGCCATACATTTGGGGCTAAAGAACCATGGGAGTATAACTATCTGCCTAATGACCTCCATAAGGTGCTTGATGATACAATTGAATTTTTAAGTTGATTTATATTGGTCTGAAAGCGCAATTGCCTTTTTAACATATTTTTTAAAGGTTTTATGATATTGCAATAAAAATTCACTTAGCTCTGTTTTGATTAATGGCTTGGCTATATAGTCAGATAAATAAAATGGCTCATGAATTATTGCCGTTAACGTTGTTTTAGTGATTTTCTTATCAAAATTAGCTACTGCTATTGGTATAATCATTGGTTCGGGTTCTACATAAGCTGCCAACTCAAATGCACCGGTTTTAAAAACTGCAGGAGATTTTTCAGTTCTATAGCTTTTACCCTCCGGGGCAATCACTAAATTATTTCCACTTATTAATATCTCTTTGCCCTTATCCAAAAACAGATGCTTTAGAAATTTTGCAGGAGTAGGAGATTCTTCCAACTCCTGTATTTCTTTATTTCTAACATAAATATATCCCAAACGATCATAGTACATTTTATGGCCATATTCTTTCAACCCTGACTGCCTTACCACTCTAATAGGGGTTTCTCCATATTTTTTATATAAGATCATTGATGACACAAAATGAGAATCAAGGGTCAGTTGAAAGTCATTTGGTAGCGTGTTTTCAGGATGATTGACAATATGATTCATAATAAAAATGTTACCTGGTTTTTCAGGCAGGTGCTTCATTCCCTGAATGATATAATTTGTATTTTCAAAAAGGTCCTGAAAAGCCTGGTTACAATTATTTCGTATTTGTATTGTTTGCATGTCAGGAGGGGCGTTGGCTACCGATTCATAGATATTCTGCAACTTGGTGTATAACTTCAATTCAATTTTTATACCTTCTAACAGGTTAAGCGATAGATTGGCCAGGTTTTGTTCCAATGGTTTTCCTTGTTCCCTTACTAAAGATAGAACCTCAAAAGCATCAGAAAAGGTGAGGCGGTTAGCAAGAAAGTGCGGGATCTTATGTAAAGGTGACGATACATTTAACCTCGAAGCATTCTGTCCCAATAATGCTTTTATTGCTATAGTTACTTCATCGTACCGATAGGCTATCAGACGAATTCGCGTAGCCCTAAGTCGGTTTCCAATGGTCTGAAGCACACGATGCATCAGAGGAATACCAATCCGGGGATTAGTCCTGGCTATCTCTTCCAGATCCCTAGCATCGAATACTATAGCTGTTGTTTTTTTTAATGTAGTGGCAGTTGCATGATATAAATATGGTGGCACGAATGCTGACCAGCCTATTGAATAACCAGGCGTGTCAATTGTTCTGATTAAAATTTTATTGCTATATAAACTATCTAAATCCCTTACTGATAATTCAACTGCTCCGCAAAGTAAAATATAAAAATGATGGGCTTGTTGGTGTTCTTCCAGCAGTAATTGTCCTTTTTCGATGGTGATCATTCTGCCATGCCCCGCCAGCAATTCAAGGTCTGAATCCTGAAAAATATCAAAGTATATTTGCTTTCTCAATAAGTCCCTGGTGATGGCATTGTTTTCAATTATTTTGGTTTTGGATGATTCCTCACTTCCTAAATCATGTTCTGCGTTTGATTTTGATCCTACCAAACGCAATCGCGATTGCGATAATCGTTCCATTGCTGCCATCGCTACTTTTTGTAATAATGGATAACCAATGCTTGGGTTTTGATTTATTATTTCATCAAACTTTGATTTTGATATGATATAAAAAGTACTGGATCGCTCAGTTCTTACGGTGGTAGTATACCGATAAGGAGCTCGAAATGCAGACCAGCCAATAAGACTGCCGTAGTTCCGGGTAACACCCACTAATAAATTTTTCTCAACCTCTTGCAACCACATCAAAAACTGAACAGCACCATCAATCAAGAAAAACACATTACGAGCTTCGCTATGTTGAAGAACTACCTCCTGATTTTGATCAAATTGTTTGCTTATTACAATCTTTGCGAATTTTTCCAGATCAACTTCCGACAAGTGTTGAAAAAAAGGCAATCTTCTCAATTGATCTTTAGATACCATCTTGAAATAGGTTAATTTAATAAGTTAATAAAAATCACGCGGATTTTCATATATTAACATTTGATGATAGGTTAAAAATGAAATTAAAACCAGCGATCACCCGGCCGGTAGATTTTTTTCAATTCTGGGATAAGACCTTAAAGCTATTAGCGCATATTCCATTGGAGTTAGTAAAAAATAAAAAAACAACAGACGCCAACCCTAAAATTGACCTGGAGTATCTGGAATTCAATTCATTTGACAATAAAAGAATTAGCGGTTATTTACTCAAATGGAAAGATGAAAAAGAAAGGCCTTTGGTCATACACAGCCATGGTTACATGAGCCAAACTACTATACAATGGAACTGGGCACAATCGGGTATTAATGTTTTGGGTGTAGACATCAGAGGGTTCGGAATGTCTAAAAAAGCGCTACCAAATATTTCGAAAAATGGATATGTATTATCCGGTATTGACTCACCGGAAACTTATGTGCTTAGAGGCGCCGTTTGTGACTATATCCAAGCTATCAGCGTTGGCAGGCAATTGTGTAAGGATAAAATTTCTACTTTAGCAGTAAAGGGTATAAGCTTCGCCGGTGGATTAGCTTTGATGGCAGAAGCGCTGATAAAAGCTGCTGACTATTTGATTCTAGGCGTCCCCACATTTGGATGGGCTGAGGGCAGGCAGTTCTATGTTCAATCGGGGTCAGGTAGAGAAATCAATGAATATCTAAAGGATAATCCAAACATGGAGGAGGATACTATGTTAGTGTTACGGTACTTTGACCCAATAAATTTTGCGCAAGAAGTAAAATGCCGAACATTTATAGGGTTAGGGCTTGTCGACAAGGTAGTTCCTCCTCAAACAGTTTACTCTATAGTCAATCATCTCTCCGGACCGACAGAAATTATGGAGTTACCAGTGAGTCATTCAAATGATCCTGAAGAGATACTATGGAAAAAATTTGAGAAGAAGTGGATTCAAATGGTACTCAATGATAAAAAAAACCAGAAAGACTAAATTCCGGGGTTTAAAGCTACTGTAAAAGCAAAACCGCAACCTTCTTGGCTTTTTACAGTAACCTACCTCCTGTAGCTTTCATAAACCTGTCTTTAATCATAAAATAATCCCTGAGCAAAGGATTGGACAAAAAGGGTGAAGAAGAAAAAAGTAAGGCATAGAATTAAAGGCTTATAATTGTTTATACAACGAATGTTTAACCCAACTAATCAAACAAAATAGGTGCGGAGGTTTTTGAAATTTTTAATTATGTGATGATCCACCAAAGAATACCTGTTAAACGTAAATTCAAAAATGGAGGCAATTAAGAAGTTACTCTTATATTTCTTATTGACATTATCCATTACTCCATTATCAGCCCAACAAGATAGCAACCAATATCCATGGGTCATTGGTGCAAGGATTCATGGTGGATTTATCATTCCTCATGCCCCTGATTTAAAAAGTTTAGCCCAAAATGATCCTTCAGGTATACAGTTTGAAATAAGTAAATTAAAGATGAGTCAGCGTTCATGGGATTATTGCCGGTGCTTTCCAAAAATTGGCGCTGCATTTAATTACTACAATTATTCAGAACCTGATACGCTGGGTTACTCCTACAACTTAAGCTTTTTTATTGAGCCTGAGTTTAGTGCTCATAAAAAAATATTTTTTTCATTAAGGCCACAATTGGGTGTTACTTACCTCAATAAACCATTTGATTCAATTAACAATCCTAACAACACTTTTTATAGCAGTACGATTAGCTTCTTAGTGAGTCTGAGTGCAGCAGTGAATGTTAACATTGCACCACGTTGGAGATTAAATTTTGCTGCAAATTACAATCATATATCTAACGGCGGCGTAAAAGAACCAAACAGAGGAATGAACTTTCCCACCTTAAGTATAGGTGTGGAGTATCTTACTGAAGCAGTAAAATTTCCAGGTTATTCAATAAACCGGGAACCTTATCAGAAGAGAAAGTTTCTTGATCTGGGTATTTTGTTATCTGCGCAAACTGCCAATGACCAACCGGGAAGACATCCACTATATGGCCTGTCAGGTAGTTATAACTTTTCAATAAACCGAAAGAGCATTATTAAAATATCAACTGAATGGGTAAATGATGGTGCCCTAAAGGAAAACCTTGAACAGGAAGGCCTTGATATGGATCATAACCGAATAGCTATTCTGGTTGGGCACGATATGCTTATCGGAAGATTTAGGTTTGGATTTGATCTTGGGGCCTATGTCTACTCACCAGTGAAAGCCAGGGATCCTGTCTATCAACGATATTCATTAAGATATACCGTGAATAACAAATTTTATATTGGCACCACCATAAAATCACACCGGCAGGTGGCTGATTACCTTGATTTAAGATTTGGAAAATTTATTCGTTTGTAGATTGGAAAATAAAATGCTCAGAAATGGATGATAAGCTATTACAGAAATGCAAAACGATTTAATTACGTGCTTAATGATGTATCGGTTTTCTTATAGATGATCTTTCCGGGGATAATTTTCTGATAGCTAAAATGCTTTAACCTGAATTATGCAATAGGAATCGTGATGAAGGCATAAAACGCAAAGAAAGAGGTACTTATGTTGATGAGGCATAGCACCGCTATGTTGATTCAACAAGTTGACGGTAAGTGCCTATTTCAAAGTGTTTTATGTCTGGAATAGATTTTTTATTGCATATTTCAGGTTTAACCCAGAATTGTCATTAGACTTTCTATTACATGGTTAAATCACTTCAAAT
>CAYSCZ010000083.1:0-12255 GCA_964429655.1 uncultured Roseivirgaceae bacterium
AAGTGCCTGATTTTTTGGGCTTTAACCCTTCATGACAAAATTCCAATGACAAATTTGGGTTAAATGGAGGAGCAGTTCTTCCTGGTTTCCTTTTAAAACTTGATTTGCTTCTTAAGCAAATTGTAAGTTTTAAAAAATGGATATTGTGAAATGGCATTTAAAAGTTGAATTTCCTTCAAGTACCTGGATACCCTCTTTTTTAGTGATATCCTTATCATGATCGTGCCGGTCGGCAATACCATACCAGGGCTCCAGGCAAACAAAAGGAGATTTACGACTTTTAGACCATATACCCAGATAAGGAAACCCTGAGAAATCCATTTCCACCGTCTTATCCCAGTTTGGATCAACAATTGATACCTTATTACTCTCCAGATATTTAAAAATAAGGGCATCATTGTCGAATAGATCGTCAGCTATTGGTATAGAGTAACTATCCTCAAGTAAATGCACTTTTTCTTCTGTGAAAAGCCCTTGCGCTATTATATGAGTGTCTGTATTTTCTCTCTTATTAAACTCAAGGTGGTAATCGTATCGATTTTCTCCCACTCTTAATGGGCATTTAAATGCAGGGTGACCGCCAATTGAAAAATACATAAGTTTATCACCATTATTAATCAATTGGAATTCATTAATGACCTGGTTGCCCACTATCTGGTAATTAATATATAATCCAAAATCAAAGGGATAGTTGCTTCTAACCGCATCATCCATATCCATTCTAAACCTAACAGCATCCTCATTTTTAGATATTACTTTAAAATCTTTGTTTCTGGCAAATCCATGTTGACCCATTTCATATGTTTTTCCATTCAGGGTGTATTGATTGTCCTTTAATCTTCCTACCACAGGAAATAAAACAGGAGCCCTTCTTTCCCAATGCTGAGGGTCCCCTTGCCATAAATATTCAAGGGAATTTTTTTTATTGATAATATTCTGAAGTTCAGCTCCTTTCTCAGCAATATTGATTTTTAGTGACTCGTTTTCAAGGCTATGTACCATGCTATGGATCGGGTTTTGGAATGGTTGAATTTATAGATATTTCGGCAAATGTCATGCTATACCATTCGAAAATACTATTAAAATTACAGATTAATAAAAGATGAAGCTTGAACATGTAGCCATCTGGACCAACCAACTGGAAGCGCTTAAAAATTTTTATGTAAAATATTTTGATGGAGTACCTGATAAAAAATATATCAATCATAAGTGCGGGTTTTCTAGCTATTTCATAACCTTTAATGAAGGAGCAAGACTGGAAATAATGCAAATGTCCAAGGTTCCTGAAAATAAAAATGATACCATACATCAGCAACATCTGGGCATAATTCATCTGGCTTTTGGGTTAGAAACACCAGCAGCGGTTGATAGGAAAGCTGAGGAATTTAAAAGGGCCGGTTTTACAATCATAAAAGGACCCAGAAAAACCGGTGATGGTTATTACGAATTTGGGACACTGGATCCCGATAACAACAGGTTGGAGATCACTTCAATCTGCTAGGAGGCGTAGGCATTTTGTAAAAAAGTGATTAAATTTTAACATCATTATTAAATCACACATGAAAAGGGATCAATACTTACGGCAGACCACCAACCCCAATGAAAATCATAAAAATATACCTGGTAATCCATCGACAGCAACCTCGAGTAAGATAAATCTTAATGACAGGTCTAATGGTAAACCGCTTAGAGTGCTTAGTGAAGAAGATTGGAATTTCTGGGTTCATAATGGGTATGTGGTTATAAAAAATGCCGTCCCCAGAGGACAGGCATTAAAAACTGCCGACTTCTTATGGGAATTTGAAGATAAAGACAAAAATGACCCTTCTACATGGTATACAAAAGAAAGGGCAGAGGCCGGCATGAAAGAGCTTGTAGGAACTGGGATGATAGAAGTTTATAACCATCAATACCTTTGGGATAACAGGCAAACACGAAGGGTTTACGATGGCTTTGCAGATATTTGGGGCATTGAGGAACTTTGGGTCACAATAGACCGGGCCAACCTTAATTTTCCTATTAAGCCGGGATACGAATATAAAGGCTTTATTCACTGGGATTATGACCCTGAAACCAGGCCTCAAAATGTCCAGGGGGTTTTGGCACTTGTAGACCAGGATGATGAGGAAATGGGAGGCTTTCAATGCATCCCGGAATTATATCGTACTTATGACACCTGGAAGCAATCGCAACCGGAAGACCGCGATCGTTTCAAGCCTGATATTACAGGATTAGAAGATAAAATTGATAAAGTAAAAATGATGGCTGGAGATTTGCTGATATTTAACAGCACTCAACCCCATGGCATCAGGCCAAATATATCACGAGACAAAGTGCGTGCTGCGCAATACATTTCAATGATGCCAGCTGAAAATGAAAACGAACAGATGCGTCAATGGCGTATCAATTCCTGGAAATATCGCATTGCTCCGGAAGGGCATGCATTTCCCGGTGACCCAAGGAAAAAAGAACAAAAAATCTACGAAACCGCTATTCTAAATGAAATTGGTAAAAAGCTATTGGGTCTGAAGCCATGGTGATGGGTCATAGGTCTATGACTCAACTTAATGATTTATTCATGTTGAATCAGCTGATTTTAATTAAAAAGTAAAATAGAAAGACTACTTTTACTATTCTATGATTGCATGAGACGATAATTCCTTCCCCCTTATTTTTCAGTTACTCAAATTTTTTAAGTGTTAAAAACATGTATCGTCTTATCACAAGGTCTAAATATATTATCAATCAATTTTTCATAGCGCTAAAAGGCACAGAAACGAATTTTACTTCAGGGGGCATCAACAAAGCAATATTTATGCTTTCGGTTCCTATGATTTTAGAGATGGTTATGGAATCGTTGTTTGCTGTTGTAGATGTGTTCTTTGTAGGCAAAGTAAGCTCAAATGCAGTGGCCACTGTTGGTCTTACAGAATCAGTTTTAACAATAATTTATTCGGTAGCCATAGGGTTAAGCATGGCTACCACGGCCATTATTGCTCGTAGGGTTGGGGAGAAAAACATAAAACGAGCCGGGGATACCGCTTTTCAGGCGATGCTCTTTTCAGGTTTGGTATCATTATTCCTTGGGTTAGCCGGACTATTTTACGCGGAGGAGATACTTCGTTTTATGGGTGCTTCGGATGCTATTATTTATGAAGGTATTAACTATACCAAGATCATGTTTGCTGGTAACATCAGCATTATGTTTTTATTTTTGATCAACTCCATATTCAGAGGCGCCGGCAACGCATCCTTAGCAATGCGATCCCTTTGGCTGGCTAATGGCTTTAATATTCTATTGGATCCAATCTTTATTTTTGGTTTTGGGCCAATTCCTGCCTATGGCCTTGAGGGTGCCGCGATCGCCACAACCATCGGAAGGTTTATTGGTGTTTCTTTCCAGCTATTTGCTTTATTTAGGGGCTTCAGCTTAGTAAGAATAACGCGTCGGAACATAGTTTTAAGGCTAAGTACCATTGTCAATCTAATTAAGATATCAGCAGGCGGCATAGGTCAGTTTTTAATTGAATCTGCCAGCTGGATTTTTTTAGTAAGGATTATTTCACTTTTTGGTAGTGAAGCACTTGCAGGCTATACGATTACCATTAGGGTGATTGTTTTTACGTTACTCCCTTCCTGGGGCATGTCCAATGCTGCCGCGACGCTGGTTGGTCAAAACCTGGGGGCGTTAAACCCCGGGCGGGCTGAGAAATCTGTATGGTTAACAGCATGGTATAATGTGATATTTCTAGCGTTGATTTCCATACTTTTTTATTCAGCTGCTGACTTTATTATTGGGATATTTACCCAGGATACACAAACCAAAGCATATGGCGTGGATGGACTAAAAATTATTTGTCTGGGTTATGTTTTCTTTGCTTTTGGCATGGTTATGAGCCAGTCTTTTAATGGAGCTGGAGATACCCGAACACCAACGATTGTTAATTTTTTGGTTTTTTGGATTATTCAGATACCAATGGCCTATTTTCTGGCTGTATATTTTGAGTTGGAGGCAAAAGGAGTTTATATAACCATAGCAATTGCACATTCCTTACATGCTATCATAAGTACCTATTTGTTTAGATTGGGACGCTGGAAATTGACATCTGTTTAATAAAAAAAAGACATTACCGGTTTATAGATTGAAATAGTTCAATTAAATCCATAAGTTAACCTAAAAAAAATGTGTTATTTCTTGATTTCAATCACAGAAACAATTTAATTCATAATTTAAACCATCATAAATATGACAAAACAGATATCTATCTTACTAATTATTGTATTGGGTATATCGATGAGTTTTAAAGCACTGGATGCTACTCACGGTATTACGGTTGAAAATAGTGCATTTACGGATGCCAGGGATGGTAAGACATATGATGTCGTAACCATAAAGATACCTCTAGAAGCAGGAATATCTATTGAAAGAACGTGGATGGCAGAGAATCTTAATTATGAAACACCGGAATCTTTCTGCTATAAAGACGAGGTAGCTTTTTGCAACAATGGATTTGGTAAACTTTATACTTATGAGCAAGCCCTGACAGCATGTCCCGAGGGTTGGCACCTTCCGGCTCCTAAAGAATGGACGGAAGTGTTTAATGTGTTTGGAGGAAAGATGACTGCTGGTAAAGCCTTGAGGGAGGGCGGTACCTCTGGTTTAAATATCAGGATGAGCGGTTTTGGAGATTCCAGAGGATTTTACACTGATGCCGGAATAAGTGCTAACTTTTGGGATGATGAAAATTTAACAAAAAGTACAGCCGGATTAATTACAATTCAGAAAAATATAGATGAAGTATTCCACACCCAGGTTAGCGCTGATCATCGAAACAGCTGCAGATGCGTCCAGGATTATTAATTGGAAGAAGCCTTCAAAAAAAAGGCTGCTTTTGAGACAGCCTCTTTTTTTTAATGATTATTGAAGTTTATTAGAACCATCCTTAACATGGAATGTCATTCCATGCTTCATTTCCTGATACGGGATTAGGATACCTTCGGCATAGAACCATTCCGCCATGGCTTCTTCGTCTTTAAGCGTTATTAAGAGATAACCATGATCTGTGAGGTTGCAGTACTTTAATTGAGGATTAGCAGCTAGATAAGCAAAACTCACAAATTCAACTGTATCACTTGTGGTGTATTCGTCATAATTTGCACTGGTAACACTAGGTGTTCCAAACTCTACGGCAAAAGGATCATACTTTTCCTTTGGGTCAAGTGTGGTTTCAAATGCCCAAGAACAATGTGTATCACCAGTAACAAAAATTACGTTTTCGATTTCATTATATCTGATGTGATCGGCGATCTTAAATTTTTCCTTAGGATAGCCATCCCATGAATCCATATTTCTTGGTCTTTCCGGAAAGGCACCACTGATATCTAAATCAGTAAAGATAACCTGGTTACCAATTATTTTCCATTTTGTGTTTTCAGCTAATTGATCAAAAAACCAGTTGGTCTGCTCGGTTCCCAACATAGCTTGGTTTTCATCCTCGTAAGCAGGGTCATCCATACTTTCCGGCTGTTTTGTTCTGCCTTCGGTTCGTTCATCAAGCATAATTATGCTGGCGAGGCTTCCGTATTTAAGGTTCCGGTAAAGTTTTTCTGATGGGGTGACTGGCAACCATTCATAATAGGCTTTCTTAGCATTTTCTAATCTATCCTGAAAATCACCCTCTTCTGGTTGATGGTTCTCAGCGCCTGATTTATAGTTATTGTTGGCGATTTCATGATCATCCCATACTGTAATAAATGGATGCATTTGGTGTGCTTTCATCAAATTCTTATCCAACCGGTATTGTGCATATCTTATCCGGTAATCACTCAATGTAATCAATTCTTTGGGAGGTTTATGAAATCGCCTGGTAGAGGAATCACCATAAACTCCGGGGGCATATTCATAGATATAATCCCCTAAATGAATGACAGCATCAAGGTCATTTCTTTCTCCAATGTGGCCATAAGCATTGAAAAATCCTGCCTCGTAATTGCTGCAACTGACTATAGCAAATTTGAGACTATCGGCAGAGGCTTCAGGGGCCGTTTTGGTCCTTCCGATAACAGATTCCTCACCCAATGCCTCAAACTGATAGTAATAATATGTCGCAGGGAACAATTCGTTAACAACATTTTTAAAGGTATACTGACTTGTTGAATCAAGGATTTCTGTACCTGATTGAACTATTGAATTAAAATTTTTGTCTGTTGATATCCTCCATTTTATCTCAACTTCAGGGACTTTAAATTCTGGTACTACTTTTGTCCATAATACAACCGAGGTGGCCATAGGATCCCCGGATGCAACACCATAATAAAATGGGGCAAGTTCTTCATCGAATAAGAGCGCTGGTTTTTCATAGATTTCCTGCTTTTTAGATGTTTCGCAGGCTGCCAATACAATTAAAAATAATGTCAGGGTTGGTAGTATTGATTTCATACTTCTGGTTTTAAGTTTATATTTTCGCTATTGAATAATAACTAATGAATCCAACTAAATCCTTAAAAGACAATTAAAGAATATTAATAAATCAATAATAATTGCTAACAATTTAAGGTTTTATTTGCAAAGGATAAAACTTTGTGTTTTTTAATTTATTGATGATGGGTGTATAAAATATTAGCTTTTTCCGGAAGGCTTAAATCAGGGCAATTGAATGCGTTCTTTGGAGAATATATTATCATAGGTCTTGAAAAATGTTAGTGAATTATCTTCCCTGAAATATAAAACGCCCATCGGAAATGATGTCTCCAGCGGCCTTGAGCTTAACAAGTTGCCCTCCACATCATAAACATAAGCAAAGGATTGGGTAGTATCAATTACAATATAAATCTTCTTTGATCCTCCAAAATTGTAATATTGATAGATCAACGGTTCTGATGAAATGTAATCTTTTTCAAATATAACTTCACCGTTTCTATCAAGAAAAGTTAGGCTGTTAAAGTCCTGCCGTGCTATAATATAATCATTTTGACCGGTTGCTTTTATTAGTTTAAACCGGGTGTCTGTGGAAGGTTTATAGTGTTGTTCGCGCTTGGTTATTTGACCAGACAGATTGAGCTGGATTATTTCACCATTATCTGTGATGGTTGTCATCCTTGAATCATTTATTGATGAACCAATTTCAATGAATAAAGGACTGTTGAGGCCTGATTTGAGGTCAATAGGGAAGCCATCAAAAGCTATAGAGCGTCGATTCATGATGTTGATAATACCGTTCTTCTGCAAGCCCATCATACAATCCCGGTTTCTTATCCTTACATGACGTGGAGGTACTGCCAAAGAACCTGTGAGTTCTCTGGGCTTCCACCCGTTCAGGTTTTTCATATTTTTATCGTAGAGGTAAATATTCCCCTCAGTATCTGAGATCATGAACCGATATTTTTTAGATCGATCATAATCAACTACGCTAAAGAACGCTGCCTGATAACCAAATGTCTGCGGGAAGTCTTCGATTAAATTACCATTTTGATTGAAAACATATAAAGCGTCTTTTGTGATAAAAACATAGTCTGCTTCCCCATTATTCCTATAATCGATGCGTTCAATATCCGAGATTATTTTTTCACCAATACGGTGTGACCAGGTCTTGTTAAAACTTTCATCAATCAGATGCAAGGTGAAACTCGAATCTTGTAGCAGGTAGTTAAATTTTCCTGAAGCAGGATTTCTAAATATCTGTGGTTTGCTGATAAGTTCATATCGAAAGCTAGTAGTGTCCATTGTGATAAAGTTTTTACCACTGACAATAGACGGAAGCGCTTGCTTCTCTTTTGTTTGTATCAATAAATTTGTATAGTACTTATTATCAACATTAGAAAATTGTAAAGCCAGATAGGGGAGATTCCTAAAAGCCTGGTGATTATTTTTTAAATAACCGGTCCATTTTTTATTAAGTTTTTCATTGAGGAAATTAAAAACATGCTCATAACTCACTATCAGGCCAAGGTTAGGTTCCTGGTTAGTCTGAACAAGAAAGTTGTTGATTGATAGTACTTTTCCCCATGTATTTTCATTTTTAATATCATCGATCAAATCCTTCATGGTTTGGATAGAGTTTGCAATGACTATATAATTATCAATAGCTGAAAAGAAACTGGTTTTAAACCCTTTTCCGGCTGGGCCAAGCAGCATGTAGGGAAATGATTCTATGTCTATTTGACCGATGCGTGTATATTCATAATTTTCAAAGTAAATAGAGTCGTTTGTTTTATTGGTGACCCTGGCAGATAAGTTGTTGAGCTGTTTTAGTAATTCAGTTATATCCTTTGATTTAATATAAGCTATCTTTTTACTTGCTGATCCATGAAAGGTTTCGAGGGTAGCAACTCCAAACTGATCATCTACTAATGAGATGAAGTCATTGATAAGAAAATCGTATTCCTTTTTTAAATAATCTTTGTCTTTTCTAAACTCAGTATTTCCGCTGCTATACCTTGTGTACCATTCTGATGAATTGTTGAATGCTTGGTGAATAAGGAAAGAGGTATTTAAAGGGACTAATGAGGCAAAATCTAATGGGGATCCAGTGTTATTGTCAAAATAGTTTAAGTAATTATTCGAACTGGTATTAATTGAAAATCCGTTAAGCAGAATATTATTTTCATCAAAGTTTATATCCAGGAATGTTTGATCCGTTATGTAGTTTACAAGGGTATCTAATGAATTCTGTACAAAACGGTTAAAAAAGTTACCTGCAATTTTACTGTTGATATAAAGGTTACCTGCGTCATTACTTAATCGTGTCAACTCAAATAATTGATCATTGAGCTGACGAAACCCCTTAGAATTCTCTTCTTCAACCATTCGCACTGCATCTTCAACTAAAAAAGGCGTGTAACTACCAACAAAATAATTATCAATAAATACATAGGTAAAATCAACCTGGCTGATGGATTTTTTGATTTCATTGATTCTGTAGCCCATATATTTTCTTTCAGAAACTACATAATCCTTGTTTTTGAATTTTTGGATGATATCACCGACAATTGAATTTTGTTCTATTGTTTTCAGCTCAAACAGAAAGAGAAAATCAAAATCATCTTTAGAGATGGAATGGGTAGATACTAACACCTGATTGGATGTAAATATTTTATTTAAATCACTATCATCTGATAATTCTGAAAGGGATTGTAAATCATTATTAATATTGTCGAACCCACTTAACTGACTGATCTTTTGCCAGGCGTTGAGACGCTCTATCTGGTCAAGACTTCCAGGCAGATCAAAAGTTTCATAAACTGCCATTGCATTTCCGGGAACAATATCCCATAAATCAGGTCTATAAGTACTGTATACCCTTAAATAATAATAAAGCGCTCCACCGATCAGGCTTACGATTAATAATATGATTATGAAGCGTCTCAATAATACCCCTATTTTTAAACGATGTTAAAACTATTAAATCTTTTAGTGTTTGATGCGATATATTTCAGACTACTCTGTTGATATCGAAAGATTCCAGGTAATCAGCCACTCTTCTAACAAACATGCCACCTAAAGCACCATCCACGACCCTGTGGTCATAGGAGTGAGAAAGGAACATTTTCTGTCTGATCCCGATAAAGTCACCCTGAGGGGTTTCTATAACTGCTGGCTTTTTAACAACAGCACCAAAAGCCATTATCGCTACCTGTGGTTGCATAATAATCGGTGTGCCCATTACATTTCCGAATGATCCAACATTAGACATAGTATATGTACCGCCACCAAGTTCGTCGGGTTTTAGTTGATTATTTCTCGCCCTGCTGGCCAGGTCATTAACTTTTTTTGTGAGTCCTATGAGGTTCAGTTGATCTGCCTGATGAATGACTGGTACTATAAGGTTTCCTGAGGGCAGTGCTACCGCCATGCCAATGTTTATAGAACCTTTTTTGACTATTTTATCGTCATCCACCTGGATGTTGATCATTGGATAATCTTTTATTGCTTTTGCCACAGCTTCGATGAAGATAGGAGTGAAAGTCAGGCTTTGACCTTCCCTTTCTTTGAAGGTCTTTTTCATCTTGTTTCTCCATTGCGTTATATTGGTCACATCAGCTTCTACGAAGGAGGTTACGTGCGGAGCAGTACGTTTGGATGAAACCATTCTTTCACTAATCATCTTCCGCATCCTGTCCATTTCAATTATTTCGTCCTGCCCATCGAAATCTTTATCCGGTTTATCGTTTGATTGTCCGTTGATAGGTGTCGTATCTTTTGATAGATCTACCTCCTGGCGTTCTTCAATTCCATGGCTTTTCTTTTTACGGTAGAGAAACGCCAGAATGTCCCTTTTTGTAACCCTGCTATCTTTCCCGGTACCAGGTATTTTCTCTAGCTCCTCCATCGATACACCCTCCGTTCTTGCAATATTCATGACCAACGGCGAATAAAATCGTTTTGACGATGGTTTTTGGTTGACCCCACTGTTAGAATATTGTTGAACGGCTTCTGTGAACATCGCTTCAGCATGTTGAGCAACTTCCGCTTCAGGTGTGACCAGTTTGTCAGTGCCATTGTTTTCTTCCACTGTTGTCTCAATAACTGCTATAGGATGGCCCACTTCAACCACGTCCCCTTCATTGGCTAATATTTTTTTAAGCGTACCTCCATGTGTAGAAGGTACCTCTGTATCCACTTTATCAGTGGCTACTTCCAAAACGGATTCGTCTTGTTCAATCGTGTCACCTTCTTTTTTGAGCCAGGTAAGGATTGTGCCTTCCATAATGCTTTCACCCATTTTGGGCATGACCATTTCAACACTTGCCATAATGATTTAAGTCTTTTAATCAAATATAATAAAATTATGTCTCTTAGAATAATCGGCTGACTATATTGATAAAAATGTTTATCAACAAAATAAAATATTATAAATGATGCTTTTTAGTTAAGTTTATTTAGTTGACGTCGCAATAAATCTAAAGCACTCACAGCAGTAAGCTTGATATTTACTTCACGGTTTTTGCCAAACTGTAGCTTTCTGGCCACGGCTTTTTCGCTATCCGCATAAGCGATCCAGAGTGTTCCTACAGGTTTTGATTCACTACCTCCCGAAGGCCCTGCGATCCCACTTGTGGCTATCCCAATATCGCTATTCAGTTTTTCCCTTACAGATTTAGCCATTTGTAGTACTGTTGGCTCACTGACTGCGCCGTGCTCCTCCAGGATTTGTGCTTCAACATTTAAATACCTGTTTTTGATAGAATTATCATAGGCTACAATAGAACCTTTATAATATTTGGAGCTGCCCGCTATACTGGTAATCAGATGGGCGATATAACCTCCGGTACAGCTTTCAGCAGTACTAACGGTAAATCCTTTATTCAAAAGCATCTGGCCGATTACTTCCTCTATGCGGTCATTGTCATAACCATACACATATTTTTTAATGAGTGGGTAAACTTTTTGTGCCTGTTCATTAACCTCGGCTTCCAACTGATCTGAAGATTGCCCGGTGGCGGTTAACCTTAGCCTTACCTGGCCAATGCTTGGAAGATAAGCCAGCTTTATATGGTCCGGGAGAAGGTCTTCCCACTCTTTAATGATGTCAGCCAGCCAGGATTCACCAATCCCAATGGTTTTAATGATTTTATGGTAAATAATGGCTGTCTTAAAGGTTTTTTGTAACCTGGGTATGATGTAGTTGAACATCATTTCTTTCATCTCGTAAGGCACACCAGGCATTGAGACGACAACTTTACCATTTTTTTCGAACCACATACCCGGGGCTGTCCCCAGTTTATTTGGAATCATATCACATGATTTGGGAAGCATAGCCTGGTTACGGTTTAGTTGTGTCATTTCCCTCCCGATCTGTTTGAAAAAAGATTCAATAATGTTCAATGCCTCTTCATTCATCGCCAGTGGCGTGTTAAAATATTTGGCCAGGGTAGGTTTGGTTAGGTCATCCTTAGTCGGACCCAATCCACCGGTGAGCAGTAGGATATTCGCCCTGGTCTCCGCTTCTTTCAGTATGGCCATAATGTCTTCTTCGCTATCCGCTACGGTGGTTTTACGCACTGTTTTAATGCCGACATTATCCAGCTCACAGCTTATCCACTGGGAGTTGGTATCGTTGATCTGTCCGTAAAGTATTTCATCACCGATGGTGATAACTTCAGCTTTAATATTGCTCATGATGGGTAAATGTTAGTGCCGAGATCTTAGTATGGTAAAAGTCTTCTAAAAAACTATTTATTTCAAATAAAGCAAAGGATCTCTGTTTAACCCAGATTTGTCATTGGAATTTTGTCATGAAGGGTTAAAGCCCAAAA
>CAYSCZ010000084.1:0-12193 GCA_964429655.1 uncultured Roseivirgaceae bacterium
ATTTGAAGTGATTTAACCATGTAATAGAAAGTCTAATGACAATTCTGGGTTTATAGCCAATATTTTCATGGATCCACACTACCCTCCCCGCAAGCTTACCCTCATGGCCCGCCGCCGGCCAAGCCTCTTGCCCTCTATCCAATACGGTCTTGGCCCGGCTCCTTATCCCCTTCACCCGTACAACAACGGCCCCCAATGATCCATAGCACGTGTACGATGATAAGGTATATTTTCAATATTTCAGCTCAGTCCTTAAAAACTTAGCCGTATAGCTTTTCTTATTTCTAATGATCTCTTCAGGCGTGCCCGCGCATAAAATTTCACCTCCTTTATCGCCGCCCTCGGGGCCTAAATCAATTATATGGTCGGCCACTTTGATTACATCCAGATTGTGCTCTATGATCAATACCGTGTTGCCCTTTTTCACCAGTTTGTTGATCACCCCCAGTAAATGTTCAATATCCTGGAAATGCAAACCAGTAGTAGGTTCATCTAAAATATAAAGGGTCATTCCGGTATCCTTTTTGGACAATTCAGTCGCTAGCTTGACTCGCTGTGCCTCTCCACCTGATAAGGTGGTAGCATGCTGACCCAGCCTGATGTATCCCAGACCCACATCATAAAGGGTCTTTACACGTCTTAGTATCCTGGGTTGGTTTTCAAAAAACCTCACCGCCTGCTCTACAGTCATGTCCAGTACATCGGCAATAGACTTCCCTTTAAACCTTACCTCCAGCGTTTCACGGTTGTAGCGCTTTCCCTTGCATGTCTCACAAGGTACATGCACATCCGGCAGAAAATCCATTTCTATGAGTCGCATACCTCCACCCTGACAGGTTTCACATCTTCCCCCTTTCACATTGAATGAAAACCTGCCCGGTTTATACCCCCTGATCTTAGCTTCCGGAATCTCAGCGAATAACGATCGAATATCAGAAAACAACCCGGTGTAGGTAGCAGGGTTCGACCGGGGTGTCCGGCCAATTGGCGACTGGTCAACTTCTATTACCTTATCGATATGCTCTAAACCTTTGACTGAGGAATAGCTTAGCGGTTCCTTTTTGGACTTGTAAAAATGCTTGTTTAAAATAGGAAATAACGTATCATGGATCAAACTTGACTTACCACTCCCGGAAACACCCGTTACGCAAAGCAGTAACCCAAGCGGGATTTCTAAATTGACCGATTTAAGATTGTTGCCAACAGCCCCTTTAAGTATTAATTTCTTTCCATTACCTTCACTTCTGCTTTCGGGTAATTTTATTGTTCGCTTATTACTTAAATACTCAGCGGTAATACCCGGCTTACTTAAAAACAACTCGGGTGATCCATCGGCTACAATCTCTCCGCCATGAATGCCGGCCCCGGGCCCAATATCAATAATATGGTCGGATTCCAGCATCATCTCTTTATCGTGCTCAACAACAATCACCGTATTACCAAGGTCACGGAGGTCTTTCAGCGCATTGATCAACTTTACATTGTCCCTTTGGTGCAATCCGATGCTGGGTTCATCAAGGATGTACAATACCCCGATTAATTGTGTGCCAATCTGTGTCGCCAATCTTATACGTTGTGCTTCTCCACCGGACAGGGTTTTTAATGGCCTGTTCAAATGCAGGTATCCTAGTCCTACATCCAATAAAAAAGAAACCCGTTTTCGGATTTCTTTCAATATTTCTTTCGCTATGATCTGTTGCTTATCATCCAACTTGTCTTCAAGTCCAACCAACCACTCACTAAACAGGTCTATGGACATATTTGCAAGCTCAGCAATATTTTTATCATCAATCTTAAAATGCAATGTCTGCTTTTTTAGTCTAGCACCATCACATTCTGGACATGCTTTGATGACCATAAAGTCCCTAAGCCAATTCTGTATTTTCTCTGAGCCGGTTATTTGCTGCTTTTCCAGGAAGTTGATGATCCCTTCGAACCTGGTATGCCAGTCAGTGCCCGGATATTTTTTTGATCTTACAGCCACCGGAACCTTATCGCCATATAAAAGAATCCTGATCACATCTTCCGGTATATTCTTGATGGGGGTAGAGAGTCTTAAATCAAATCTTTTAAGGATTGAATCAATCTTCTTAAAGATCCATATATCCCGGAAATCACCCAATGGCGCAAAGCCCCCCCTGCTGATACTTAAATTAGGGTCGGGAATAACTGAATCGCGGGTAATTTCTTCAATTGTCCCCAGCCCATTACATTTTGGGCAGGCTCCATACGGCGAATTAAATGAAAAATAATTGGGGGCAGGATCATCATAGGCTAACCCTGTTTCCGGGTCCATCAGGTTTTTGGAAAAATATTTTAATGCTTCATTCTCAGTTCTAAGCATTAATATGCCTTTCCCCAGTTTGAGCGCCGTGCTTATAGAATTGGATAATCTTTTAAAATCCTTATTTGAAACTTTTATTCTGTCAATTACAATCTCGATATCATGCGTTTTATACCTGTCTACCTGCATCTTTGGAACCAGGTCCCTGATTTCCCCATTTACCCTTACCTTGGCAAAACCCTGCTTTCTGATCTGCTGGAATAATTCCCTGTAATGGCCCTTACGTCCTTTGATAACAGGTGCCAGTATAGAAAGCTTTTGATCCTTAAAATCCCTTAAAATGTAGGCCTTTATTTGTTCTTCAGTCTGCCTGATCATCCTTGCTCCGGATAAGTAAGAATAAGCATGACCTGCCCGGGCGAATAATAACCTTAGAAAATCATATATCTCAGTTAATGTGCCAACGGTTGATCTCGGATTCCTGGACGTCGTTTTTTGTTCGATAGATATAACAGGGCTTAACCCTTCAATTTTATCAACGTCAGGCCTTTGCATATTTCCGATGAATGACCTAGCATAGGCTGAAAAACTCTCCATATACCTTCGCTGTCCCTCAGCATATATGGTATCAAATGCTAAAGAGGATTTCCCACTTCCACTTATACCGGTAATTACAATAAGCTGATTCCTCCTAAACTTTAGATCGATATTTTTAAGGTTGTGCTCCCTGGCTCCAAAAATTTCGATATAACCATCGTCCAATGCTTTGGCGGATTCAGATATTTCTAAATCATCCGGATAGGCCTTTTTTATTATTTCTTTTTCTATAATAGACTAGAAGTTTGGTGATAGTAAATATTTACTGTAAAATTCGTCAATAACTTTCACCGCATCACTGGTATTATCCACCAGGTTAACGAGGTCAAGGTCTTCGGGATCAATGTTATTTTCCTTAACTAGTATTTCTTTTATCCAGTCAAACAAACCACCCCAAAATCTTCTCCCAACTAAAACGATGGGAAATCGCCCAATCTTTTCTGTTTGTATTAAAGTTAAGGCTTCGAATAACTCGTCCAGGGTACCGAAACCACCTGGCATCACAATAAATCCCTGGGAATATTTAACGAACATCACCTTTCTAACAAAGAAATAATCAAAATTGATTAGCTTATCTCTATCGATGTAAATATTGTTATCCTGTTCGTGAGGTAAAGCAATATTTAATCCCACTGATTTTCCTCCCTGTTTTTGGGCCCCTTTATTCCCAGCCTCCATCACCCCTGGTCCTCCGCCTGTAATCACACCATAGCCATGTCTTACAAGCTTTGCTGCAATTTCCTCTGCCATACTATAGACCGGTGAACCGGGCCTGGCACGTGCCGAGCCAAAAACTGATACACAAGGCCCTATTTTTGCCAGTTTCTCAAACCCTTCAACAAACTCAGACATCACTTTAAATATCACCCAGGAATCGGATATTTTTATCTCATTCCAGTCTTTATCTGTAAAAGCCTTGCGAATTAACTCTTCCTGATTGGCTTTACCATTACCATTACCATTTCCCATCATATTAAGTTATTTTTTTAGTAGGTTTCTCAGTGCTTCTTCTAGATTTTCGTATTCAAATTTGAATCCTGCCATTTTTATTTTTTTATTAGAGATTTTGTTTCCGCCCAAGACGATTTGTGCCATCTCCCCAAGCATACTTTTTAACGCAAAATCAGGCACATTGGGTAACCATAATGGCCTTTTGAATAATTTTGCGCAGATTTGGGTAAATCGTTTGTTGGTTACCGGCTCTGATGAAACCGCATTGTAGGAGCCAATCAACTGGTCACCCTTAATGGCATAGTAAAACATATCAGCGAGATCATTAATATGTATCCAACTCAAGTATTGTTTTCCTGAACCTAAAGCCGCACCAAATCCTAATTTTATGGGTTGGACTATTTTTGGAAGTGCACCCCCATCGCTACTAAGCACCACACCAATCCTCAACTTGACCACCCTTAAAACAGAATTGTTAAACTGATCGACGGCCTGTTCCCATTCCTCAACCACATCGGCAAGAAAACCATCACCTTTGGGTGCATGTTCATCCACAAGGCTATCCCCGGTGTCCAGGCCATAATAGCCGATGGCAGAGGCAGAAACAATGGTTTTGACAGCTAGGCCTTTATCTTTAATGGTGTTGAAAAGTAAGTTAGTTGACTGCACACGGCTATCCAGTATCTCTTTCTTTCTTTTATCGGTCCATGGTTTATCAGCTACTCCCGCGCCTGCCAGGTGCACAATGGTATCAACAGAAGAGAATGCTTCCAGATCAATTACTCCATCGGACGGAGACCAATAGAAGTTATGTTGATTATCTGCCTTTTTGGGATTGGTAGTGAGGGTTTTGAAAGTATGTCCTTCCTGCTTAAGCTTAGTTCTTAACCTCGATCCTACTAAGCCTGAAGCCCCGGTTATTAGTATTGTTTCGCTCATATACTAATGTTCAGTATGAAGTTACTAAATTAAATGGGTGAAACTAAATGTTTGCCTTAACATATATTATGTTTTATTAAAATGAAAAACCAAAGAGTTCTTATTACCACCAATGCATTAAGGATCTGGTGAGGAGGTAGAATATTATTTTACCAAGCCTGAACATAAATACTTGTCATTCGGTAATTAAAGAACTCTGCTAAATAATAAATTTGTAAAGCATTTAAATAATGTCTTTTAAATCAATGAGAAGCTTATCTATTCTGTTAATTATTATTAATCGTTTTTTCATGCATTCCAATGGTGTATGCCCCGGCCAATTCTATGCCAAAGTAGTTCCCACTAAAAAGGAAACCCTGATCGCCACTGCAAATAATGAAGCTGCCATACAAGGTGCTGAACCAAACAAGATCGATGCATTAGCAAAAAAAACACTTGAAAAGTTTCAGCTATATTTTTATCAAAAATGGTTGCAGGAGAAAATTGTGTAAATAGAAAAATCCTTAAGAAAGCTAAGTAAGAAGGAAATGCGAGCTAGACAAAATAAAGAAATATATAAACTCAAATAAGGAGCAAAAACATGCGGCAAAACTCGAAAAATTCAATCTGAAATTAAACAGGAAATAATGAAATTAGATCACTTAAAATTTTAATTAAATAGCCTAATAAAAAACTAGTTTAATAATTATGAAATACAATCTACATTTTAGGAAAATTTATAATGATACAATGCGTGCAAGTATTCTTGTCATGTGTGTAGCTTCTTTTACTGCTTGTAAACCTGAAAAACAGAACCCTTGCAAAGAATTTGATAAAATTGATTTAGAGATGCTTCAAATCATTGATGAAATTAATAGCAGATATGCAGAAGATAGAAAGTTCATTGCTGCATTTAAAGATGCCCAGATTTATTGGATACAATATAGGAACCGGCATATAAAAGCAATTTACCCGTTAGAACCTAAAAAATATGATTTTGATGTAGGTAAGTGTAAATGCGAAGTATACAGTACATTAACCTTAAAGAGAATTGAAGAGTTAAAGCAATGGGTGGACGGGGTACCTGAGGCTGCAGGTTGTGAAGGAACCTTCAATAGTTTTTAAAAAAAACTCCCTTAATTTATATATCAAAGGAGTTTTTTTTATCCATCCCGTATTAAAATATATTATACTTCAAACCTAGGGTATAAGTAGTACCCGGGCTAAAAGCTGTAAATGGTTGATCTTGTGCATTAAATCCTGTGAAAAATTCCTCTCTCACGTCATTTAGTATATTACTAACCCCGAAATTAATTGTTACTTTATTCTGTAAACCGATCGACTTATTGACGTTAAAGTTCAGACTGTGAAATGGCTCGGTGAATACATCGGGCGTCAAACCACCTCCAACTAATACGAGAGTAGGCCCCTTTACATTATAAAACAGACCCATTTCTAAACCATTCGAATAATTGTTATAGCTAAATCCACCATTAATGATGTAAGGTGCCTGCCCGGCCATTTCCCTTGTATCTTCTAGATCCTCACCTGTTTTTTGAAAAACCTCACGAGCTTCAAACTCAGTGCTTGTCATATCAATTTCGGATTGAACAAGGGTTAAATTTCCATTCAATGAAAATTTAGAAAAACTTTCTGATATAAAATCAAGCGCCTTTCTGAATTCCACCTCAACACCAAAGATCTGCCCATCGCCTACATTGCGGGGTTGAAACTCCAGGCCGGTTTGGGCTGCCGGAATCCTCACTAATTCTATTGGGTCTTCAAAATTTTTGTAAAACGCACTGATAGAAAATATTTCATCCCGCCTCATGAACATTTCCCATCGTAAGTCAAAGTTCTGTATCCTTGTCTCCGTTAGTTGCCCATCCCATATTACATTGCCTTCACCATCAATAAACTCAAATAAGCCACCATTGAAGGTCCTGTTGGAAATCGGATCCAGGATCTGGGCAAAAGATAATTCTTTGAATGAAGGCCTGGCTATTGATTGGGAATAAGATACCCTCAGGTTTTGTTTTTCAGTAATTGCATAGATATTGTTAATCGAAGGGAACAAGTCAAAGGAATCGAGCAGCTTTTCATTATCAAGATTGTTTCCCTGGCCGGTTATGGCAAAAGATTGGTCCCTACCCGTATGACGCATTACATAGCTTTCAGCCCTCAGGCCAACAATTGTTTTTAGTTTTTCAACCAGCTTAAACTCGCTTGATACGTATGCCCCGAAATTTCCTACATTAGAAGAATATTGATTAGGATTTGGATCGTTGTTTCCGGATTGATAATAAAACACCCCTGTTGGGTATATTTTTTCATCTGTCAATACATCATTGGGATCACCGGACAATTCGGGAGCACTACCAAACCTTTGCAAGTCAAAGAAAAGGATTTTATAGTCTCTTTCTTTATACAAATAACTGGATCCAAATTTAAGTTTAGATTCTCTTCCAAATAAGTTGTTGTTTCTTGTTATATCGATTTTTGCTGCGACATTTATCTCTTCAAGATCCCTCCAAATCCTGCTTGGATTGCCACCATTACCCGCTTCAAAAGCGGGTGAACCGCTATTCAGGGTGAAAGCTGTTTTACGGATGTCAGGATCTGACAAAGATGAAAGTGTAGGGGACAGCTTCCAGCTAAAATTCCATTTGTCATTTTCGGTAAAGTGATCCCCGCTAATCAACATGTTGGTCAGCCCCCTTTGGGTATAGGCAAGCTTATAGGAATCAGCGGTATAACCCGATTTGCCAACGGCTTCACCGTTATCATCGATAAAAAATATACCAGAAGTACTCTCACCATTTTGCAGGTGCATTAAAGATAATTTATATTTTGAATAGTCGGTTTTATAAGCAAGTCCTCCAAGTCCTCCAAGCAATACCGATTCCATTGTTTGTATACCGTCCTGCAGGTAAGCTTGTACCAGTTCAAAGTCATCGGGTGAACCGGGCCTTTGATATTCCCCGTATGTCTGGTCATCAAAAAACTGCACGCTGCTTTTATAAGTAGTACTCAGGATATACCCTAACTTATTACCATTTGACAATGTCTTTTGGTCCCCAAAAGAAGCACTAAGACCATAATTCATAAATGACGTTTGTTTTTCAGGCCCTAGTGTTGGATCAAAACTTTTGACGAAATCATTAACCTCTGTATCGGAAAAATCACTGTTGACGGGCGTGGGTACTTCCGGGGATTCCGCAAGCGCAGAGAGGCTTCTTGTGCCATCGTCAAATCCCAACCAGTCGGTCTGACCACCGTCATACGACACATAGTCGCTATTAAAATGCATGGATGGTGTAACCCCTATACTTATTGATATATCAAAAATTTTCTCTTCAGGAAAATCTTTTGTCTCTATATTGACCAACCCTCCGGTAAAGTCGGCAGGTAACTCAGCCAATGAAGTTTTTAAAACCGTTAAATTATTGAGTAGATTGGTTGGGAAAATGTCTATTTGGAGACTATTTACGTCCGGATCCAGTCCCGGTATTTCCATTCCATTGGAAACGGTTTTGGTGTACCTGTCACCAAGGCCCCGAACATAAACATATTTTCCACCTTCAATAGATACCCCTGTAACCCTTTTGATCGCCTCAGAAGCATTTGAGTCGCCTATTTTTCTAAAACTAGCTGCTGAAATACCATCCATCAGATTAGCTGATTTTCGTTTTACAGTCAACATGGCAGACTCAGAGTCACGAATCACCTCAGCCGTAATGACAACCGCTTCAAGTTCTTCAATCGCTTCACTCAGGCGTATGTTGTCAAAATAAGCAACTTTATTTCCGGAGACCACCACATTTTCTACAGTAACCGTTTTGTAAGACACAAACGAAATCTGTAAGTTATAAGTACCCGATGCTACTTTTACTTCAAATGCCCCATCAAAATCGGATATCGCACCCTGTGTAGTACCTACTATTTGGACTGTAACACCAAAAAGGGGCTCACCTGTGGCATCATCAATTATTTTACCTCTGATAATGCCTGTGTCCTGTGCCAAAACTGAAAACGGACCAGAAATAAAAAGAAGGAAAAAAAATATTGCAAAGGGATAGTTTTGAATTTTCATAAGCTAAGATCGTTAAGGATAAAACCCCTTAAATAAAAAAAAGCTTGCCTTTCGAAAAAGACAAGCATAAATAAATAATTTTTTAAATTATAATCCTATTTCATTAAGCGCCCCTGATACAGAAGCCCAGGTCCAGCTGAAATCGCCTATATTCTGAACACCTACTGTGTTTGCATTGGCGGCAACCTCAGTAATATTATCTGCAGGCACATCCACAAAAACACCAGCAACTGTGGCACCAGCTTTTAGTGTTACTTCAACGTTTGTTACAGAACTTACGCCAAATGCATCTATCATTTCCTGATATTGTTCTACTTCCTGGTCGTCGTTCTCGTTAGTAAAGCCATACCAATAGTTCATATCCAAATCAGCATTGGTGTCAGGATCAAAATCTATGGCTGCGGGGCTATTGCCCATGTAGATGGTTCCATTTGTAAGCGTGAAATTTATAGGGGTCCTGGAACTGGCAAAATAAGCATCATCGTCACCTTCAGGGCCGTCAAGCTCAAAAGCACTTCCGGCAGGGTTTACTGTGATGTAATTATCTAAAGTACCATTCCATCCCTGGTCGGTATCCACAGCATCGTCACCTACATTCCAAAATAGAGCATTCGTCACATTAACAGAGCCGCCAAACCATTCGATTCCATCATCCTGGTTGGCTACTACCTCGATGTTTTCCACAACAGTATTGGCGCTTATACCACCCAATGACAGACCGTTGATCTCGTTACCAGCACCAATATTGGCACCTCCATGTCGGATAGAGATATACTGCAAGGTACCTGAATTTTCATCATCGTCTGTACCACCATAAAGGCCGTTCGTATCTGTCGCTGGAATACCCTCAATTTGTACTTCTGCGGCAGATGCACTAATAAATCCATTGCCCAGTACAATAACGCCACCCCACAATCCATTGATATCTGGTGTAAGGTTTGGACTTGCTATTTGACCGGGTTGAATCTCATCCTGGGTAGATGTGAATATGATAGGCGCGTCAGCAGTGCCGGCAGCATTGATTGTAGCCCCTCTGGCAACTAATAATGCCGTAGCGTTAGCACCTGTACCAGGCTGACCTTTAATGACCGTACCGGGCTCTATAGTTAGAGAAGCACCGGCAAGTACTGTGACCCGACCAGCCAACTCATACACATTATCGACTGTCCATGTGGCATTGTCAGAAATATTTTCCTCAACGATGATAACAGGTGCTATAGGAACTTCCTCAGCTTCGACAATTAAAACGTGCGTAAACGAAGCTTCATCACCATCAGCATCTGTTAGCGTGAAAACAATTTCATATGTGCCGGGATCGAAATCAGCCGTTTGAGGAGCCTCAAAATCAAATACAAAAGGACTTGTTTCCCCTGAAAGATCGCTTCCAAGCTCAGGAACATCAGTACCATCTACTGAAACGGCAATAGCGCCAAACCCATCTTCTGCTTCCAAAGTTACATCGGGAACAAAAAGTACTTCGCCTTCCGTGATTGTTGCTGTCGCAGGAATACCTGAAATTGTTGGAATGGCATCATCTTCTGCCACTACATTAAATACAGCAGTAGCGTTGGCAGACTGACTTTCAGAGTCAGTAACGGTTAAGGTAATTGAAGCAGCGCCTGCTGTTGTTGCGTCAAAAGAAATATCTACAGAACCACCTGCTACGGCACCAGAAGTGGAACCCAATGTAATGCCTCCGGTAAAAGAAGCAACATAATTAGCTGTAAGGTCAGGATCTACCGATACTGTGAAGGAAGCGGTACCGCTTCCACCTACATTAACATCGCCTACTGAACCGGCAGATACAGTGGGATCAGAAAAAGTAGGTGCTGGCGCATCATCATCATCATCATCTCCACAAGACATGACGAACATAAGAGCACCGAAGAAAAACAATAATGAAAGTAATTTTTTCATGTTTTTTAGGTTTTGATTACAAGATTTAAATTAACAGCACAAAAATGAGTATTAAATTTTAACTGACGGGATAGCGCTTGTTACCAAATAGTTAAACTAGTATGAGGTTTTTAAACTGGATGTTAAAATTATTAAGGTATTGTTAAGCAATGTGGCAACCAGTAAACATAAATAATTTCATTTAGATATAATCACCTTACCTAAGATTTTATTAATAATATCCCTGGAAGTGATTCCATCGGCCTCAGCCTCATAATTTAAAATAATTCTATGGTTTAATACATCCAGTGCAATCTCTTTAATATCCTCCGGTAAAACATATTCACGTTCATCAAAATAAGCGATGGCTTTAGCGGCCAGGTTCAGATTAATAGAAGCTCTGGGTGATGCACCAAACTGCACATAATGATCTTCTTCTGTCAAGCCATATTCTTTAGGTTTACGGGTCGCAAATACAACTTCTATAATGTATTGCTCTAATGATTCGGAAATACTTACCTGATTTATCTCATTTCGAATACTGAAAATATCTTCTTTTGAGAGTATAGTCTCAACATTGGAATCGAATTTCAGGTTAGACATCCTCCGCATAACCTCCAGCTCATCTGTTTTCGAAGGGTAATCAACATATACCTTCATCATAAACCGGTCTACCTGTGCTTCGGGCAATGGATAAGTACCTTCCTGGTCGACGGGGTTTTGTGTGGCCAGTACTAAAAATGGCCTGTCCAGCTTAAAGGTAGTCTCCCCAATGGTTACTTGTTTTTCCTGCATTGCTTCAAGCAAAGCGGATTGAACCTTGGCCGGAGACCGGTTCACCTCATCGGCAAGTATTAAATTGGAAAATATTGGCCCTTTTTTTACCTCAAACGCTGACTTCTGCTGGTTGTAGATCATGGTACCTATTAAATCAGCAGGCAGCAGGTCAGGCGTAAATTGGATGCGCTTAAAGTCAAGATGAAGTACATCTGCAAGTGTATTAACGGTCAAGGTTTTTGCCAGGCCTGGGACACCTTCCAGTAAAACATGACCATTGGTGAATAAACCAACCAGTAAACGATTGATCATATAATCCTGCCCTACCACTACTTTACCAACCTCAGAGATTGCTTTTTTTATCTTTTCCTGATGTTCTTTTTGGAGATCCATTTGTTCTGTAGGCATACCTTCTTTTATTTATGGTGCACAAATGTAGAAAGCTTAACCTATCTATCAAAAATGGACTTGTGACGGAAAGTTAAATAAGGTTAAAAAGAAAGAATAAGTTTTGTACCAGGAGCGGGACTTGAACCCGCACGGCCACAATGGCCACAAGATTTTAAGTCTTGCGTGTCTACCAATTCCACCATCCCGGCAATGATATGATCTGCAATAAAAAAGAGCGAAAGACGGGATTCGAACCCGCGACCCCGACCTTGGCAAGGTCGTGCTCT
>CAYSCZ010000085.1:0-807 GCA_964429655.1 uncultured Roseivirgaceae bacterium
ATGACGGAGAGACGACCAGCGACAGTTTTGATTTTGATCTGGATGATGGCACGGTAACGTTAGGAACAGTTACCTTTAACATCACGGTAAATGCTGTGAATGATCCACCAACATTTACGACCTTATCAGCAGATGTAGATACCACCCTTGAAAACACAGAAGTAGAGATAACCTTTGATGAAATAGGAGCAGTTAGTGATACCCTTGATGTTGATGGGTTTGTGGTTGCCTTTAAGGTTCAATCAGTTAATAATGGAACACTCAATATCGGTACAAATGCTGGTAGTGCCACGGCCTTTGCTGTGGGTATTAACGATTCCATATCCAGTACCTTGAATGCATACTGGACACCCGATTTGGATGTAACAGGTGATAATTTAGTTGCGTTTGATCTATTAGCACAAGATGATTCATCGGCCTCGTCATCCACGCCGGTAAACGCCACCATATCAGTAGTTGAATTTAATGAAACCCCAAGCTTTGACCTAATTACTAACAGCGCTCAGGTCGTTGACGAAGATTCCGAACCTCAGACGGTTGTGGCTTTTGCCATTAACATAGATGACGGAGATAACAATACTCAAAACCTCACATTTAATGTTAGTACAGATAATGATGAGCTGTTTAGTGCTTTACCACAAATTGACCCCGCTAATGGAGATTTAACTTATACTATAGCTGATGATTCTACCGGCGTAGTAAATGTTACGGTAAACCTTCAGGATGATGGTGGAAATGACAATGGTGCTACAGATACTTCTGCAGATCAAACGTTTACCATCACGGTCAATGCGATCAACGATGAGC
>CAYSCZ010000085.1:907-11755 GCA_964429655.1 uncultured Roseivirgaceae bacterium
ACTGTTTTCACCCAGGAAGACCTCAACAATGATCTGGTTGTATATGTGCATGATGGAGGTGAATCCATGAGCGATGGCATTGAATTTGAGTTAAGTGATGGCACTTCGTTACTATCAACCAATGTCTTTTCAATTACCATTAATTCAGTGAACGATGCACCGTTATTTTTCGGTGTTGATGGTAACGACCAGGTAGTTAATGAAGATGCAGGATCACAGGCAGTTTTTGGATTTGCTACGGGTATAGATGATGGGGATGCTTCACTGGACCAGCAACTCACCTTTAATGTAATCAATGATAACAATGATTTATTTAGTGTTCAGCCCACGATCGACGCGTTGAGTGGTGATTTGACCTATACCCCGGCGCTGGATTCTAACGGAGTGGCAACGGTTACGGTCAGTTTGATGGATGACGGGGGTTTAGCCAATGGAGGGGTAGACACAACAGCAGATTCAACCTTCACCATCACGGTGAATGCAGTAAACGACGCACCGTTATTTTTTGGTGTTGAAGGCACTGATCAGGTAATCGATGAAGATGCAGGATCACAAACGGTTGTTGGATTTGCTACGGGTATAGATGATGGGGATGCCGGGATTGATCAGGCACTTACATTTAATGTGTTTAATGATAACAACGACTTATTCATTGATCAGCCCACGATCGATTCGTTGAGTGGTGATCTGACCTATACCCCGTCGCTGGATTCGAATGGAGTAGCAACGGTCACGGTCAGTTTGAGGGATGACGGTGGTATAGCCAATGGCGGGTTGGATACTTCTGCAGATCAAACGTTTACCATCACGGTCAATGCGATCAACGATGAGCCAGTGCTTGATGTGAATGCCGGGCTGACCTTAAATGAAGGGTCAACAGAAGCGATCACCACGGCTGAGTTATCGGCCAGTGATGTTGACAATGATGACCTGGAGTTGGTTTATACTTTGACATCAGGCCCGGCGAATGGTCAGTTGGAGTTAACGGGAGCACCGGGGTTACCGGTCACTGTTTTCACCCAGGAAGACCTCAACAATGATCTGGTTGTATATGTGCATGATGATAGTGAGTCGATTAATGATGGTTTTGATTTTAATCTTTCGGATGGCGCTATATCTATTGAAGGTCAGTCTTTTACGATTAATATTGTTTTACAAAATGATAATACACCAGATATTATAACAAACAATGGATTGACCTTAGATGAAGGTGCAGTAGGACTCATTCAGAACACAGTTCTTGAAACTATTGATATTGAAAATGATCCATCAGAACTACAATATGTCATTACCACACCGCCAATTAATGGTCAGATAGAATCAACTGAAAATCCAGGTAATTTAATAACAACCTTTACCCAGGCTGATATCATTAATGCAATTATTACCTACGTTCATAGCGGTAATGAATCTGTATCTGATGGGTTTGAGTTTGATGTGAATGATGGATTAAATACTTTGGCTGATAATCAGTTCACTATTACAATCAATCCGATTAATGACCTACCTGAAATCATTAATAATGAATTACTTAATATTGATGAAGGGTCCTTAAATATTATTACATCTGAAACTTTGCTAATCCTGGATGATGATCAGGACCCACAATTTATAGTATTTACCATTGATCAACTACCGTTTAATGGGTCATTGAAAAGGGATGGTAGTAATTTAGGTTTAGGGGAATCATTTACTCAACAAGATATTGATGCAGGTTTAATAACTTATGATCACGATGGTTCAGAGACTTTAGCTGATTCGTTTTCTTTTTCAGTAACAGATGGCATAGTAGATGCATTTCCTTTAGTATTTAATATCTCAATTAATCCAGTCAATGATCTTCCAGTGGTGAATGCGCAGTCTTTTGATATAGTTGCGAATTCACCTCAGGGAACAGTTGTTGGGGTAGTGGAAGCTGCAGACGCAGAAAGCAGTGATCTCATATATTCAATTGAATCCGGAAATACTGATAATGCATTTGTCATCGATAATTCAGGGGTTATCACTGTCTCAAATGTAACTGCGTTAGACTTTAATATTAATTCATCATTTAGCCTGGAGATCAGTGTGAGCGATGGTACGGATGTAGTAACTGTCATTATTGATATAAATATACTTCAATCATCATTAGAGGGTGATCAGGAAGCATTAGAAGCCTTCTATATTGCTACAGGAGGCGATGAGACATGGATTAATAATGATAATTGGTTACAATCAGATGACTTAAATGAATGGAATGGTGTAGCGGTTGAAGGAGACAGGGTAACAAGACTGGAATTACCGCAGAATGGTGTGAAGGGTGATATTCCTGAAAGCTTTAAAAACTTAACAGCACTTCAAATACTTGATTTATCCAACGACAATGAAAGTTTCGATCCTATAGCTGATAATGAGATAAGAAATTTCCCCGACCTGTCAATTATTGAAACATTGACATCAGTGGATGTGGTTAGGAACAGGGTTAGCGTAGGAGATCTCGAGTCCAATTTTATTGGATTTAACCAAACTGTAATCTTCGAATTTGATCCCCAGCGAAGATTTGGGACAACACAAAATGATTCCATCCCAGTGGGTAGCAGTAATACATTTGAGGTTGATATGGAGGGTGATAATAATAATTACCAATGGTTCTTTGAAGGACAAAGTTTACCAGGTGAAACCTCCACCTCATTTACAATTGAGGAAACAAACTTCAATACGCAGGGCACCTATTATCTTGAAGCATCAAGCCCACTATTACCTGATGATTTTTCAATACGAAGCAGAAACCAAAATTTATTTGCTGTAGCCAATCTTGGTGGTAATGTTACCGATACGCTTGGAAATGTAAAATCAGGCGAAACAGTCATCCTTTTTAAAATAGAGGATGGTCCTTATGATACAGTCGATGTGACGACCACTAATTTTGATGGCGACTATCAATTCCGACTTATTGCACTGGATGATTACCTTGTTTTGGTTGATCAAACTGACGATAAAAATCCAAACACCTATTATCAGAGTACAGATTTGAGTATACGTGCAGACACCATTTTTCATAGAGATAATGTTGACACAATAAATGTAGAGGTAATCCAATTGGGGGCTTTTTCCAATCCTCAATTTGATGGAGGAGTAGATGGTACTTTATTTATTGACATTGATCCGGATACAGTTGTTGACGAAGAGTCAAGGATCCAGGCCAGAAGGAGGGCACGCAGGGTTGGAATAGCTTTAAGGAGAAGGGTAACCGTAGGTAGGTTTGCCCAGGAGGAAAGCTTGTTTGACTTTGAATTGGTGGCCTACACAGAAACTGATGACCAGGGTGAGTTTGAATTCAGAAATATCCCGGATGGAACTTATTTCTTAAATATTGAAGTGCCGGGCGTGCCTTTAGATACAACATCATTTGTGAGATTTAACATTGGAGGTGAGGAAGGTACTCAAAATCTTACATTGAGGGGCGAAATTACTGAAGATGGTATAGTTGTCGGTAAGGTTACCAGCGTTTCCCGACCATTTATTACAGATTTCTTAATTTATCCAAACCCGTCATTGGGGCCTGTCAGGATTGATTATTTTGTTGGAAGGCCAGTGGGTGAGGTCACGCTTAAGGTGTATGATATTACCGGTGTACTTCATCATTCAGAGGTTATTGATGGACGTCCGGGAAGAAGGTCTTATATCTTAGAATTAAAAAAACTGGCCACAGGTACTTACATTTTGGTGGTCGAGGATGATGAGGGTAAATTTAAAATACAGAGAAAAATAAGTAGACAGTAGTACGTTGAGCAATGTTAGTAAAGAGGAGATCAACCGTTTAATTGTTGAATTCATTGCAAATGAATTAGATATTGATCCCGCTGAAGTTAAATCGGAAGTTAACTTTCATAATCAAGGCTTAAATTCCGTTAATTCTTTATTTCTTTTGAATGCCTTAGAAGATAAATATGGTGTTTCCGTGAAACCTATCTACCTATGGGATTATCCAACAGTAAGATCTTTTACAGAATTTTTTTACACTTTTCTTCATGAAAGTAAGTGAATTATGGAGACCGGCAGCTATTGATTTTGTTAAAGATCCTTTTCCTTATTATGAGCGATTGAGGGCGATAGCACCCATTCAAAGGTTAAATACAGGTGATTATTTAGTGCTTTCCTATGAAGGGGTGAAGACTGTCCTGTCCGATAGAAATTTTATCACAGGCGTTCGGTTAGAATGGGTAAATAAAGTCAATAGTTATTTTCTAAGGCAGGGTAAAAATTATGGCCCTATGAAAAGAATCATTGATTCCATGCTTCTTCAGACAAATCCACCAACGCATACTACCCTGAAAAATTTACTTGTTAAAAACTGGATGTCAGCTGAAGATATTCAAATCAATGTAAAGCCTGTGGTTCATAAATTAATCGGCGACATGAAAGGTAACTTTGATTACGTGCAAAGATTTGCCAGAAAACTACCCCAATTGGTCGTATGTGACATGCTCGGTTTGCATGTTCTTGATAATTATGATTTTGATGACACAATCATTGTATTGAGAATGTTAGATCCATTCTTAACTTTAAAGGATCTGGATGAAATTAATTGTGCTTCGGAAAGACTTTATAAAAAGCTAGAACTATTCTATAATTCTGTAGACCCTAATGATCAGACTTTATCGGCTGCGATAAAACAATATGCAGTAAATAACCCGGCGTTTGATCCGGTATCTTTCATAGTATTTGTTTTGATTACAGGACTAGAGACAACGTCCAGCATGCTAAGTATGGCACTTGTTGTGCTTCTACAGGATAAAGAAATAGCCAGAAGGCTCTATGAGGATAGAAGTCTGATCATTAATTATATTCATGAAATACTGAGGTTATATGCGCCTGTGCAAATCACCGGGCGGACCAATTTAAAAGCCAAAACAATTCATGGAGTAGCAATTCCTCCAAACAGTGTTGTTACAATTTGTATCGGTGCTGCCAATAGAGACCCTGAAAAATTTAACAATCCTGATAAATTGGATTTAAGTCGAAATTCCCTTGAACATCTAACATTCGGACATGGTATTCACCATTGTATAGGATATAGAATGGCGCTCATTGAAGGTCTGGAGTTTATCAACGAAATCCTTCCTTTGGTTGGAAAAATGAAGATTTTGGCAGAGCCTGAGTGGGATTGGCGATTATCGTTAAGAAATATTAATTCATTAAAAATAAACATGGATGAACGGTGATAATATTCATGGTATTCACTTGGAAAATGTTTGGAATAACAAATCACCTGAATTAACGGAAGAAATAATTGATACATGGAAAAAGGTCGGGTTAAAAACCCAAATACATGAACTAGAGCAAAGAGCAAACCAGGTAGTTTATATTGCGAGAGCACAAAATCATGAATTAGTGAGTATCTCAACTGCTTTTCCTTTTTACTCTAATTTGATGAGAAATTACCTTTTTTTCTTCAGATCATTGGTTCGCGATGAATACAAAATACCCGGTTTATTAGCAAAAATGACAAAATCTACCCTTGAATACCTTGAATCTATACATGAAAAAGTTCAACCAAAATGTATTGGTGTCCTTACAGAGATTGAAAATCCTGAACTCAAGAAGTATAATCTGGTGCATATGCCCTCAGGGTTCACATTCATTGGTTATTCTTCAAGGAATAATCCAATGCGTGTTTATTTTTTTCATGGTGCAAGATATTAAGGTACTAACCATGACCTGGTCCATTTGCCACCAAATTTGACGGATTTGGCCCGAAGATGAGCGGACCTGTTCAGTTGAAGAAGCTCTATCTCGGTAGGATCAAAAATCAATACACTGAAGTAAAGATCGTTAAGTGGACGTAAAAACTCATGGCCTTGTTCTGGTCTCGTTATTCTTCTTCCTGGATTAAGGACCGTGTTATATGACAATTTTCCGCTATCATCAATAGTTTGCCATGCCTGCTTGCAAACATTATCCTGATAATGAATATTGGATGTACATAGCAATTTCAATTGAAGCTTTTTTATGGGATGGTAGAATAATAAGGTTGCTTTGTTATTATTTTTCAGCTCTTTAAACTTTAAAGACCTTGAGTCGGTATACACCCAAAGCCTGTTGTCCTGATCCTTTTTTCGTAATACAACGGTTCTGCTGTTGGGAGATCCGTCATCATTTACCGTGCATAAGCTAAAGTATCTAAATGGATGTTTTTTATCTTGCGTTGATCTAAATAATTCTTTGAATAATAATAAAAAAGATTCTTCTAACGAGTCGTTGATGTTGATCATATATCTATAGCTGACAAAACGTATAATTGTTTTTTAACGAGATAGCAATTCATTAAAATTGTCACTACTTTACCTTGAAATATTATTTATGTCTTCATCAACTGAGCAATCAATTAAATGGCCGGAGATATACGCTTTAGCGGCTTTAGATGTTTCTGTTGCAATAAGCTGGATTGCGTATCACGAATATCAACCCATACTTATCAAGAATTTTAACCTTCATGATCTTGCAAGTTTTTTAATCAGTTCAAAAGCCATAATTCTGGTTATAATACCGCCGCTTGCTGGCTGGCTTGCAGATCTGATCCTGAAGACGAGGGGTAAGTATTTTAGTATCTTCACCATCGGAATCGGGTCAACAGCTATGATATTTATGATTGTGGCTTCTTTAATAGGCATTCATGCCTTGCATCAAATAAAGTCGGTTTTACCTGTAATGTTAGTTTTCTGGCTTATCGCTATGAATTTATTTGTAAGCCCGGCCAATTCAATGATTGAAGCTTTTGCGCCGGCAAAAAAGCTGCCAATAGTGATGGGTGTCATTTTTTTGGTGACTGAATTTATCTATGCATTAGAACCTATAATTGTTGAACTGATTCATTTCTTTGGGGATACTTTAACCTTCGTAGTAGGTGGTATACTTGTTGGAACCAGTGGTTTTATTTTTCATAGCATTTCATCCGATGAAGTTGTAAACAGAAAGAATGAACTATTGGGTGAAGAAAGAAAGCCTACAAAAAATACAGGCATTATGGCTATCGTGATGGTAGGATTACTTCTTGGGTTAGGAAAAGCATTATTGGTTGAGTTTTTTCCTGAGCATGTTCAACAATCATTTCCTGAACAATCAGAGTTAGGAGGAATATTAGCATTTTCACTACTGGGTTTTGCAGCTATACTAGCTTTTGTAACAAGCAGGATTGTTAGTGAGTTGAAGATAACTAATGTACTAACATACAGTTTCCTGGCATTATCCTTAGGTGGTATTGTTATGTTTGTAGCCCCTTCTTTTGTTGTAGTGGTGATAGGTGCAATAATTGTTGCAGCCTCCTTTGCTTTTGTGAATTTATGTGGATTACCATATGCCATCAGGAATCTATCTGTAAGAAACATCACTTATGGTGTTGGTATTTTTATAGGGGCTTCCGAAGTTTTTACAGGATTTTTTGAAATCTATTATCAATAGATTTTTTTTGTTTATTGTATATTGACCCAAAAAAAGATTGATGACCATTAATTGGGCTGAAATAAAAACCTTTGAAGATATAACCTACAAAAAGTCAGATGGTGTAGCCAGGATAGCATTTAACAGGCCCGAGGTTCGGAATGCTTTTAGGCCCAAAACGGTTAGTGAACTGTATGAAGCTTTTTTAGATGCCCGGGAAGACACCTCCATTGGGGTGGTTTTACTCTCCGCGGAAGGCCCTTCAAAAAAGGACGGCGTCTATGCATTTTGTAGTGGGGGCGATCAACGTTCGAGGGGACAGCAAGGCTATGTGGATGACGCGGGTATGCCAAGGCTTAATATTTTAGAGGTACAGCGCCTGATCAGGTTTATGCCTATGGTGGTTATCGCAGTGGTACCAGGATGGGCAGTTGGAGGTGGACACAGTTTGCATGTTGTTTGTGATTTAACATTAGCAAGTAAAGAACACGCCATTTTTAAGCAAACAGATGCTGATGTCACCAGCTTTGACGGGGGCTATGGTTCTGCTTACCTGGCGAAAATGATTGGCCAAAAAAGAGCAAGGGAAGTATTTTTTCTTGGAAGAAACTACTCCGCCCAGGAAGCATACGAAATGGGTATGGTTAACGCTGCATTACCACATGAAGAGCTTGAAGCTACAGCTTACCAATGGGCTCAGGAAATTCTTCAAAAATCCCCGACATCGATAAAAATGTTAAAGTTTGCTTTTAATCTAACTGATGACGGCATGGTTGGTCAACAAGTTTTTGCCGGCGAAGCCACTAGGCTCGCTTATATGACAGAAGAGGCTAAAGAAGGTCGAAATGCTTTCCTGGAAAAACGAAAACCTAATTTTAAAGACATTAAGTGGATTCCTTAACTTCATTGGTTTCAGGATACCAAAAATCTTCAGTTTTTAATTTGCACGCTTCAATCATTCTAAGGCTGTAAGCAAGGTAGCCGAGTTCTCTTCCACCATTATTGGTTCCCAGGGTAAACTTTACACCGGCGTCTTTTGCTTTTTTTATTATGCTTGGGGAAGGTATTTCATACCTGGTGTTTATTTCAAGAGCAACATTATTTGCAGCTAATGCGCTGACCATCTTATTGATGCGCTCATCTGTCCATAATTCATCATACTCATCTGCCAATACCTCCGGCAAAAAAGTGGGATTTACAAAAATATCAAATGGTTCATTGTTGATAATTTTTACAATCTGGTTTACATAGTAATCCATATACTTCTGTTTATCCTCCATAAAAACTTCATCCTTTATCCAAAGCCTGTTTCTTCTTCCCTGTTCGTCAAAAAAAGTAAGCGCATCAGTAAATACGTAATCAAACCTATCAATGGATTCCTTTGAAAACGTATCTAGCCATTCCCTGCCTTCAGCCTGCATTGCATGAAGTACCGGATAATCTTTCATCTTTTTAAAATATGCTTTCAATTGCTTATCATTTTCGATTGGAAACCCTACGCCACAATTAACTGCGACTCCATACCTGATGCCTGTGAGTTCGGAATGTACAAGCAGTTCCTCCATGGTAAGACCGCCTTTTAAATGTGCATGCAGGTCTGTGATATTATAACCTTGATTATTTAAGGATTCAATTTTTTTGATCCAATCCAGTGGATGGAGCCTCTTTTCTTGATTTTTTCTTGATTTATCCGCATTTGTACATCCAATTATTACAAATGCTATTACAATAAATTTCATCCAATTATTCATAGAATCTTAATTTATACAATTATTCGAATTAATTAAGACTTGACAAGAAAATGACTATTTGTAGGCAATTATTAAAATACATTATAATAGCTTTACTATTAAAAATATTAACTATGCTATTACAAAGTGCGTATTCCCGATTAAAAACCTAATCGACATGCTACAGAAGAAATTTGAAAAAGTTGTTTTAGATAATTATCCTGATGCATTGGATGCAAGGGATACTTCTATCAGATATCTTGGATTATTGCAGAATGGTCACGACATTGATATCTCAAAAATGCTTATGGCCACAAGTCTATGCTCAGATGACATCAATATACCATCAACTTCGTTTTTTAGTGTTGTACTGGGTCCTTTTTTTTTAGGTGGCCTGGGTGGATTACCATTTGCGGGCCTTACAGGACTTACTGCATTTGCTCACCATATCCCGGATAATGGAACTGCTTTTATATTTTACGGACCTCACATAGGTGTTACATTAGATAGTGAACTAGGTCGTATGTATCGGCCAAGACAACAAAAAGCCGGCGCATGCTGCGGGGCTTTGATGCTGGCTTTGGAGAGATTTCAGAATGAAGAATATAAGCCTGAAATAGAGGAGAATGATTACCAGCAGACATTTTTAGAAAGCATACTTTTTGGTAAAAGGGATGAAATTGTGCATGATGAACACCCTGAAAAAAAGATAACTGAGGTAGCTTATGAGCGAATAGACGAAATGCTTCATAATTATCTTAAGAAGATGAAAGAAGCGTTCAGCGTGGATAAGATAGCTTTACTTGGTGGAATAGTTATCAATACCGACTTTGGTATTGATGATTATTTTTCTGTAAGGAACTTTGAAACGATCAGAACCCGGTACTTATAGTTACCGGTATTAGTTAAACCATTATTCCAGCTTTCAACAGAATAATTGTTACGCTTGATCAGTCATCCATAGATGACGTAATATGGGATTATATCTCCACATTTTATCCATACCTCGTTAGTAAAAGGATCATTTTTATTTATGTTGAAAAATCACCTGATATTTCTCCTGATTTATTAAAAGAATACAGTGCTATTGACTTATTGTTCAGGGAGGATTCAAGAATCCATTTATAAGATGCTTTATCCAAATTTTCTTTTGAAGGAATAAAAACGAAAACATACCTGCTACAAGGTTCACCCATCGAAGAAGTATTGAAATTATCTGCTGACGAATCCGCGGATCTTATAGTGATGGGCTGAAAAAAAACCTTGAAAGGCTCAGGGATTTTTTCAAGACACATAGCAAGGTAAAGTCATTGTTCATTATTATTCGTAACTGTGCAGTTTCATAATTCTTTAGAAAATAATTTGGTGCCTGTAGATTTCTCTTATCATGCAGCCATAGCATTTAATCAAGCTAAATTGATTGCTGATGAAGCTCATGTTAAGGTATCTATTGTGAATTTATTTGAAGTACCTGTAGGTTATTATAAAACAGGGGAATCTTTCGAAAATTTTGCATTGGTAATGGAAGGCCATGCGGTTAAACCTGAATTATGCAATACGAATCGTGATGAAGGCATAAAACGCAAAGAAAGAAGTACTTATGTTGATGAGGCATAGCACCGCTATGGTGATACAACAAGTTGGCGGTAAGTGCCTATTTCAAAGTGTTTTATGTCTGGAATAGATTTTCTATTGCATA
>CAYSCZ010000086.1:0-11311 GCA_964429655.1 uncultured Roseivirgaceae bacterium
CTCGTCACCATAGCGATGCTATGCCTCCTCGACCTAAGTGCCTGATTTTTTGGGTTTTAATCCTTCATGACAAAATTCCAATGACAAATCTGGGATTAAGGATGTGATCTATACCATCGCCGATGATCATGAATTCCTGGAAGTTCAAAGACAATACGCCAGAAATATCATTATAGGGTTTGCACGGTTCAACGGACTGTCTGTGGGTATTGTGGCAAATCAGCCAAATTTCTTTGCCGGCGTACTGGACATCAGTGCCTCCAGAAAAGCTGCAAGGTTTGTACGCTCTTGTGATGCCTTTAATTTAAAAAACAATCCCGTGTCAAAACAACTAATTCATTGCCGCGAATGGAAAATGAACTGATTGAAGATGAAATCAATTTTCAGGTAGAAAATAATGGCCTCATAACCCTTGAAGTAAATCAATCACCATTTCTATTTATTGAAGAAACTTAATTTTTCTTTATCCCGCTTACTATTCTGTCTTTTCCATTCAAATCCTTGAAAATAGCTGAATCGATGAATCCTTCATTCAACATCAATTGATTTACTTCATTGCCGAAGGCTTCATTGATCTCAAAATACAATTTTCCATTTGGTTTTAACCAAAATTTTGCTTTGTGGATTATATGATGATAAAAAGTCAAAGGATTTGCTGATGATACAAACAAAGCAACCTCGGGCTCATAGCATACTACATTTTTATGCATCATCATTTTTTCATCATCACCTATGTATGGCGGATTGGAAACTATGATATCCAAAAAATGATGAGGAAGTTCAATTTGAAAAATGTCCCCTTCGATTGTGTTAATTTCTGAATGAAGATTCCTTGCATTTTCTTTCACAATTTGAAGGATATCCTGGTTAATGTCTAAACCAAACACTTCAGGGTTTTGTAATTCTTTAGCCAATGTCAGGCCAATGCATCCTGAACCAACGCCAATGTCCAGTACTTTGAGATTTTCAGCATTATTCTCCTTGATAATCAAATCCACCAATTCTTCCGTTTCTTGCCTTGGTATCAGTACGTTCGGATTTACCATATATTTCCTACCATAAAAATACGCCTCCCCCAGGATATACTGAATTGGTTCAAACCGCTTTAGCCGGCTTACTGATTGATTAAATACAAGGCTATGTTGATTATTTATTTGAATTGATTGATTAACCATTATTTTTGACCTATCCAGATTTAAAAAATATTCAAAAAGCATGTAGGTGAGATGAGTAGCTTCTCTTTTGTCGTAGTAGCTATAAAGTTGAGATTGTGTCGTTTGAAATAAATCTTTAGGGAATATTCGCATGATTGACAAAGCTAAGCAACAGGATGAAATATTTATGGGAAGGGCAATCGAACTGGCGGCTCTTGGCATTGGTTCAGTCAGCCCAAACCCATTGGTTGGTTGCGTTATCGTGTATAAAAATAAAATTATAGGGGAAGGTTGGCATCAAAGATATGGAGAAGCGCATGCAGAAGTTCATGCTGTAACCAATGTAAAAGAAAAGGAAAAACTTAAAGACTCCACAGCTTATGTTACTCTAGAGCCTTGCACGCACTATGGAAAAACACCACCTTGTGTGGATTTATTGATCCGGCATAATATAAATAGGGTTGTAATAGCTAACCCTGATCCTTTCCCTGAAGTTAATGGAAGTGGAATAAAGACACTACAAAGAAATGGTATCGAAGTAACAACTGGTTTGCTGAGTGATCAATCTGCCTGGGTAAACCGCAGGTTTTTAATTTTTCAGACGCTTCATAGGCCCTATATTATCCTTAAGTGGGCACAAACTGCAGATGGATACCTGGCCCGTTACAATTTTGATTCCAAATGGATAAGCAATCAATATTCAAGGCTGTTGGTGCATCAATGGCGTGCTGAAGAAGATGCTATACTGGTAGGGTACAACACAGCACTGCATGATAATCCGAAACTTAATGTCCGCCAAATTAAAGGGAACAACCCCACCCGAATAGTTATTGACCCGAAACTGGTATTGCCTCAATCCCATCATTTATTCGATAAGAACCAAAAAACCATTATCTACAATTATCAATTAAATAAAACGGGGGAAGTTATAATTTATAAAAAATTAAAGCATGAAAACCTATGCTACAATATTCTTAAAGACCTCTATGCTCGTAAAATACAATCTGTCATTATAGAGGGAGGGTCCAGCACTATTAATAAATTTATTCAATTAAATCTTTGGGATGAAATGAGAGTATTTACTGCCAGTCACTCTTTTGGGGAAGGAATACCGGCCCCCTTAATGAAAGGAGAAAAAATCCAGGAAAAAACAATACAAAACGATAGATTAGAAATATTTATTAACTCACATGCCAGAAGAATTAATCATACCCAAGACCTTTAATAAAAAGGAAGCCTATGAACTGCTTTATCAACAGATCAAAGTCCTTGTACAGGATGAAAAGGACAGCATAGCCAACATGGCAAACATAGCAAGCGCTTTGAAATATGGATTTGATTTTTTATGGGTTGGTTTTTATTTGGTAAAAGATCATCAACTTATCCTTGGGCCTTTCCAGGGTCCCATCGCTTGTTCGAGGATAGCCTATGATAAAGGAGTGTGCGGCAAGGCCTGGTCAACATCCCAGACCATAATCGTACCGGATGTGAACCTGTTCCCTGGTCATATTGCTTGCAGTAGTGAGTCCAGGTCAGAGATTGTTGTGCCCATACTTAAAAACCGGAAAGTTATCGGGGTGCTTGATATTGATAGCAGTGAATTAAATACCTTCGATGAAACTGATCAGTTTTTCTTGGACAAGATATGCGGATTGCTGATTAGTAGCAATTAAAAATCTAATCAAGAAAACATTGACATGCTAAATATTATTAAATAAGATTTTTAATTTCCCAAACTAAAATATTTATCGGAAGCCTGGATCATTATATAAATTTCCAGAAATTTCTTCCCCCTTCCTGATCCTTTGTCCGTTACTTTCTATTCTCTGGCTAATAGCTGGGCCGCTTCTTTGGCAAAATATGTTAGAATGACTTTGGCACCGGCTCTTTTTATACTCAATAAAGTCTCCATCATTACTTTTTTTCCATTCAACCATCCCATCTTGTCGGCTGCTTTGATCATGGAATACTCACCAGACACATTATAGGCGGCAATTGGCAGTTCAGAGTCCTCAAATAATAACTTGATCACGTCGAGGTAAGAGAGTGCCGGTTTTACCATCAAAAAATCTGCGCCTTCGGCCTCATCAAGTTCTGCCTCAGTTAAGGCCTCCCTAGCATTGGCTGGATTCATTTGGTACGTTTTTTTGTCTCCAAATTTAGGAGCGGAATCCAAAGCGTCTCTGAAAGGCCCATAAAAAGCACTGGCATATTTCGCAGTGTATGACATGATGGAGACATCGTAAAATTCATTTTCATCCAAGATCTCCCTGATGTATCCCACCCTACCATCCATCATATCAGAGGGACCAATGATGTCAATACCGGTTTCAGCCTGTGCCAATGCCATAGCTCCAAGGATCTCCAGGGTTTCATCATTTAATATTTTCCCATTCTCCACTAAGCCGTCATGTCCATCAGAGCTATATGGATCCATGGCAACATCAGTCATGATACAGGCTTCAGGAAAATCCCGTTTAATGGATTCCAGACTTTTTAAGTAGAAAAAATTCGGATTATGACTATTTGAGGCCCTTTTATCTTTGAACTTTTCCTCAACCACCGGGAATATATCAAATGCTTTAATGCCTAATTGCAAACAAGCTTCGATTTCTGCTTTCATCAAATCCAAGGAGTAACGGTAAATACCGGGCATTGAATCAATGGTTTCCTTTTTGTTCACCCCATCAATAAGGAATAAAGGAAAAACTAGGTCATTGACATGCAATCGTGTTTCTTCCACCAAAGACCTAATTGCAGAAGATTTTCGATTTCTACGAGGACGCTGGAGCATCTTTATTTTTTATTAGCTTCAAATGATCTTATTGAATGCTCTATTATATCGCAACACGCATGCAATTGCTCTTCTGTCATCACAAGTGGTGGTGCAAATCGAATAATATTACCATGCGTTGGTTTGGCCAACAGGCCGTTTTCTTTTAATGCCACACAAATATCCCATGCCGTGGTACTTTCCGGTGTATCACTAATAACCACCGCATTTAGCAATCCTTTACCACGAACCAGCTTAATAAGACCAGATCCCTCAATGAATTTATTTATCCTTTCTCGAAATACCTTACCAAGCGATCTGGCGTTTTGGGCCAATCGCTCATCCCTTACAACCTCAAGTGCTGTAATTGCTACCCTGCTCCCCAGGGGATTGCCTCCAAAGGTAGATCCGTGTTGGCCCGGTTTGATCAACGCCATAATAGCATTATCAGCTAATACAGCAGATACCGGATAGACCCCTCCGGAGAGTGCTTTTCCAAGCACCAATAAATCTGGCCTCACATAACTAGACTGTCTTTCACATGGGCCTTCACAGGTACAGTCACCACAAATCCTAAGCAAACTTCCGGTTCTGGCAATACCGGTTTGTATCTCGTCAGCTATGAACAATACGTTATGCGCCCTGCATAATTTAGCTGCTTTTTTAATGTAATCATCATCTGGCACCATAACACCTGCCTCACCTTGTATCGGTTCAACCAAAAAAGCTGCTACATTATCTTTTTTCAAAGCATCCGATAAGGCACCCAAATCATTGTATTCTATGTTTATAAATCCCTTCGTATATGGACCATAGTTATTCCTTGCATCAGGGTCATTTGAAAATGAGATAATTGTAGTAGTTCTTCCATGGAAATTACCATTTGCAACAATTATGTTTGCTTGTTCCAGATCCAATCCTTTTTTTTCATATCCCCATTTCCTGGCGATTTTGATGGCAGTTTCAACCGCTTCGGCCCCAGTGTTCATAGGAAGCACTTTATCAAACCCAAAATACTCAGTAACATATTGCTCGTATGCACCAAGAACGTCATTATAAAATGCACGTGATGTCAGGGTTAGCTTTTCAGCTTGTTCTTTCAAAGTTTCAATTATTCGTGGATGACAATGTCCTTGATTTACAGCTGAATAGGAGGATAAAAAATCAAAATAACGATTGCCTTCAACGTCCCAAACATAGACTCCTTCTCCTCTGGAAAGTACTACCGGCAATGGGTGATAATTATGAGCTCCATATTTTACCTCAAGGTTTATTGCTTCGTGACTGTTTTGTATGGCAGAGATCATAGATTAAAAATTTATATAAACAATTGATTATCGCAAGCGTTCAAATTTAGTCAAAATCATTCTCAACGTAGTGAAAAATAAAAAGAAGACATACGACCCATCAATTGATCAAGAAGATTTTTATTTTAATGGAAGTGGTTTTATGGTATTTACTGAAAAATACCATTTAAAAAGGGGATATTGTTGTAAAAGTGGCTGTAAACATTGTCCATATGGATCTAAGATGAGGTATTAGCTTATTATTTATTTGTTAAATATGTTGATTTTGCGATATTTGCGTTCCAAAATTTAATTGCAGAAAAATGTCACGGATTTGTCAGGTTACAGGTAAGCGTCCACGAGTGGGGAATAATGTTTCTCATGCCAATAACAAGACTAAGCGTAAATTTTATCCTAATTTACATAAAAAGAGATTCTATCTTGCTGAAGAAGATAGATGGCTGACGCTAAAGGTTTCTTCGAAAGCTTTAAGGACTATAAATAAAAACGGAATAGGGCTCGTAATTAAAAAAGCAAAGGAAAAGGGTATAATTATCGATTAAGATGGCAAAAAAAGAAAACAGAGTTCAGGTTATACTGGAATGCACAGAGCACAAAAAAACAGGACTTCCGGGTACCTCCAGGTACATAACTACCAAAAACAGAAAAAACACACCTGGCAGAATTGAATTAAAAAAATATAATCCAGTACTCAAGAAATATACTATTCACAAAGAAATTAAATAATCATGGCAAAAAAGGTTGTTGCAACGCTTAAAAAAGAAGGTGGTGTTAAATATGCCAAAATTATTAAGGCAATTAAATCAGAGAAAACGGGAGCTTACACCTTCAAAGAGGAAATGGTAACCGAAGACAGGGTCAATGAGGTGCTTAGTTCTAAATAACAATAAATATTTCATATTATTTCATAATAATTAAGTCCCTACGAATTAGGGACTTTTTTTATAAATGAGCATACTAAATTTTTTTACGAAAGATAAAAAGGAGAACCTTGAAAAAGGGCTCGAGAAATCCAAGGAAAATTTTTTCTCCAAACTTAGCAAAGCAGTTGTTGGTAAATCAACAGTTGATGACGCGGTTTTAGATGAATTGGAGGAAGTATTGATCACCTCAGACGTTGGCGTGGATACTACAGTAAAGATCATTGAGAAAATCGAGGAAAGGGTAGCGAGAGATAAATATTTGAATATTAACGAATTGAATCTAATTCTACGGGAAGAGATAGCAAACCTGCTAGCTGAAAATAACACCAAAGACCTGGAAGATTTTTATCTCCCAGAAGATTCAAAACCTTATGTTATCCTGGTTGTAGGAGTAAATGGCGTTGGTAAAACAACTACCATTGGTAAACTGGCCCATCAATTTAAAACGCGTGGTAAATCAGTGATACTGGGTGCCGGGGATACTTTCAGGGCCGCGGCGGTCAATCAGATTGAATTATGGGGTGAACGGGTAGGGGTACCTGTGGTATCGCACGGCATGAATACTGACCCGGCATCTGTAGCATTTGATGCTATAAAAAAAGGTATGGATGATAAAGCTGATGTGGTGGTTATTGATACTGCCGGTCGCCTTCATACGAAAGCAAATCTGATGAATGAATTGGGTAAAATTAAACGTGTTATTCAAAAATTTGTACCTGAAGCTCCTCACGAAATCTTACTGGTGTTAGATGGAAGCACCGGACAGAATGCTTTAATACAAGCCAAAGAATTCACAAAAGTTACAGAGATTTCTGCTTTGGCGATCACTAAACTCGACGGAACGGCTAAAGGCGGTGTGGTTATCGGGATCTCTGATCAGTTAGAAGTCCCTGTAAAATATATCGGTGTAGGGGAAAAACCTGAAGACCTTCAGGTGTTCAATAAGACGGTTTTTGTTGATTCCTTTTTTAAAAGAAACTAAGTCAGAATTAACACTTAAGGTGGCTATGAACATCTTTATCGAAAAGAAACAACGGTTGCAATAGATAGTGATTTCCTAAAGATAGGTTTGTAAATCAACCCACCCACATTATCATAAAAGGTATATGTCAACTCAGGCGACCGCATTGATGACATTGCCGCGGGCATAGCCGCGGAAAAGGTAGAAGCCAGCCGGCCCATGCCTGATCTGCGCAACTTTAAAGATGTGGCCTCCGACACCATCAACGACACCCTTACCCCCGGCCTGGTGGGTGAGCTTACCGGCAGCCGCCTGAAGATAGACCCGGCCGACGACCAGCAGGGCGTGTTCTTTATAGCCGCTGACGGCACGAAAACCAAGTCCCCGGTGCTGGTGTACGCAACAAACCCAGCAACCTGATCTTTATGATCCCCGATGGCTTGGCAGCGGGTAAGTATAGCCTGGAGGTGCGGGTGAAGATAGGCAAGTCCAAAGAACTTAGGACGGGAAGACTAGACAATAAGCTTACTGTGGTCTAGAACGCAACGGTCTATTCCCTTATAAGGCAACGGTCTATTCCCCTACAAGGCAACGGTCTATTCCCTTACAAGGCAAAGATGTCTTGCCTTATAAGGCAATGGTATCATGCATTCCGGCAAAGCCGGAATGCTATCAACAAAACCTTGAAGTGAAGATTACATAACTGTTAAATGCGCCTGTCAGGCCACAGCAGCAGAACCACGGAAATCTATACCCATGTAGCCACCAATATTTTGTCAGGGATCAAAACCCGTTAGATTAGTAAGTAGGATATAATACTGCAAAAACGTACATTTCCATGTTCGAAAAATTCATCAATTTTTACAAGCACGAAGAAAACCTGATGGCCATCGATGAGTTAATGATACTTAAATACATACAATCCCTGATACAAAAAGGGGTTTCTGACAGCTATGTGAACCAGTCCATCAACGCCATCAAGTTCTACTATGAAGGGGTAAAAGAAATGCCGAACCGCTTCTATGATATAGAAAGGCCTATGAAAAAAGAAAAATTACCCGAAGTAATCTAAAAGGAGGAGATACAAACGATGATACGCCGGACGCACAACCTGAAGCACCGGTGCATCCTCTCACTGCTTTACTCGGCCGGCCTGAATCGTGGCGAACTGCTTAATCTGAAGGTGAAAGACATAGACAGCCAGCGCATGACCATATTCTTGCAAAATGGCAAGGGTGCAAAAGACCGCTACACCCTGCTCAGCACCCGGTTGTTAGAAGACCTGAGGAGCTACTACCAGCGATATAAGCCGAAAAAATGGCTGTTTGAGGGGGCCGGTGGCCGACAATACGGCGGGGCGTCGATTGGTGACAGCTGATGAGGGAAAGGTGACTTTCAGATGGAAGGACTATCGCAAAAGGCTCAGCAAGCAGCTACTTGTGCTGGATTGCCAGGAGTTCATAGGCCGGTTTATGAGGCACATCCTGCCTTCGGGATTTTACAAGATCAGGTACTTTGGTCTGCTGGCTCCTGCCAACCCGCTTAAAAAACAGCAATGTGCCAGACGCATTGCCAAAGCCCAGCCTGTCCCTTTGCTGCAAGGGTTAACCTCAAAACAAGTACTTCAAATCGTCACAGGAAAAGACCCGGACCTTTGCCCGAAGTGCCATCAGGGGAAATTGATTGTAGCTAAAACAATACTTGATCCTGTCTGATGGACTGTAGGGTAAAACGATCTTTGACGTACTGGCAAATAGATGATATACCAACATGCGGAGGGCAGGCGGAGCTATGACCACTAAGCAAGGTGCCCTGCTTTATGCAACCAAAGTTCTTACTGGATTTGCTCAATGGGCAGCCCCGTCCATCGCATTCAGCAGGATCCAGAAACTCCTCCTTACCCTTCTATACCCATAGCCTGCCACCAGCATCGTCCAACTTTGTTTTATGACCAATTTGTCCAGTTAAAATCATAGTAAACCGCTCACTGTATCTTTGGACAAACTAGTCATAAAACACTATATTGTTGTGGGGAATGAGAGCCAGTAGCAAAGGATAGTGATTTGTCTTACCTTTGAATATGATTAAGTCAGCATATTTGGACACATCAGTTTTTGGAGGATATTTTGATGAGGAGTTTTCGGAACCAACCGTAAGTTTCTTTAAACGAATAATCAAGGATGATATTGAGTTGCTTGTGTCCGAAGTTCTAACAGCTGAGCTCGAAAATGCTCCTGAACATGTCAGAGACTTATTGAACCTTATTCCAAACAATCAAATCCAGTCAATTGACGTTAATCCAGAGGCCGAAAAACTTGCCAAACATTATATTTCTGAAAAAGTGGTTGCAAAAACAAGCTATGCTGACTGTCTCCACATTGCTTTGGCAACTCTGAGCCATGCCGACATTTTAGTAAGCTGGAACTTCAAACATATTGTTAACATTGATAGGATTAGGGGGTACAATTCTGTAAACCTTAAGCTAGGATATAAAATGATTGAAATTTACTCACCTTTAGAACTTGGAACTTATGAGTAGTGTAACAGTAAAAACCGAAAAAGGATTGGTGAAAAAATTAAGAGCAATCCGAGACAAGATGAACGAAGACATGCAAGAAATGACCTTTGAAGAAACTAAGGCCTATTTACGAAAGATGCGGGAAAAAGGAACTCCCCACAGTCGAGTAGGTAAAGGGGAATCTCACCCCTAAACTGTATTAGTCAAGACATTATCTGACAAAACTAAATTTAGGTTAGGGTTTTTAAAGGCATGTCACTCATGGAATGGTTAATTGATAAAGGAGGCTTATTTGCCCCCTGATCATTCCAATCGTTCAGGCTATCCCTAACAGGTTGCTCCCCAGCAGGGTAAAGTTGAATCAAAGCTTGATCTTAGAACTGGCGTTTAAGGCGTAAGCCAACCCGATCAGAATTCTAGAGACGGGGACATTGTGAAAGACCAACTGGCAGAGCTTAGACTACCCCGAATACAATATTTATTTAATCCAAAAGAATGTTCCTGATTCGAATTTATTACTTAAGAGACATCAGAAGTTGCTCCCCTATTTTATGGGTAAGGAAATTTTTGTTACTCGCTGAAGAAAAATATTGATAAATTCCGTTATATACAATTGGTAAAAGACCAGAAACAAAAAACAATAAATTTGACAGGCCAACCAGCTCAGCCTTTTAAATAGAGTAAAAACATTTAAAGAAAATAAACATGAAAAAAGCAATTTTAATTTTTAGTGCAGTTGTAACGGCCGCAATGATGATAAATTCCTGTGGAGGCGGTGATTCTAATAAAGCAGCAGCAACATCTAATGAAGTAGCCATCGGAAAACTAGTTTGGATGACTGAAAACCTGAATGTGGACACATTCCGCAATGGTGAACCCATTCCAGAAGTCAAAACAAATGAAGAATGGCAAAAAGCAGGCAAAAACAAACAACCTGCATGGTGTTACTACGACAATGACCCAGCGAATGGAAAAAAATACGGCAAATTATACAATTGGTTCGCAGTGAATGATCCAAGAGGATTAGCACCCGAAGGCTGGAAAATCCCCTCTGATGAAGAATGGAAAACGCTAACGGACCATTTGGGCGGTAAAGATGCAGCAGGCACAAAAATGAAAAGCACCAGTGGTTGGATATATAATGGCAACGGCACCAACGAAAGCGGCTTTTCAGGTCTTCCGGGTGGCGGCCGTTACCCCAGTGGACCATTCAACTTCATTGGGAAGGACTGTTACTGGTGGAGTTCTACGGAGAACAATACGGCCATTGCCTGGTTCCGCTACCTGAGTTACCTAAATGGCGGTTTAGACAGGAAATCCATCAATAAGGGGGAAGGTTTGTCTGTTCGTTGCCTCAGGGATTAAATGGAAACAAGCCCCTGGCAAAGAGTAGGGGGCTTTATTTTAAAGTATGCAACTTGAATTATTTCCACCCCGCTCATATAATTGAATTAGAAAATAAAAGTACAATTTTCAGGTGACTTAATCAGGCAGAAGAGAGCCCCCCGCTCATATGGCCAACAGAATACCACTTCATCGCCTACATATTGATAAATTTCAACCTTATTCTCTTTTACTATCGGGGTTAAGTCAGAAAAGCAATCTTGGATCAGATTACTAAACTTAACCCGCATTATTCATCAGCTGCATAATCTTTGTGGGATATCTAGCTCCA
>CAYSCZ010000087.1:0-11151 GCA_964429655.1 uncultured Roseivirgaceae bacterium
ACTTAGGTCGAGGAGGCATAGCATCGCTATGGAGACGAGCCAATAACATGTTAAGGGTCTGATTTGAAGTGATTTAACCATGTAATAGAAAGTCTAATGACAATTCTGGGTTTAATGCCATTTTGTGTAGTTAACTATAAATTCATTGTGAGGGGCAACCTCCGCGCTGTCTGCTTATGGATGCTTCACTCAATTTCAATTCATTATATCATCAATTTCCGATAGTATGGATCGTATCTTATCCTCATCCGGTATAGTTTCCCCGCCCATTCCTAAGGGAAGGTCGTTCTCTGATTTTTTTCCAATACTAAAATGCAGGGCATCAACACCAGCAGAAGCAATTGCAACCGCATTGGCTTTGTCAACTCCTCCACCCGCCATTATCTGGATCCTCCCTTTTGATATTTGTATTAATTTTCGAATACCATTCAATCCGGCAATTGCTTTGTCTTGATGGCCGGAGGTGAGAAGCCTGTCAAATCCAAGCTCAATGACTGTTTCTAAACCCGTTTCAGGATGATTGGTATAATCAAAAGCACGATGAAAGGTAACCTCCAGGCCCAATGATTTGGAAAGTTCTATCAATTTAAGGTTTTGAGATACATCAATCTCATTTTCCATGTTGAGCACACCAAATACCACGCCTTTGGCTTTTTGTTTAGCGGCTTCTCTCATATCGTCCATCATTATTTCAATTTCCTTTTTGCTATAAATGAATCCACCTGGCCGGGGCCTTATGAGCACATGTGCTTCAGGGCTATTTATTGCCGAACATGCCTTTATTAAACCGAATGAGGGTGTTAAACCACCCATGGAAAGCGCAGAACATACCTCTATTCGCTTCACACCATATTTATTAGCAGTCAATGCATCTTCAATTGTTTGTATACAGCATTCAACATCCATAGGTCAAAAGCAACTTTCGTGTGGTGGTTTTTTAAAAATGTTTAATATATCCTCCCAATTTGTGAAAAAACCAATATTTTTCGACATTGAAATTTATCTTATTTAATAAATTGTTAATATCCAAAATTAAAATAGGACCTAAACCTAACACATTATGAAACAAAGAAGAGCTTTTCTTAAAGATGCCGTAAAAAAAACAGCCGGTATAAGTTTAATGGCCAGCTATCCCGGGATTTTCTATTCTTGTGGCCCCGGTAAAAAGAACTCAGAAGAAGCCGCAAAGGAAGTGGTAGAAGAAGTTGAGCAGTCACTATTTTTTGATATTTCCCTTGCTCAGTGGAGCCTTAACCGTTCCATTTTTGGCAAATCAAGAGAACTCAGTTGGCAGGAATTCGGAAATAGGCTTCAGAATGATCCCGATTCCTTGTTACAGGGCGAAATTGATCCTATGGAATTTCCTGCCATTGCCAAAGAGCGCTACGGGATTACCGGAGTGGAATATGTGAATACATTCTACTTTTCCAAAGCAAAAGATATGGACTATTTGGGTCAGTTGAAACAAAGGTGTGAGGATGCTGGTGTGCAAAGTGTTTTGATTATGGTTGACGCAGAGGGAAGCCTAGGAGCCCTGGATGATGATGAAAGAAAAGTTTCGGTTGAAAACCATTATAAATGGGTAGATGCGGCTAAGTTCTTGGGGTGCCATTCTATTAGGGTAAATGCCAGGGGAAATGGTACGGCAGATGAAGTTAAATCTGCAGCAGTGCAAGGTTTGGGGAGTCTTAGTGAATATGGTGCTCAAAATGGCATCGGAATCATTGTTGAAAATCATGGAGGTTATTCTTCGGATGGCAAATGGTTGAGTGACGTGATGAAGCAAGTAAATAATGAATATTGTGGCACGTTGCCGGATTTTGGGAATTTCTGTATAGAGGGATCTGACGATGGCTGTGCAAAAGCTTATGATCGATATCAAGGTTTAAAAGAATTAATGCCGTATGCTAAGGGTGTGAGTGCGAAGACCAATATGTTTGATGAGCAGGGCAATGAAAGAAATATTGATTATAGACGAATGATGCAAATTGTAAAAGACCATGGTTATACAGGTTTTGTGGGTATAGAATATGAAGGGCAGGAGATCAGTGAGGATGAAGGCATTAAAGCCACTATGGAACTATTAAAAAAAGTGGGCATGGAGGTTTCCTGATTTACCGTTTTTAAATGGAAGCCAAGCCTCAGAATCTAAGTTCAAAGCGATTAATTTCCCTGGATGCCTTCCGGGGACTTACCATTGCCGGGATGATCATCGTGAACAATCCCGGTTCATGGAGCCACCTCTATCCACCATTAGCCCATGCCGAGTGGCATGGCATTACCCCTACAGATTTTGTTTTTCCATTTTTCCTGTACATTGTTGGGGTATCTATTGTGCTGGCATACACCAAGAGGATAGCTGCAAATGTAACCCAAAGGGAATTAGTGATTAAGATTATAAAACGCTCATTGATAATATTTGCGCTGGGTATTTTTCTAAATCTTTTTCCTCATTTTAACTTTTCCGAACTTAGGATTCCAGGTGTTCTTCAGCGCATTTCACTTGTATTCCTGGCATGTTCTTTAATTTTTATAAACTATAAATGGAAGGCACAGGCAGTGATCGGTGCGGTTTTACTTATTGGTTATTGGTTGATCATGTCATTTATTCCAGTGCCGGGTGAAGGTAAAACCATGTTGGATCCCGGCAAAAATATTGCAGCCTGGTTGGATGGCTTAATCATCCCCGGAAAAATGTGGCAGGGCACTTGGGACCCTGAAGGCCTTCTCAGTACTTTACCGGCTATCGCAACCGGGATTACAGGGATGCTGATAGGGAAAATTTTGATCAATAAAGAACTGAGCCTGGCGAATAAAGCCATGTGGATCTTTTTTGCAGGATTTTGTGCCCTGGTAACAGGTGAATTGTGGGGCTATACTTTCCCAATTAATAAAAATATTTGGACCAGCTCTTATGTCCTCTATACCTCGGGTCTTGCTTCCCTGTTTTTAGCATCATTTATCGTCATAATTGACATTTTAGGCCAAACCAACTGGTCAAGGTTTGGAATTATTTATGGTGCCAATGCCATCACGGTATATGTCTTATCCGGGATTCTGCCAACTTTTACCAATGGAATAAAAGGATTCTTTTTTGATCAGCTGGTGGATGTTGGGTTGGCGCCACAATTTACTTCTTTAATATGGGCAATATTGTACTGCTTGCTTTGCTTTATCCCTGCTTATATTTTATACAGAAAAAAAATATTTATTAAAGTCTAATCATAAAAAAATTTGTTATGTCTAAAAATAAAAATCACAGGAGATCATTTCTGAAAAAACTGACCGGAACAGCACTTCTTACCACAGCCGGCTCTCAAATAATCATGGGAAATAGTAAAATTCGAATGATTAAAGAGCAATCGCACAAACGCTTTGCTGCTAATGATAATGTGCAGATAGCGGCTATTGGCATGGGAATCATGGGGTTTAATAACGTAGCCACAGCTTTAAAAGTACCGGGGGTAAAATTAGTTGCAGCCTGCGATCTTTATGAGGGCCGATTAAAACGAACACAGGAAGTACATGGGAAAGACATAGATACCACCATGGGCTATAAAGACATTCTTGATCGCTCGGACGTTGACGCGGTACTTATTTCAACATCTGATCATTGGCATGATAAAATTGCCATTGAAGCCATGAACAAAGGAAAGGCTGTTTATTGTGAGAAACCTGTGGTTCAAAATCTTGGTGAGGGCCTTCCGGTGGTTCAAGCTGCCAAAAAGAACAATGCCATCATGCAGGTAGGTAGCCAGTTCGTCAGCAATATTGTGTATCACAAGGCTAAGGAGCTTTATGAGGCCGGGGAAATTGGCGATTTGATCCTCGTTGATGCTAAATATGACAGAAACTCTGCCAATGGTGCCTGGCAATATCCCATTCCACTCGATGCTTCAGAGAAAACAGTAGACTGGAAGCGATTCTTAGGTGATGCACCAAAAAAAGATTTCGATGCCACCCGCTTTTTCAGGTGGAGAAACTATCAGGATTATGGTACCGGTGTTTCTGGAGATTTATTCGTTCACTTATTTTCAGGGTTACACCTTATCATTAGTTCTAATGGTCCGAATAAAATATTCTCTACCGGAGGGTTGAGATACTGGACGGATGGAAGGGATGTGCCGGATGTGATGATAGGATCGTTGAGCTATCCAAAAACGGATTCCCATCCTGCTTTTAACATGCAGATACGTGTGAATTTCGCTGATGGAAGCGGTGGCGGACAGCAAGTGACTTTGATTGGTACTGAAGGGGCCATGACGTTAAGTAATACAGTTAAAGTAACTAAAAACACGCTAGAGACCATACCAACCTATGGGGGCTGGGATTCATATTTTACCTTTGACGAAGCCAATCAGAAAAAATATGAGGAATGGCATAAAAAGAAATACCCCCAGAATGTTAGACAGTCGAGTGAGGGTGAAGTAACATATGCGCCTCCGGCAGGCTATGACTTCCATCTTGACCATCATATGAATTTCTTTAACGCTGTGAGAACTGGTGAAAAGGTTGTAGAAGATGCAGCGTACGGTTTCAGGGCCGCTGCACCGGCACTGGCTTCAAACACCAGCTATTTTGAAAATAGAATAGTAAACTGGGATCCTGATAACATGAAAGAAGCTTAACCAGCCTCGCGATGGCCTATCTGATTTTTATTCCAATGATATGGATAACATTGATGACTACACCAGATGATAGAAAAATATATCATTCTGACCAGCAGGAAATTATTAGCCGGTTAGAAATTCTGGATGTGCGTTCAGGGGAGCGATCTTCACTTTTTGAATTAGATGGACATCTGGAGGCTCCCAACTGGACTCCGGATGGGCATTATCTAATCTATAACAGTGAAGGAAGTTTGTATAGAATTCCTGTAACTGGTGGCTCACCTTCAAAGATTAACACTGGATTTGCCAACCGTTGTAATAATGATCATGGTATAACCGCTGATGGTAAGACGTTGATTATCAGTCATAATCATGAAACTAAGGGTTCTTTGATTTACAGGTTGCCCATTGAAGGCGGCATTCCTGAATTAATTACCCCAAAAGGACCATCCTATTGGCATGGTGTTTCTCCGGATGGAAAAAACATCACTTATTGCGCCAGAAGGAACGATGAATATGATGTCTACATTAAACCCATTGAGGGAGGAGAGGAAAGACGATTAACTGAATCAAGAGGATTGGACGATGGACCGGAATATTCACCTGATGGACGATACATTTATTTTAACTCAGCCCGGACCGGTACTATGCAGATCTGGAGAATGACCAGTAAAGGCGAAGATCAAATCCAGATAACTTTTGATAAATTTAATGACTGGTTTGCCCATCCATCACCGGATGGTAAAAAATTAATTTTCTTATCCTATCTTCCGGAAGTGGAGGCCCAGGATCATCCCCCAAATAAAAAGGTCATGCTACGGATGATAAACCTGGAAGCGGGTGGTGAACCTAAAAAATTAATTGACTTGTTTGGTGGTCAGGGCACTATTAATGTGCCATCCTGGGATCCAACCAGTGAACGTGTTGCTTTTGTTAGTTATGAATTATTAGAAAATTAATGAAGCCCAGACCCTATATTCTTGCAGAAACCAATTGGAAAACTGTAAAATCAATCGATTATCAGTTGGCAGTTTTACCATGGGGAGCAACAGAAGCGCACAATTACCATCTTCCCTATGCTACTGATAATATCCAATGCGACCATATTGTTGAAAGAGCAGCGAAGATCGCCTGGCAAGCTGATGCCAAAGTAGTCATTTTACCCACCATCCCCTTTGGAGTAAATACCGGACAATTGGATGTGAAACTGGATATGAATGTAAACCCAAGTACCCAGTATGCAATACTGAATGATGTTATCGATGTGCTGGATCGACATGATATAAATAAATTACTTGTTTTGAATGGCCATGGTGGAAATGATTTTAAGCAGATGCTCAGGGAGCTCGGAGCGGACTACCCTGATATGTTATTAACCGCATGCCATTGGTTTAGGGCAATTGATTGGAAAGATTATTTTACGGATGTTGGGGATCATGCGGGGGAAATGGAAACCAGTGTTATGATGCATATTGCGCCTGAAATTGTCCTTCCGCTTGATGAAGCCGGCGATGGGCATGCTAAAAAGTTTAAAGTAAAACCTTTAAATGAAGGCTGGGCTTGGGCAGAAAGGCAATGGTCAAAGGTAACAGAAGATACCGGTATTGGGAATCCATGTAATGCTTCAGCAGAGAAAGGAGCGAAATATTTAAAAGCAGTTGTTGAGGCAATATCCAGCTTAATGATTGACCTGAGTAAATGCGACCTAAAAGATCTGTATGAATAAAAATAATAACTATTAATCAATTGTCTGATAATTCTGAAATAGCCTTAGGAATAGATATTGGTGGTACCAGTACTAAAATGGGCCTGGTTACTCGTGATGGAAATGTATTAAGAAAAATCTCCATGCCCACAACCTCTCAGGATTTAAATCATTCATTTCTTGATGATTTAAAAGACGCGATAAATAAACTGCTGGCTGAAAATAACTTCAAACTGTCAGGCATTGGTGTTGGCGTTCCCATGGCTAACAGCAAGTCAGGTACCGTTTCCAATGCTTCCAATCTTAAATGGGAGGGACAGGTTAACCTTAGGGACTTTATAGAGGATGCTTTTAAAGTGCCGGCATTTATAAATAATGATGCTAATGTGGCGGCACTAGGTGAGAAGGTATATGGAGATGCCCAATCAATTGATGATTTTATTACCATCACCCTGGGTACAGGTGTGGGATGCGGAATAATTTCTGATGGACGATTAATCGAAGGGGCGAATTGTATAGCAGGAGAAATAGGTCATTCTATTATTCACCCCGGGGGAAGGTTATGTGGTTGTGGACGAAGAGGTTGTCTGGAAACTTATGTGTCAGCAGTTGGTATTCGGCGTACAGTAAATATTCTGATTGGGAGGGACAATTATATTTTTTCTAAGCTTTCCAAACTGCCTTATGAGGAACTAAACGCAGAAAAAATTTATAATGCAGCAGCAGATGGTGATCAATTAGCGCAGGAAGCATTTAGGACCACCGGGGAGACACTGGGATTACAACTCGCCAATCTGGTACTTTTTTCTAATCCCAAAGTAATCTATCTGATGGGTGGGCTGACAAAAGCAGGTGATTTAATTTTTGAACCTACAAGAAAGGCGATGGAAGAAAATTTATTGAAAGGATTTCAGGGAACAGTAGAAATATTGCCCTCTAAGCTAACTGACAACAATAGTTCGATACTTGGTGCAAGCGCACAGGTATGGCAATCAATATAATAGTTTAACAAACCAGATATAAAACAAAAAAACATAAACAAAAAATGACAACAGTCTCCCAATCAAAAAAAAAATTACGAAAGCCCGATAATGGATACAAGGAAGCGCTAAAATTTGAGCGATTACACACTGAAATATTTGATAAATCATCTGATGGATCAAAAGCGGTAGCCAGGGAAGTTGCTCAATTGATTAAAGATAAAGCGGCAAAAGGGGAAAATTGTGTGTTGGGTCTGGCGACAGGCTCTTCTCCCACCTCAATGTATAATGAACTTGTGAGAATGCATAAAGAGGAGGGATTGAGTTTCAAAAATGTGGTCACATTCAACCTGGATGAATACTATCCAATGCAACCGGAAGAACTGCAAAGCTATGTTCGGTTTATGAATGAATACTTGTTTGATCATATAAATATAGACAAAAATAATGTGCACATTCCTGATGGCACCTTACCTGTTGACAGCGTAGAAGCATATTGCAAGACGTACGAGCAAAAAATAGTTGATGCTGGTGGTATTGACCTTCAGATACTGGGAATTGGTAGGACAGGGCACATTGGTTTCAATGAACCAGGCTCCGGAAAACGCACACCCACCAGGATGATTACCCTGGATTATCTAACCAGGGTAGATGCTGCCAGTGATTTTTTTGGTCAGGATAATGTTCCAAGAAAAGCCATAACCATGGGCGTGGGTACCATACTTAATTCAGAAAGAGTTATACTCCTGGCTTGGGGCGAAGGGAAAGCAAGCATTATCCGAAAAACAGTTGAAGGACCTATCTCAGATTCAGTCCCTGCGACTTATCTCCAGGAGCATCCCAATGTCACCATCGTCCTGGACGCCGCTGCATCCAGTGAGCTAACCAGAATAAATACACCATGGTTGGTAGAAGCCTGTACCTGGACCAAAGCGCTTACCCGAAAGGCTGTGATCTGGTTGTGCATTAAGCTTCAGAAGCCAGTGCTTAAGCTGACAGACAGGGATTACAATGACAATGGTATGAGTGATCTGGTTACCATGCATGGCTCTTCCTATGATATCAATATTGATATTTTTAATCAGCTACAACATACCATTACCGGATGGCCCGGAGGAAAACCACACGCCGATGACACCTACCGGCCGGAGCGTAAGGAGCCTGCAAGTAAAAGTGTTATCATTTTCAGTCCTCACCCCGATGATGATGTGATCTCCATGGGAGGGACTTTCGACCGGCTTCACACTCAGGGCCATGATGTCCACGTGGCTTATCAGACGTCAGGCAATATTGCAGTATTTGATGATGATGTGGTGCGATTTGCGGATTTTGTCCGGGATTTTAATGATATCTATGAGGTAAGAGACGGTAAAGGCGATAAGCTGTATGAAGAGGTAGTTTCTTCAATCATGAATAAAAAACCGGGACAAATTGATTCCCCGGTGGTGCAAAACATAAAAGCTCTGATCAGACGGGGAGAGGCAAAAGCTGGTTGTCGTTATCTTGGTTTAACAGATGACAGAGCACATTTTTTAAACCTTCCTTTTTATGAAACAGGCCTGGTAAAGAAAAAACCTTTGAGTGAAGAAGATATTCAAATTACAGTTGACTTGCTGCAAGAAATCAAACCACATCAAATCTATGCAGCAGGTGATCTTTCAGATCCTCACGGTACCCATAGAGTATGTCTGGAAGCTGTTTTCAGGGCGCTTGACCGGCTGAAGAATGAAGATTGGATTAAAGATTGTTATGTTTGGTTGTATAGGGGAGCCTGGCAGGAGTGGGATATAAATGACATAGACATGGCAGTGCCAATGAGCCCTGAACAATTACTCAAAAAACGCAAAGCAATTTTTAAGCATCAATCCCAAAAAGATTCCGCCTTGTTCCCCGGCACCGATAGTCGTGAATTTTGGCAACGCGCAGAGGATAGGAACAAGGGGACAGCTAAACTTTATGATTTACTTGGACTGGCAGAGTATGAGGCCATAGAAGCTTTTAAAAGGTATCATTTTTAATCCTAAAATTATATTCAAATGTCATTAGCCCTTATTGATTGGTTAATAATTATCGCATTTTTTATTGTATCGCTATTCATTGGGGTTTTTGTATCCAAAAAATCGGGAGCCAGTTCTTCTGATTTTTTTCTATCGGGCAGAAACATGCCCTGGTGGTTATTGGGTGTCTCCATGGTAGCCACCACTTTCTCTGCTGACACACCTAACCTGGTTACCAATTTGGTGAGGGAACAAGGTGTATCAGGCAATTGGGGATGGTGGGCTTTTTTGTTGACTGGTATGCTCACCGTTTTTGTCTATGCTAAGTTATGGCGGCGCTCTCATGTGATGACAGACATTGAGTTTTATGAATTGAGGTACAGTGGGAAACCAGCAGCATTCCTCAGAGGATTTAGAGCACTTTATCTCGGATTAGTATTTAACGTATTGGTAATGGGCACAGTGTCACTGGCGGCAATTAAGTTCGGAGAAGTTATTTTAGGATTGAAAGGATGGCAAACACTCACCATAGCCGGGTCAATAACGTTGATCTATAGTGCTTTAGGGGGGTTGAAGGCTGTAATTATTACCGATTTGGTTCAGTTTATCATGGCTATGGTAGGCTCCGTTTGGGCTTGTATATATATTATTAATCTGGATCAGGTTGGTGGTTTAGATAGTCTGTTACAAAATGAGCTGGTTATTCAAAAACTATCTATTTTACCGGATTTCAATGACCCTTCAGTTTGGGTTCCTGTGCTTTTTGTGCCATTAGCTGTTCAGTGGTGGGCATCAATCTATCCAGGCTCTGAGCCCGGAGGAGGAGGATATATTGCCCAACGCATGCTGTCTGCAAAAGATGAAAGAAATGCTATGGGGGCTACTTTGTTTTTTAATGTTGCCCACTATGCATTGCGTCCCTGGCCATGGATATTAATTGCATTGGCCTCTTTGGTGATTTTTCCTGAGCTGAGTGATATTAAAGCTGCTTTTCCTGATTTGCCGGATGATAAGCTTGGAAATGATGTTGCTTATCCGGCCATGTTGACCCTTTTACCTTCGGGATTGCTAGGTTTGGTAGCGGCTGCATTAATTGCTGCTTACATGTCTACCATGTCCACACAATTAAACCTGGGTTCCTCTTATTTGGTAAATGATTTTTACAAGCGGTTTATTAAACCTCAAGCCTCAGAGAAAGAATTGGTCTGGGCCGGCAGGCTTTCCACTATCGTTACTATGATCATGGGCACGGTACTTGGTCTGTTGCTGAAAGATGCCAGCCAGGCCTTTAATCTTTTACTTTTACTCGGTGCAGGAACCGGATTAATTTATGTGCTCCGATGGTTTTGGTGGCGGATCACTGCTTATACTGAAATTATAGCTCTGATATCATCTATGATCATCGCCGGATACCTGACGTTCCTTCATGATCACATGGGTTTATTACCATTAGAGCCTTGGATGAAAACAGTTATCGGGGTAATGCTTACATCCATTGTTTGGATTACTGCAACCTACTTAACACCCCATACTGATAATGAAACCCTGAAAATTTTTTACAAAAAAATCAAACCAGCAGGTCCCGGATGGAAACACATAGCTGAGCAAATGCCTGATGTAACCATACAAAGCACCTTACCTCTGGAAATACTTGGAATGTTGGTAGGTTGTATTGTCATCTATTGTGCATTGTTTACAACAGGGCAGTGGATATACGGAAACCTCATGCTCTCTGGAATTTTTGCTGTAGTCACAATAGCAGGTGCTTTTATGATATTTAAGATATGGAAGAAAATCAAAACAGATTAACCCGCATTATTCATCAGCTGCATAATCTTTGTGGGATATCTAGCTCCAAC
>CAYSCZ010000088.1:0-10787 GCA_964429655.1 uncultured Roseivirgaceae bacterium
ACTAACTAATAAATTGATAATCAACTAATTAACCCCTTAACTAAACGGCATTGAAACTGAATTATGCAATAGGAATCGTGATGAAGGCATAAAACGCAAAGAAAGAGGTACTTATGTTGATGAGGCATAGCACCGCTATGGTTATTCAACAAGTTGACGGTAAGTGCCTATTTCAAAGTGTTTTATGTCTGGAACAGATTTTCTATTGCATACTTCAGGTTAAATCACCGGTGATATGATTCAAAGTTAATTATGGAGTTACATCTTGAGCTTGATTAACTGTATCGAAAAACCTTGGTAAAACTTGTGCTCATTCAACATTTGATAATTTATCAATACATTATCAAGGATATAATATGGCGTTATAGAGTTGTAAGAGATACTATCCCGCTCTGTTTGTTTAATTACCGCATCATCATTTGTTTTTTGATAAGCCACTGTACACGGACTGCAGGAGCCGGATAAGTATATTTTACTACGAAAGACACTTTTCTAATACGATTTTCAAATATCACGGGGGCTGGTAAATCAAATGGTGGCTCTTTTACTGGGCTTTTTTGGCCATGGTCTTTCAATAAGATTGTCTCATCGCCAACTTCTGCCACATCTGAATCAGTGTAAATGTTAATAGTAAAAAATACTTATTGCCCGGTCTGATTAATTTCAACCTCAATGCCCCTCACATGGATAGAAAAACATGACTGTAGAATCAATATAACAAGGAAAATACTAAGATGATACTTTTTCATATGAATCTCTAAGAATTAAATCAATTATCATACCCGTAAAAACACTATTTACGAACAATATCACACTTTTAAAACAATTAAGACTTACAGTAAATTTTAGATATCTAAGCAATTTAAAATTTAATTAAATAACCATAAAACATTGATAATAAGCAATTCAGAAATTACCTTTGATAGCAGACCTAAACGCAATAAAATATTATGAGTTGGTTTTCCAATATGATTTCTAGTACTATTGGGCGCAAAATTATAATGTCGCTCACAGGATTATTTTTGATTTTGTTTTTAATAGAGCATTTAATAGGTAATGTTTTATTAATCACTGATTTCAGTGGTGCTGCTTTCAATGAATATGCTCATTTTATGAAAGAAAGTGTGTTTATAATAGCTGGTGAAGTGGTGCTGTTTGCAGGGTTTCTTTTCCATATAGTGGATGGTTTATTGTTATGGAAGAAAAACAGAGAGTCACGTCCAGTAAAATATTATGCCTCCAACAAATCAACCACAACCTCATGGACATCAAAATTTATGGGCCCTTTTGGTGTGATCATCTTAGTGTTTTTTGTTGTACACCTACTAGACTTTTTCAAGTATAAATATTTCCCAGGCGATGTTGTTAAAAATATGGCAGGTACAGAGATTGCTGATATGTCTGCCCTGGTATATGATAAATTCAACAATCCACTTTACGTGGCGTTTTATATAATAGCGATGCTAGTGGTTGCCTTTCACCTTCATCATGGCTTTCAGAGCTCATTTCAAACACTTGGTGTGAACCACAAGAAATATACACCTGCTATAAAAACAATAGGTGCAGCTTATGCGATAATTGTACCTTTAGGATTAGCACTTATTCCATTAATCATTTACATTAATAATATCTCATAAATAATTGATATGAATCTTGATTCAAAAATACCAGAAGGTCCCTTAGCTGATAAATGGGCAAAGCATAAATTTGACGTTAAGCTTGTCAATCCGGCGAATAAAAGAAAATATGAAGTCATCGTGGTTGGAACAGGGTTGGCGGGTGCTTCCGCGGCAGCGTCTTTAGCGGAGTTAGGTTACAAAGTTAAGGCTTTTTGCTTCCAGGATAGTCCTAGAAGAGCTCATAGTATTGCTGCTCAAGGCGGAATAAATGCGGCAAAAAACTACCAAAATGATGGCGACAGCATTTATAGATTGTTCTACGATACTATTAAAGGTGGTGATTACAGGTCAAGAGAAGCAAACGTCTATCGTTTGGCTGAAGTGAGTGTGAATATTATAGACCAATGCGTAGCTCAGGGCGTGCCATTTGCAAGAGAATATGGGGGATTATTAGATAATAGATCATTTGGTGGTGCTCAGGTTTCCCGGACTTTTTATGCAAAAGGCCAAACAGGTCAGCAGTTATTACTTGGAGCTTACAGTGCACTAAGCCGTCAGATTGCGAATGGTAAGGTAAAAATGTATACGAGATCAGAGATGCTTGACCTTGTGATGGTTGATGGAAAAGCCTGCGGTATTGTCACAAGAAATTTGTTGACAGGTAAAATAGAATCTCATAGTGCGCATGCTGTGCTTCTTTGTACCGGCGGATATGGAAATGTTTTCTTCTTGTCTACTAATGCTATGGGATCAAATGTTACAGCGGCGTGGAGAGCACATAAAAAAGGCGCATTGTTTGCTAACCCATGTTTTACCCAGATACATCCAACCTGTATACCTGTCTCAGGGGACCATCAATCAAAATTAACTTTGATGTCTGAGTCATTAAGAAACGATGGAAGAGTTTGGGTACCCAAAACGAAAGAAGATGCAGAGAAATTAAGGAAAGGTGAAATCAAGCATTCAGACCTACCGGAGGAGAAAAGAGATTATTATCTGGAAGAGCGCTATCCATCCTTCGGAAATCTGGTACCCAGAGATGTTGCTTCAAGAAATTCAAAAAGTGTCTGTGATGAAGGTAGAGGTGTTGGAAAAACTGGTCTTGCGGTATATCTTGATTTCGAGGATGCAATCAAACGTGATGGAATAGATGTGATACGAGGTAAATATGGAAACCTCTTCGATATTTATGAAAAGATAACGGGAGAAGATCCCTATAAAGTCCCAATGATGATCTATCCAGCTGTTCACTATACAATGGGTGGTTTATGGGTAGATTATAACCTAATGACTAACATTGAAGGTCTCTACGCACTAGGCGAGGCCAATTTCTCAGACCACGGCGCAAACAGACTGGGAGCCAGTGCTTTGATGCAAGGCCTCGCCGACGGATATTTTGTGATTCCTTATACCTTAGGTGATTATTTAGCAAAACTACCTTACTATAAAGTACCGGAAGATCATGAAGCTTTTAAAGAAGCAGAAAAAAGTGTCAAAGAAAGAATCGATAAACTGATCGCCATAAACGGAACTAAACCAGTTGATTATTTTCATAAAAAGCTTGGGAAAGTAATGTGGGATTATTGCGGAATGTCGCGTAATAAAGAAGGCTTGGAGAAGGCAAAAGGGCTGCTTAAAGAAGTTAAAGAGGAGTTTTGGAGGGATGTCAAGGTGATCGGAAGTAATGAAGAATTAAACATGACGCTTGAAAAAGCCGGAAGAGTAGCTGATTTCTTTGAGCTTGGAGAATTAATGATGGATGATGCTATAGACAGAAATGAATCTTGTGGAGGCCATTTCCGGGAAGAATATCAAACTGAGGAAGGTGAAGCCAGAAGGGATGATGAAAATTATACTTACGTTTCAGCCTGGGAATACCAGGGCGAAGGGAAACCAGAAAAGTTACATAAAGAAGATTTAGTTTTTGAAAACGTGAAACTTACCCAAAGAAGTTATAAATAACTTAAATACGAAGCCTATGAAATTAACATTAAAAATATGGCGCCAAAAAGGCCCAAAAGATAAAGGAGGAATTAAATCCTATCCTATTAATAATGTATCAGAAGATACTTCTTTCCTTGAAATGCTTGATCAACTAAATGGTGAACTTGAAGAAAAAGGAGAAGACCCTGTACACTTCGATCATGATTGCAGGGAAGGAATTTGCGGTATGTGTAGTTTATATATCAACGGTAAACCTCATGGCCCTGGACAAACCACCACTTGTCAATTACACATGAGAAGCTTTAATGATGGTAATACCATCACTATTGAACCGTGGCGAGCTAAACCATTTCCGGTGATCAAAGACCTGGTTGTTGACAGAACAGCATTTGATAGGATAGTCCAGGCAGGTGGTTACATATCTGTAAATACCGGAGGTGTTCCTGATGCAAATGAGATCCCCATACCTAAGGATGTTGCAGGAAAGTCAATGGATGCTGCTTCCTGCATCGGGTGCGGTGCTTGTGTGGCAGCATGCAAGAACGCCTCAGCTATGCTTTTTGTTTCAGCAAAAGTTGCGCATTTGGGAATGCTACCGCAAGGTAAAGTTGAGCAGGATGAGCGAGTACAAAAGATGGTAGCACAAATGGATGAGGAAGGTTTTGGAGCGTGCACAAACACTGGTGCCTGTTCAGCAGAATGTCCTAAAGAAATAAACCTTGAGAATATTGCTTATCTCAATAGAAAATATCTCCACTCTGAATTAAACTCAGAAAAAACACTGGCTTAGATTATTCACTATAAATTTAAGGGTGAAATAATGAAAAGCCTGCATTAGTTTGTAGGCTTTTTTTATTGAAAAGCTTTTCATTTTGAAAAATAAAATTCTTATCACCTGCCTGCCCGGCTTAGTACCTTATCTAAGAACTGAAATTGAAGCCTTGGGATACAGCGTTAGGTTTATGGATAATTCCGGGATAACCATTGAGGGGGACTGGGATGATATTTACAATTTAAATATTCATTTGAGGGTTGCAAGCAAAGTATTATGGTTGATTGATGATTTCAGATCGAATGATGCTGATGAATTGTATCATGCCATCAAAAAAATCCAGTGGCATAAGTTGGTCAGAAAAAATGGCTACGTGAGTATTCAGTCTTTTGTCAGAAATGACAGCATCAATGATAACCGTTTTGCCAACCTCAAAATAAAGGATGCCATATCCGATTATTTCATGGCTATTTTTAATTGTAGACCGGATTCTGGCCCTGAGAGTCATGGCACTTGCATCTTTCTCTATTGGGTAAATGACAAATGTCAACTTTATTTTGACACCTCAGGGGAAACAATTGCCAAACACGGTTATCGTGAAAACCCATGGAAAGCCCCTATGATGGAGTCACTTGCTGCTGCCTGCATCTATGCTATGCAATGGGATCGAAATCAACCTTTTGTAAATCCTATGTGTGGCAGCGGTACTTTAGCAATAGAAGCAGCCCTCATGGCAAAAAATTACCCTCCCGGTTTATTCAGAAAGAATTTTGGGTTTATGCACATCCTTGGATTTGACAAACTTAAGCTTCAAAAGCATGTGATGCAGGCAAAGAAAGATATTAAAGATACCAAGACACCGATAATTGCTACTGATAAACATCCGAAAGCTGTGGAGGTAGCCAAAGAAAATGCAACCAAAGCAAGGGTACTACAAGATATAAAATTTGAAGTGGTGCCTTTTGAAAAAACCCGCTTACCGAAAGACCGGGGTATTGTAATCATCAATCCGGAATATGGTGAGCGACTGGGGCAATTAAAGCAACTTGAAGAAGTATATGCCAATATCGGACACTATTTCAAGCGATACTGCAAAGGTTATAATTGCTATGTATTTACCGGTAATCATCAATTATCCAGGAAAATAGGCTTAAAGCCATCACAGAAAATACCTTTTAAGAGCGGTAAGATTGACTGTCATTTGTTGAAATATGAGATTTATGAAGGATCGAAAAAGAGCAATTAATTCCTTATACATAACTTATCAGACATATTCAGCCCACATCTAAAAACTCCTGAATGGCATCATAAACCATATGCAATTCATGATCCTGAATGACATAAGGCGGCATGATGTAAATGACATTCCCCAAAGGGCGCAACAAAATATTTCTTTCCAAAAAGAAATTATAAATCTTCTTCCTGTCAGTATTAACATAAGAAGTCTCTTTTTCGGATATTAACTCAATGGCCAGGATCGTTCCTGTCTGATGAATGGTCTTTATCCTTTTGTGACCTTTTGTGGAATGCATAAAGTCGGCATGTAAAGTCACAATATTTTGAATTCGCTGCTGACAGTCTTCTGATAAAAGTATTTGCATACTGGCATTGGAGGCCGCACAAGCCAGTGGATTGGCTGTGTAGGAATGGCCATGGAAAAAGGCTTTGGTAAAATCTTCCAGTTCAAATGCTGACGCGACCTTTTCAGAACATGTGGTAACGCCCAATGGCAAGGTACCACCGGTTATCCCTTTGGAAAGGCAAAAAATATCAGGGTTATGACTCAAATGATTAGACGCAAACATCTTTCCCGTCCGGAAGAAGCCGGTCATAACCTCATCAGCAATACAGATCACCCCATTTGATTGGGCTATATCCACAAGTTTATTCAATACTTCAGCAGGATAAATTCTCATGCCGCCTGCTCCCTGAATGATCGGTTCAAAAATAAAAGCTGCTATCTCGCCTGATGAAATGAAATTTGTGAATTTTTCAATCACTTCATTTGCATTATCATGATTGGGCAGTGGAATAAAATCAACATCAAATAAAAGAGGATCAAAAGGTTTATTAAAAACACTCTTCCCTCCCACCGACATACTGCCAAAGGTGTCTCCATGATAGGCGCCATCCAATGCAATGATCCCGGTCCTGGGTTTTCCCTGGTTGTACCAATACTGTAAGGCCAGCTTTATACCCACTTCAACCGCAGTACTGCCGTCATCTGAAAAAAACACCTTTTGCTGATTCTCAGGCAATATCTTCAATAAATTATTGGTCAATTCAATTGCTGGTTTGTGGGTAAATCCGGCAAAAATAACCTGCTCCAGTTTCATGGCCTGATCGTAGATGGCTTTAGCCAATGTTTCGTTTCCATGACCATGGATGTTGACCCACCATGAGGATATGGCATCAATAATAGCATCTCCATGTGGAGTGATAATATAAGCACCTTTACCTTTTTCAATCATTATTTGATCCTTGTCATAAAAAGGGGTGAAAGGGTGCCAAATATGTTTTACATCTATTGCGCTTAAATTACTATATTCCATTTTCAATTAACCTTTTAGCATGTTTAATTATAACATTCTGATTGATAGAGTCTTGTTGATCTATTTTTAGTAGAAACGGATATTTGCATTTCTTTAGAATAATTTCTTCACTGGAAGGGTTTGTGGGCCCGTTGAAAACTAAACCTTTTACATTTAATTTCTGGTCTTCAAGGTATTTCAAGCTTAGTAAAGTATGATTAATACTCCCCAAATATAGATTAGCAACAAGGATAATCTCCAAATCCAGTTTTATAGCGATGTCGATAACATAATCATGATCATTAAAAGGAACCATAATTCCTCCGGCACCTTCAACCACCAGATGATTATCGGTTAATGGAAGATGAAAATCATTTTTACTTATCGAAATATTTTCTTCCTGCGCAGCAAAATGTGGTGATGCTGGTGTTTTGAGCAAATACCTTTCAGCATGAAATGTGCTTATGTTGTTTGAGACCAAATCTTGCACTGTTTTAGTATCTCTAGGAAAGCCACACTGAATAGGTTTCCAATAGTCTGCTTTTAAGGCCTCTACTAAAATCGAGCTGACTATTGTTTTCCCTGAATCAGTCCCTATTGCGGTCACAAAATATCTCTTCCGGTCCATGTATTTTAATTTGATTTACTAAGTCATCAATTTGTTCATGTGAATTGTGTGCATGAAGGCTAATTCTTAGTCTTTCGCTGCCCTTTTTTACCGTGGGTGATAAAATTGGTCTGACATCAAACCCTTCATTATTCAAAGCTGTCGCTAACATTTTTACACTTTCGTTCCCAGGTAACAATATTGGTTGAATAGCTGATTTACTATTTGGTAACCTGAGTCCTGCCTCCTTCATCCTTTCTCTAAAAAAATTTATTCTTTCATAAAGTACAGATTGGAGCTCAAGGTTGTTATTAAGGAATTTGAAAGCCTCATTTATAGAAACAACACTGTGTGGCGGTAAAGCAGTGGTATAGATAAATGACCTGCCGAAGTTTATCAGGAAATCAATCAAAAGTCGCGAACCACAAACACAGGCTCCATGCACACCCATTGCCTTTCCAAAGGTATATACCTTCGCGAAAATATTATGATGAAGACCTTTATGAACCAGCCATCCAGAGCCATGTGAACCATACGAACCCGTCGTATGAGCCTCATCCACAATGATGCTCGCATCATTTTTCTTTGCTAAACTGATGATATCGTCTATTGGTGACTCATCACCATCCATAGAGTATACAGACTCAATCACAATAAACTTATTGCCTCCTGAATCTTTCAATTTCTTTTCAAGATCTTGTATGTCATTATGCATAAACGATATGGTGTTGGCCTTACTCAACCACGCGCCTTCTTTTAAACAAACATGCGACAAGCTATCATAAATGATGGTATCGCCTTTTTGTGGCACACAAGAAATTAAAGCCAGATTAGCCTGATAACCTGAGTTAAATACAAGACAGGCTTCAGATTGAAATATGTTGCTGAGGCACTCTTCCAATTCCCGGTATACGCTGAAATTACCGGATAGCAACCTTGAACCACCGGAACCATTTCGCTTTTCATCGAGCCGGTCAAACTTGTTTTGAATGAGATATTGTAGTTGCACATTTCTTGCAAGGCCCAGGTAGTCATTAGAAACAAAATCAAAGGGTAATTGAAAGTTTGACAATTGCCTCAGTGATCCGTCTTTCTCCCTTCGAAGTAATTTTTCTTTTAATGTATCATTAACAGAAAGCAATAATGACGACATGGATTTGATGTTTAGATTAGATTAATTCACAAATTGTATAAAATTGCGTCAATCTTAATTTATTGTCCAATACAATGAATAAAAAGAAAACCTTATTAATTTTTTCTCTTCTTTTATTACTTCAAACCTATTGTTTTGGGCAATTAAGAAAGCTATCAACACGAGAGCTACGCCTTACCGTTGATAATGATGCATACTACATTCCACAGGATCAATATTACAGTAGTGGAATATTTGCTAAATATAGAAAACTTGTTGATGAGCGGTCTCCCCTTTACAGATTTCTGTTTTATGAAGAAAATATTTCAAAGGCAGTGGTTGGTTATTCCATTAACCATTACATGTTTACCCCCAGTAAAATATGGCTTTCAAGAGCTCAGGACCTTGATAGGCCTTTTGCTGGAATGGTAACCGTTGGATTGGACCTGGATTATTATTTAGAAACAGATTGGGTATTTAGATTCAATGTGGAAGCGGGAGTGCTTGGACCACTATCTCAAACAGACCATTTACAAATATTTTGGCATGAAACTTTTGATATGAATATCCCCGGTGGTTGGTTTAATCAAATTTCAAATACGCCTGCAATAATTTTGCGTGCTGGATTATTTAAAAGTTTCAAACTAACAGATTATCTTGAAATCATAAATGAAAGCCAACTTGAATTAGGAACTATTTTCGATAACATAAAACAAGGCTTCACAATAAGAATTGGTGGTTTCAAAAATTTAAGCGAATCCATATATACAAATGCAGCCATAGGTAAAAGGATAAGTCCATTATCATATCAAAATCTTGAGTGGTACATATTTGCCGGACCTACCATTGAATATGTCCTATACAATACAACTATAGAAGGTAATCCCTTTAACAATAATAGCCCCCATACGGATAATGTGCTTCCATGGGTGACCCATCAAAGATATGGCTTTGGTGTTGGAGGGGGTGTTTTTGATGCTAATGTTACTTTTTATTGGCGATCTAAAGAAAATAGTGATGCCAAGGCAAAAAAACATAAGTATATTGGAATATCAGTGAGTTACAGATACTAATCATCATTTATATTAGCGTAATATTTAACCAAAACCAATTATGAAAAACTCAATTATCCTTCTAATTGTCATCCTTACATCCAGTATTTCCGTCTCCGGACAGGGATTAGAATTAGGATTAAAAGGTGGGCTTAACCTTGCTAATCAGGATATTACAGGGGGCGGAATATCATTAGATACTGAAAATCGATTAGGCTATCATGGAGGGCTTTATGCTGTTGTGGATGCCGGAATATTAGCCATACAACCGGAATTGTTGTTTTCATCGCAAGGGTCAGAATTTTCAGTTGGAGGTATTTCAGATCTTACAAACAACTTTACCTACGTTAATATTCCGGTTCTGTTAAGGTACAATTTTGCATTTTTAAACCTACATTTCGGGCCACAAATCGGATTTTTATTAAATGCAGAGCAAGATCAGGTAATATCAGGTGTCGTCAATAATGAAGTTGATATTAAAGATCAATTAAAAAATTCTGATTTTTCCCTTGCTTTTGGAATAGGAATCGATTTACCTTTTAGATTAAACGCAACAGTTCGTTATAACCTTGGATTAAGCGATATCGGAGATGATGATGACCTTGGGGAAATCAATAATAATTTCCTTATGCTATCAGTAGGTTTTAAATTACTTGGTGTGGGTAAATAGCTCATATTCTACATTAAGTAATGGTTAAATAAAATTTAATTTTTACTTCCGTATCTCTTAAAATCCCTCAACCATTGGTCATTCTGACATTCAACAGAAAGGTATATTCCATTTATCAGGATACCTCGTTAGTATACTTTATGATTTTAAAGCAACCAATATCAAAGAACTATGATACGACTAAACTATCTATGCGCACTTTCATCTTTTGCAGATATTACAAATTCTTTTAATAGTGTCGAATTTTTAATGCCGAACAACAATATTTATCACTTTTTTATTGATAATGACACAACTACCTGACCTAACAGCCCAGGGTGAAGACAGTGAAACAACATATGCTGATAATACCTTTAACCCAGATTTGTCATTGGAATTTTGTCATGAAGGGTTAAAGCCCAAAAATCAGGCACTTAGGTCGAGGAGGCATAGCATCACTATGGTGACGAGCCAATAACAT
>CAYSCZ010000089.1:0-10451 GCA_964429655.1 uncultured Roseivirgaceae bacterium
AGCGATGCTATGCCTCCTCGACCTAAGTGACTGATTTTTTGGGCTTTAACCCTTCGTGACAAAATTCCAATGACAAATCTGGGTTAACTGTATAACAGTAGATGTTATCATATAGTACTGGGTAATACATAATTCTTATTTAAACCAATCTCATGATTTAAAACTATATACTTATAGCCTATAGGCATTTACTTAAATATAAATTTTACAGCATTCTCAACATAATGGGATTAGCGATTGGGATAGCTTGCTTTTATCTGATCTACATTTATGTTCAATATGAATTGAGCTATGACAAAAGCTATGAAAATCATGATAGGATCTACAGGGTACCATTTGAAGGATCCTTTGGAGGAAGGGAATTTGAAACTGACCTGGTTAATCCGACTATGAGACTTAAAGCATCAGCATTTTGGAATTATTTACCTTTTTTTACGCTTCGTTGATCCAGTACATACTTTAGCTTTTTTAACCTTCTATACGGCTTCTATTGATTTTATTTTTAATAAAAAAATAAAATCAAGCAAAACACAACTAATATAATTATAGCAATAATTTTTAAAATTCGATTCGAATCAATTTAATCACAAATTAATTCGCTATCCCTTTCCGCTATTGAATTTTATATTCAAGTTTGTAATAGCCATAAACATATTTGATAATGCTGCCAAAAGTTAATCCTACACAAACTTCCACCTGGAAATCGCTTCAAGATCATTTTGAAGACATCAAAGATCAGCACATGAAAGACATGTTCGAAAATGATCATGGTAGATTTGATAAGTTCAGCATATGCTATGAAGATATTTTATTAGACTACTCAAAAAATCGAATTTCAGAACATACCATTAACCTGTTGGCACAGCTAGCAGACGAATGTGGATTGCAGGAAGCTAAGGAAAAGATGTTTTCAGGAGACCTGATTAATGAAACTGAAAACCGGGCAGTTCTGCATGTTGCGCTCAGAAATAGAAAAAATAGACCCATGAGAGTTGATGGTAAAGATGTAGTGCCTGCAGTAAATGAGGTATTGGCCAGGATGTTAAGTTTTGTAAACAGGCTTCACAATGGGGAAATAATAGGATATACCAATAAAAAAATTACTGATGTGGTGAATATTGGTATTGGTGGATCAGATCTGGGACCAAATATGGTGGTAAAAGCGCTGGCTCCATATAAAAAAGAAGAGATTAATTGTCATTTCGTTTCCAATGTCGATGCAACACACTTGCTACAGGTACTCAAAAAGATCTCAGCAGAAACAACCCTTTTCATAATAGCTTCCAAAACATTCACTACCCAGGAAACCATGACAAATGCACAAACAGCAAAAGAATGGTTTTTAAAATCTGGAACCGAAAAGGACATAAAATCTCACTTTATCGCCCTTTCAACCAACAGGGAAAAAGTAATTGATTTTGGGATCGATCCTGAAAATATGTTTGAATTTTGGAATTGGGTGGGCGGTAGATATTCATTATGGTCTGCAATTGGGATGAGCATAGCCTGTGTCATAGGATTTGATAAATACCTTGAGCTGCTTGATGGTGCCGAATCGATGGATAAACACTTCCTGGAAGCACCTACCAAAGAAAATTTACCTGAAATACTAGCTCTGTTGGGTATCTGGTATAATAATTTTTTTAAAACCGAAACACACGCAATTTTATGCTATGACCAGCTGCTGGAGTCTTTTGCTCAATACCTTCAACAAGGGGATATGGAAAGCAACGGTAAAAATGTGGATCGCAAGGGAGACCGTGTGGAATATCAAACCGGGCCGATTATATGGGGAGAGCCTGGCACCAATGGACAGCATGCTTTCTACCAACTCATCCATCAGGGAACGAAATTAATTCCTGGTGATTTTATAGCCCCGGTAAATACTTACCATGAGCACACCAATCATCAGGAAATATTACTTTCAAACATTTTTGCCCAAACCGAAGCATTAATGAAAGGAAAATCTGAAGAGGAAGCCCGGGAAGAACTCAGGTCGTCAGGTTATTCAGAAGAAAAAATAGAGCAGTTAACGCCATATAAAGTATTTACCGGTAATAAACCAACAAATTCTATTTTGATCACCAGGTTGACCCCAAGAACCTTAGGCTCATTGATTGCTATGTATGAACATAAAATTTTTGTTCAGGGGGTGATATGGAATATTTTTAGTTTTGATCAGTGGGGCGTTGAACTTGGGAAACAACTCGCTAAGAAAATCTTACCTGAGTTACAGAATTCAGATATCATCACCGCTCACGACTCCTCTACCAATGGATTAATAAATTCCTATAAAACAATGAAGGAATAGATCATCTTGAGCTACTTACTCCTGATATTTTCAAACTAAAATGGGTAGAAGTTTTGATTCTAAGCATCAGCATTCTAATTTTACTATTATCAGGGTTTTCAGTCAATCTTTTCAGTTGATTGAAATTAATAGGGAATCTGGTGCAAATCCAGAACTGTACCCGCAACTGTAAGCTAATCAGGCATTCATCCTCATCTTTGCCACTGTCAAAAGCGACGGGAAGGCGATGAATGCACGCTAGTCAGGAGACCTGCCTTGATGATTATGATTCAATGCTTCGGGAATTGAGCAGAGGATTTAAAATGTACTTTATGTATTTTTTTAATTTATTTATCTATACTGCGCTTGGTATAAGCCTATTTTTTAATGTTAATGCTCAAAGTTTACAAGATACTACCATTCACATGGAAGGTCTCGTGGTAAATGGCATTGCATTAGAACAATATGCCATTGGCACTAAAGTGCAAAGCATTGATAAGAAATCAATTACAGGTTATGGATCCTCAAGCTTACAAAATATAATTCAGGAAAATTCACCGATTTTCTTCCTACAATACGGCGCTAATGGTCAATTATCCTCCATAAATATAAGGGGGTTGGGTCCTGCAAGAACTAGTTTGATATGGAATGGGATGGAAATAAATTCACTTACTTTAGGCCAATCAGATTTTAATTTGATTCCCTCCTCACTTTTTGATGATATTTCGATTCACTATGGCCCACAGGGTTCACTCTTTGGAAATGGTTCTTTGGGAGGTACTGTTCTATTGAATAATAATTTAAAGAGAAAAAATACGAATGAATTAAGCGTCAATCAATCCATTGGAAGCTTTGATAATTACCGCTCTTCAATCACTTATTTGAATGCAAAGGGGAAGTTTAAGCTAGCCACCAATGTATATTTTCAGAAAATCAAAAACGATTTTCCTTATGAAGTAGGCGATTCAGCCGTCAATCAACAGAATGCCAGTTATGAAAACTATGGAATAAAACAGGATATTTTCTATAAAATCAATGATGGCAACACTTTAAGCTTCTCCGGCTGGTTCAATTATAATTACAGGGAAATTCAACCCAATAAAAATGATCTGACTAACGACGACAACCTGGAAGACACAAACTGGCGTGGTTCATTAACCTGGAATTTTCAAAAAAACGCTGAGCATATTGAAACTACCCTGGGTTACACCGACGATACAAACATCTTTAATGGCTTCAGCAAAGTACAAACTAAAAGGTTTTTCTATTCCTCCACTTACAATCATAAATTATCAGGAAATGTGTCTCTCTATGGCGGATTAAATTGGAATCATATCAGGGCTTCTTCAAGTAATTTTGATGGTAAAATCACCGAGGACAGGAATGACCTCTTCGTTGGAATAAGATACCTGCCAATTTCAAACCTTCACCTTAGCCTAAATGCACGTCAGCCCATGTTAGATGGAAGGCCTCAAAGGTTTAGCCCCTCGCTTGGACTAGAGTATTTTATAATAGATGATCAAGGCCTTAACCTATCATTTTTAGGACAATTAAGCAGGTCATTTCGTCTACCCACCTTAAATGACCGGTTTTGGAATCCTGGAGGAAATGAAAGCCTCAGTCCGGAGATTGGAGATAACTACGAAATAGGTATTCATTTTTCATCTACTTTCAATAAATCAAGCTTGGATATCCATTCAAATTATTACCACCACCTTGTCTCAGACTGGATCATATGGAGGCCAGGAGGAACTGGCGAGGATAACAATGGTAATCCTACCTCCTTTTGGTTTCCGGATAACATCCGCGAAGTACAGGCGCAGGGAACTGAAATCAGTGTTAGATTTAAAAGAAGAGACATCCTTAACACTTTGACTTTTGTGTCTTTTCTTTCAACGGCTTACACAAAGGCTGTCAATTTAAAACCACTGGGCCAGTTTGATCGGTCAGTGGGGAAGCAATTACCCTATACACCCAAATGGAACCTTAACTATACCAACAGACTATCCTTCAAAGACTGGCGACTTGGGGTTCATTATGCCTACACGGGCAAGCGCTTTACAGAAACCAACAACGAACGCCCGGCCATACCGGCATTTTCCCTGGTGAATATCTCTATAGATAAAATAATGGATTTTAATAAAACAGGACTTGTGGCGTCATTAAGGATTAACAATCTATTGGATGCAGAATATGAAAGTTTTAAGAACCGGGCCATGCCAGGTTTAAACTACGAATTGACAATTACACTCAACTATAATTATTAAATGATTAAAATATATAACCATGAACAAGCGCTTAATACTTACACCATTATTTTTATTATCACTAATGATACTCCTTTCCTGTGGAGATGATTCAGATGATCCGGAGCCACAGGTATCAACCATAATTGTGGTTAATGAAGGGAACTTTCAGGCAGGTGATGGGGCTTTATCAAGCTTTGACCTCGCTACCAGTTCGGTAAATCAAAGCCTTTTTGAGGCTGATGCCACCATCCAATCCGCAATACAATGGTCTGATAAAATTTACCTGGTCACCAACGCACCCGATAAAGTTGAAGTAATAGATGTTGAAGGAAATAATTTGAATTCATCAGCAACTATAAATTCAGGCCTTCTTAACCCAATCAGCATAGCATTTAATGGCAACTTTGGCTATGTAACCAACTGGGGAAACATAGAGACAGCATTCTCAGAAAACCCAGACTCATTCATCTCGATAATAGACCTTAATACCAATCAGGTAATCGATAGCCTCGAAAGATCCACCAGGCCTCAGGAAATCATTTCCATAGACGATAGATTGTATGTTGCCAATGAAGGCAGCAATACCGTATCCATTCTTGAACCAAATGGTGAAAATACCGCGATTGTGGCAGAGATAACAGTTCCCTTTGGCCCGTCAGCTTTTGTAATTGACGCTGAATCTGATCTATGGGTGCTTTGCACCAGTGGTAGTTTAGTGGAAATCGACCGTTCAAATAATACGATAAAAACCACCCTTGACGACCTTACAGTCAATGGGTTTGATGAAAAAATGGCGATTAACCTGGCCGGAGAGAAAATTTATTTTTTGGGTGGCACCAATGATACTTTCACCGGACTGACCAATGTCTTTGAAGTAGATTTCACAAGCAACAACCCATCAGCAAATAATTTCATTACAGGTGGATTTGCATTTTATGGGATTACTGTTGACCCTTCAACCGGAGATATTTATATTGGAGACAGTAATGCGTTTCAATCCACTGGAACAGGTCTTCAGTATAATAGTAATGGAGAACTTATTCAACAATTTGCTACCGGTATCGGTCCAAATGCATTTTTATTTTTATAACCTAAGCATAACCTTTAATTTTGAACTACAAACAATAAAATTATGACTACATCTAACCGAATCAATCCTCGTTTTTTAATACTTTTTGGTTTGATCTTGTTAATGGCTATCCTTCGAGTGGTATTTACATTCGACAAAGATCTATCACCACTTTCCAATTTCACCCCAATTGGTGCAATGGCATTATTTGGAGGTGCCTACTTCACCAGGGGCAAGGCTTTTGCTTTTCCATTAATAACCCTACTGGTCAGTGATATCATATTGAACAGGTTTGTGTATTTCGGCGAATGGAAATTATTTTATGAGTCAATCATCTGGACGTATCTGGCCTTTGCACTAATGGTCGTCGTGGGTCAGTGGTTGTTGAAAAAAATTAATGTTAAAAACTTCTTATTATCAAGTCTGATCATTGTATTTATCCATTGGATCGTAACTGATTTCGGTGTCTGGATGATTGGCACCATGTATCCAATGACCCTATCAGGATATTGGGCCTGCCTGGTTGCAGCCATACCTTTTGAGAGAAATTTCCTGGCCGGGACACTGATTTACGGAGGCGTATTATTCACTGCTTTTGAATGGATGCAAGCTAAGATTCCTTCCATTAGATTTGCTTAGAATATTTTTTATAATTTAACAACTGTAGCAGAATAGCTGGTACAGTTGTTTTTTGCTGATGCTTCACTTAATTACAGGAGGAACAAGATCGGGAAAATCAAGATATGGTCAGGAACAAGCTAAAAGGCTAGATAATTACCCAACATATATTGCAACGGCAAGGATATGGGATGAGGATTTTAAATACAGGGTAAAAAAACATCAGCATGATCGTGATGCTCAATGGATAAACCTTGAAATAGAAAAGAAAATAAGTGATATCGATCCCGACAGTAAGGCAATCCTCATTGATTGCGTCACCCTGTGGCTAACCAATTACTTTGTTGACCTAAAGCAGGATGAAGAAAAAATATTGGCTGAAATGCGAAAAGAAATAGACCATATTGTCAATAGAAAAAGCAAAAACTGGATAATTGTCACCAATGAAATTGGTATGGGGATGCATGCTGACACAGCAACAGGAAGAAAATTTGTTGATTTACTGGGATGGATCAATCAATATATTGCGAAAAAAGCAGATAAAGTAACACTTATGGTCTCCGGATTACCTTTAATTCTTAAAGATGAATGAAAACACTGAATATCCTTCCTATCGCTCAGGACCTTCATCAGGAAATAAAACATAAAATTGATGGAAAGGCTAAGCCGATAAATTCACTTGGAAAGCTTGAGGAATTGGCTTTAACAATAGCTAAAATACAAAACACAACCTACCCCAAAATAAAAAATCCTCATATCCTGGTATTCGCAGGCGACCATGGCATCGCAACCAGTGGTACTGTAAACGCTTATCCTCAGAACATCACCGCTAAAATGATACATAATTTCATCAATGGTGGTGCAGCCATTAATACATTTTGCATAGAAAACAACCTTTCCCTCAAAATCATTGACGCAGGTGTCAATGCGGATTTCGAGCCTCATGAGTTACTGATCAATAAAAAAATCGGCTACGGCACATATGATTACAGGAAAACCCAAGCCATGACCAAACATGAAGCCGAAGAGGCCATAGAGTACGGTATGGAGGTTATCGGTGAAATCACACCTTCAGGATGTAACAGCGTCGGGATTGGGGAAATGGGTATTTCAAATACTTCTTCTGCATCACTAATTACCAGTATAATTACTGGTAAAAACATTGAGGCATGTGTCGGAACGGGAGCTGGCTTAGATCAAGAAGGCCTTCAACGGAAGAAAAATGTACTAAAAAAAGTTATCGAAAGCTATCACATTTCAGATCATCCCTTGGAAGTTTTATCCTGTTTTGGTGGTTTTGAAATTGCTATGATGGCAGGTGCTTACCTGGCTGCTGCTGAGAAGCGGATGGTCATACTGGTAGATGGGTTTATAAGCTCGGCAGCATTGCTTATTGCGTTCAGGCAAAAACCTGACATCCTTGATTATTGCATTTTCTCTCATCAATCCTCCGAAGCTCCGCATCAATTGATTCTGGATTATCTTAATGTAGAACCTATTTTAGATTTAAATCTAAAATTAGGAGAAGGCACAGGCGCAGCACTGGCTTTTCCGATGGTAAGAAATGCATGTGGGTTCCTTAATAATATGGCCGACATGAAAGATTTGTAGACTTTGAAAAAAGAACTTCAATTATTTTTCACAGCTTTGATGTTTTACACCCGTATTCCATGCCCTCAGTGGGTCGATCACGCAGTCAACAAATTAAATGACGCAACGAAATATTTTTGTGTCATTGGTATAATAGTTGGATCACTGGCCGCACTGGTTTTCATTTTATCAAATAGTATTTTCCCAAAATCAATAGCCATAATATTTTCTATGATATCCAGTCTTTTGATAACAGGCGCATTTCATGAAGATGGCCTGGCTGATAGCTTCGATGGGTTTGGTGGCGGCTGGACCAGGGATCAGATTTTAAATATCATGAAAGACAGTCGGGTGGGGACATTTGGCGCAATAGGATTGATCATGGTACTACTACTAAAATTTCGAGCCCTTTTAGATTTAAATAGTGCCCTTTTACCAATTACAATGATAACTGGCCATACACTTAGCAGGTTCCTTTCCGCTAGTGTAATCTACTCAAGCAACTATGTGACAGAGAAGGGCTCTAAAGTAAAACCGGTGGCTCAGGGATTTTCTTTGGTTTCCTTAATGGTGTTGTTTTTTACTTCCTGGCCACTATTAATTCTTTTTAAATCCTGGTCTATAATATTGGCAACTATCCCCCTGATCCTGGCAAGGTTTATTTTTATAAACTATTTTGAAAAGAAACTTGGCGGGTACACCGGGGACTGTTTAGGTGCAGTTCAGCAGATTACCGAGGTATTATTTTATCTTTCCGTTTTGATATGGTCCAGGTATATTTAATAAGGCATACCGAGGTTGATGTGCCTAAATCGACCATTTATGGTCAAACTGATGTCCCGCTAAGATCAAACTTTGAGGAAGATGCCAAAGTTGTTAAAAATAAGCTGCAAAATATTCTAAATGATGCCATGATTTATTCGAGCCCACTAACCAGATGTATTGAACTTGCGAAATACCTGGGTAATGAATTTAAAGTTGACAACAGACTCATGGAGCTTAACTTTGGAGATTGGGAAGAGAATAATTGGGACGAAATTCCAAAAGGGGAATTAATGTCGTGGATGAATGACTTCGTAAACAAGCATACACCAAATGGAGAATCTTATCAGCAGCTTTATGAACGTGCAGTGGATTTTATTCAATCATTTACTATTGAAAAGGATTTGATAATTGTGACACATGGGGGCATAATTCGTGCATTAAAAACTTATTTTATGCAAACATCCTTGAAAGAGAGCATGAATATGAAAGTAGAATATGGAGGGATTTATAAATATAATTTCAACAGGGAAGCATAACCTGATTCAGTTAACTATGAAAAAGAAAGAATGCCCGTCCTGCGCTATGGAAATAGATAAAAATGAGAAAGAATGCCCTATCTGCGGTTATGAATTCCCGGCTCAGCAAAACAGCCTCAGAATTGTGGCGCTACTGCTGGCAATTTTATTATTGTTATATCTTATCCTGTAGTACGATTTAAACCTCAGGATATTTTTCTTTTATTTCTAAGGTTAATTCATCTATAAGTTCAATAGCATCAGCAATAAACCGGTTTATAAAGTCGGTCGACTTAAACTTTATTTGTCCCTGATCACCTTCCAGCGTTACATTATGATCTATTAAAAACTGATAGCCCGGTTGATCTTCAAGTTTTTTACCGGCATCACTCATTAATATCCCACCATGATGCAAGAGTTTATTTCTGGTGACCCTGAACATAGCCAACTCTTTCCATAGTTTCGAATTTACAGCAACTTCAATACCTCCCACCAGATACAAATACTTTTTATATTGATCAATATGATTTGAGGCTTTTATGTCTTTTATTTTGATCCTGGATCTTGCCTGTGACTCTATTTTATAAGCCAGGTCCCCCAACTGGTTTTCAAAATAAGCAAATGTTGAAGTAAAGATAGCGTTAAGGAACAACCAATCGACATGTGAAAGCTCTTCACTGCGATCTTCGACATTTAGTATGTCCTTATGCTTACCGCTCGGATCTAATGTTCTTCTTATGTAATCATCAAATTGATTTCTTATTCTGTCTACATTATCATTTGCAAGTTGTTTGAAGGCGTTTAAATTAGCTTTGAATATATGGTTGCTGATTTCAATATTATGCTTAACAATTGTATTTTGATGAACCATTACAATGTTTTTTTTATGGTTAAACGTAATCAAGAATTAAATCATTAACAAATCATAAGGTTTAATGAAATATTTCCATTCTTCTCATTATGAGCACTTTATGTAATTTATTCATTGAATGATATCAATAAATAAATAAATATGGATAGAAAAAGTAAAGTTTTAAATAGGCTCGTACAAACTAATCGGGAACTAGATCAATTATTCAAGTCATTAGAAAATCATAATGAACAGTGGCTCACCCAAAGACCTGCCGAGAATAAATGGTCTGTTTTAGAAATCCTTAATCACCTATACCAATCAGAAAGACTTTCCCTGGCTAATGTTAAGAAGAAATTAAGCTTCAATCCGGACTTACCTGCTATCAATATCTTTTCGATGATCAGATTTTGGGTATTAAAAACCTATTTAATCATGCCTGTTAAATTTAACCCAGATTTGTCATTGGAATTTTGTCGTGAAGGGTTAAAGCCCAAAAAATCAG
>CAYSCZ010000090.1:0-10396 GCA_964429655.1 uncultured Roseivirgaceae bacterium
TTTCCCAAAACTATAAAACAATATGAGCTTAACTAAACGGCATTGATTTCAGGTTAAATGGCTTCAGATCAATCAGAGCGATGCTGGGGAATTCAAAAAAAAACTGCCTGCACAGTGAATCCGAAGCATTCCTGGTATCCAGCATTTCTATATTTGTGGCTAAGCTTGATATGATATCATTGGAATACTGATTAATAGAGAAAAGTATGGCATCGAATTGCTTGTTGTATATTTCATTTAGCACCTCTTCATTTTTATTGAGTGAGGATAGCAAAGCCTGTATAAAATACCACAGGCAGAAAAATTACGGTAAAAAAGAGAAAAATTATCCGCTTAATGGATGCCCTGGTAATGAAATTAAGCAGAAATTTAGTTTAAATAATCTTTCGTTTAGAAACACTGTCTATTTTGCTTTCTTTGTTTAGGATAAGACAATATAAACCTTTCACACATCATAAATTTGTCCCATTATGAATAGCTTAAATATAAAATTCGCCAATCAGGATAACATTTTGCTTTCCGGCAAGCTGGAGATGCCTATGATAGGACAACCGCAAGCCTATGCCATTTTTGCACACTGTTTTACCTGTTCAAAAAACCTTAATGCGGTTACAAACATCACAAGAGCGCTCATACAAAATAACATAGCCGTTTTAAGATTTGACTTTACGGGACTTGGACAAAGCAAGGGCGCGTTTGAAGACTCTACATTTTCTTCAAATATTGGTGACCTGATATCCGCCTATAAATACCTGGAGGAAAATCATGAAGCCCCTCAAATTATAATTGGACATTCCCTGGGGGGAACAGCAGTTTTGCATACTTCCGGACAATTACCTGATGTAAAGGCTGTTGTTACATTAGGCGCCCCTTTTGATCCACCACATGTTGCCCAATTATTGTCTGAAAGTATAGAGGAGATCCAGGAGAAAGGAGCGGCTACTGTAAACATCGGTGGCCGGCCATTCAAAATAAAGAAAAAGTTTTTAGACGATCTTGAAAACAGGGACAGCCGGTCAATAATTAGAAACCTGGACCGGACTTTATTGATCCTTCATTCACCTCAGGATCAGATTGTAGATATTTACAATGCCGCCCAGATTTATGATTCCGCCAAACATCCCAAGAGTTTTGTTTCATTAGATGGGGCTGATCATTTGTTATCCAGGGCCGGAGATTCACTATATGTCGGGGATGTTATTGCTTCATGGTCTAAACGGTATGTGGAAATCAAAACCGGTGATGAACTGAGTACCAATCAACAGGCCGTTTCCAAAACCGGGGAAAAAGGCTATACTACCGAAGTAGTAGTGGGCCAACATAAAGTAATTGCAGATGAGCCGCTTACGGTGGGTGGAAATGACCTTGGGCCAAGCCCCTATGGTTATTTGATGGCTTCCCTTGGTTCATGTACCTCAATGACTTTGAGAATGTATGCGGACAGGAAGCAGTGGGATGTTAAAGATATAAAGGTCCATTTAAATCATTCTAAGGTTCACAAGGATGATTGCGAAGACTGTGAAAACAAAAATGAAAAAATTGATCAGATTGAAAGAATAATTGAACTGGAAGGTAATCTTGATGAAGCGCAAAAAAAAAGGATGCTGGAAATCGCTGACAAATGTCCTGTGCATAAGACGCTCCATCAGGGTATTAGAGTGATAAGCAGGTTGAAGGAATAGATCAACGGACACGCTACAAAAAGGATAGGTACAAGCTAAAATCACTTATCCTTTCCTTAAATAAATATTCCCGTTCATATTTTTAAATAAGTACTCAGAGCCTCCACCATTGATATCCCCTTCCACCCAGGTTTCAATCTCTACTTTGAAGCGCTCATGTGATTTTTTTACGGAGGGCTTTCTGTTTTTTATCTCGATATTAAAATCGGAGAATATTTCACCCCGTTCTGATTTCATTTTTAAAGATGCTTTCGTATTGGCCGGTAGCGTCACATCCACATCTCCATTAAGTGTAGCAAAAGACATGGGTGTGTCTTTGGAAACTTTACGGAATGAAGCGATTAAGTCACCATTAACTGTGTTAGACAGGATGGAACCGGCGATATCCCGCAATGCTACATCGCCATTCACATTGCTTACTTCGATGGTTCCTTCAACACCGGTGACTTCAATTTCCCCACCATTGAACGTAGATAATTTAAGGTCAAATCGCTTAGGTACACTGATCACTAATTCAGCCGGGTTTATATGAGCGTTAGAACGCACTTTGATGAAATTATCCTCCTCTATCGCTTCCAGCTGAAAAGAGCCTTCGGAAATCCTCTTAAGGCACCTTGAACATTCTTCATCACATGATCTACACTCATCATCAAAATAATGGGGATAGTTTGCGCTGATGATCACTTCCTTTCCATTATATGCTTCCACATAAATGGAACCATTGACCAAGGAAGTCTCTAAAGTTCCAACCTCACCGGGCTTGGAGAGAGGAACTACAATTTTTTCACTTAATTCATTTCTTTGGCCGAAGATGTAGCAGTGAATAAATACTATTGATATGATTAAACTTAACTTTTTCATGAATTCTTTAATTTTATTCTAAATAAATATTACCGTTAGGTGTTTTTATTTTTTGGCATAGCCTCATTTTAACTGAGTTTTTCTATGGTAAAATTTAATTTGTCTTTGACCGTTTCATTAAGGTCTTTGGATTTGATGAGTGTTTTAAAGGCTTCAACTGCCTGCCCTTCATTGATTTCCAGCATTACATTAGCCATCTCAATCTGTACCAATGGGGAAGTTTGTTTATTTATGGAGCGAATCATACCAATTCTGGCTTTTGGATCATGAGCCACCTTTCTAAGGGCATCAACTGCTTCTAACCGTACATTGACATTAGGGTCACTATTTAGCGTATTTAAAAGGGCTTCAATCACCATACCATCATTTCTGGGTAGTTCCTCACTTATATTCACAGCCTTAATTCTTTGGGTGGCGGATGACTGATCAAGAAGTGTCAGCATCATCATCTTCTTGATTTCATGGACTTCGTTGCTTAGTCTGTCATATTTCGGTTGAGCAATATAATTCGATAAAAATATGCCAACCAGCATACCAATGGTAAGTGCAAAACCGCCCAACACCAATTTTGATTTTTGTAACCCGAAGGTAAGCCAGGAAAGGTCAACACTTAATTTTTTCTCCTTCTGGATTTCTTTTTGCAGGGATTCATAAAACATATTATCCATAGAAGATGATGGTTCAGGGTATGGTATGCTATCAATCGCCTTCCATATTTGGGAATCTTCTTCTAACGCTTTTTTCTGCTCCGGATTTTGGATTAAATAAGACTCGAATTCGGCTTTTTTATCGCGGGTCAGTTCATTGCTTAAATATTCTATCCAGGTTTGTTCCAGTTTCTCTTTATCCATGTCAGTATACATTTTCAAGTTTTAAATAAATCATTTTCAGGTCTTTTAGTGCCCTGTGAACTTTTACTTTCACTGCACCCTCTGTACAATTCAGCAAGGATGCAATCTCCTGGTATTTTAGTTTCTGGAATTTGGCCAGGTTTAGGATCTCTTTTTTTTCGGGATCAAGCCTGTTCATTGCTATTCTTAAAAGCTGCCCCTCTTCCTGTTTGGTAGTAGCCATTTCAACATTTTCTTTGTCTGCCATCTTTTCATTCCAGTCCTTCATGCTGTCCTGGAAATGATACCTTTTATTTTTTCTGAAATGGTCTTTATTCACATTCCTGGCCAAATGAAACAACCAGGTAACAAATTGGCCATCGTCAGAAAATGTGTGTTTATATTTTAATATTCTCATAAATACATTTTGAACTAAATCTTCGCTTATGGATGCGTTACCATTTTGATGATAGAAAAACCCAAACAACCTTCGGCTGTACCTCTCATATAATACACCCAACTTATCCACCTTCCCTGATTTTACCTGCAACATCAAAGCGTTATCTTCAAACGGTTCCAATAGCGAATTTTTGATTTGTAACAGGGAAACTTAGCTAATTTTCGATAGTTACATATTGGATTTTATTTTTTTGGTTTATAGCCTAACTAACTTTATATTACTTTTAATCAATTCTAAAAAAAGTGCATTATGGAAACTGATATACCAATCCTCACAAAAAACGATCCCTGGCTTGAACCTTACAAAGAAGAGATAAACGGCAGGATAAACAGATTTATAAATAAGCTGAAGGACCTGGAAAGCAGATATGGATCATTGCAGGAATTTGCGGAAGCTTATCATTATTTTGGGTTTAATTATGACCACGACAAGAAGGGCTGGTGGTACAGGGAATGGGCACCAAATGCAAAAGCGCTTTACCTGATCGGTGATTTTAATAATTGGAATAGGCAAGCTAATCCACTGGAAAGAAATGATCATGGGATATGGGAAATATTTATTGATGATGAAACCTACAAGGATAAATTTACCCACAACAGTTCACTAAAGGTTCATGTGGTATCAGAGAAGAATGCTTTGGACCGTATACCCGCTTACATAAGAAGGGTGGAACAACCTGAAGGCTCCATTGACTTTGTTGCAAAGCACTGGGTGCCGGCAGAAGATTTTGAATGGAATGATGAAAATTTTGATATTTCTGAGGTGCATGTTGCCCCAATAATATATGAATCCCATGTGGGCATGGCCACAGAAAAAGAAGATGTCGGCACCTATCTTGAGTTTGCCGAGAACATGCTTCCTCGAATTAAAAAGCTTGGATACAATACCGTACAACTGATGGCCGTCCAGGAGCATCCTTATTATGGTTCTTTTGGTTACCATGTGAGTAATTTTTTTGCGCCTTCCAGCAGATTTGGAACGCCTAAAGATTTAAAACACCTGGTAAATAAAGCGCATGAAATGGGGATGGCTGTGATTATGGACATTGTGCATTCACATGCGGTAAAGAATATTGCGGAAGGCTTGAATGAATTCGATGGCTCGGATGACCATTATTTCCATAAGGGTGGTAAAGGTGAGCATAGCGCCTGGGATTCTAAACTATTTAATTATGGTAAGGAAGAAGTGGTAAGGTTTTTACTCAGTAATGTGAAGTATTGGATAGAAGAATACCACATGGATGGATTCAGGTTTGACGGCGTAACCTCCATGCTCTATTTCCACCATGGAGATCATACCACATTCGACCACTATGAAAAATACTTTAAGGATGTTGATTGGGATGTGCTCCTTTACTTACAATTAGCCAATAAATTAACACACGACCTTAAACCAAATGCATTAACCATTGCTGAAGATATGAGCGGCATGCCTGGTCTGTGCAGGCCGCAGGAAGAGGGTGGCATCGGCTTTGATTTCAGGTTGGGGATGGGTATACCGGATTTTTGGATTAAATACCTCAAAGAAAAGAATGATGAGACCTGGGATATTTTTGAAATGTACAATACCATGACAAACCGGAGGTATGGTGAAAAAACCATTGCTTATGCAGAATCTCATGATCAGGCTATTGTTGGTGATAAAACAGTCGCATTTTGGCTTATGGATAAGGAAATGTACTCCGATATGCATGTTAATCATGATAACCTGATCATTGATCGTGGGCTGGCATTACATAAAATGATCCGCTTCTTTACGCTGTCATTGGGGGGAGAGGGTTATTTGAATTTTATCGGAAATGAATTTGGACATCCGGAATGGGTAGATTTTCCAAGAGAGGGAAATGGTTGGAGCTTTAAATATGCCAGAAGACAATGGTCTTTAGTGGATAATCCTGATTTAAGATATAAGTTTCTATATGCTTTTGATGAGGCTATGATCCATTTTGCACGCGCTTTTAAGTTGCTGCCTTCATTGCCGGCAAAGCAGATCAACATGGACCCGGAAAATAAGACCGTTATATTTGAACGCAATAACTTGATTTTCTTGTTTAACTTCCATAAGTCCAATTCCATACCGGACTACAGGTTTAAAGTGCCCTCCGAGGGGAAATACAGAATAATTATAAATACGGATAACGGGAAATTTGGAGGATTTGACAGAGTGGATGAGATTATGACCTATCCGGCTGTTTGCTTGTTTGGCGATTATTTCTTAAGTGTTTATTTACCTAACCGTGTAGCAATGGTTCTTGAAAAAGTAGAATGAGGTAAACAAAACAATTCATATAAGAACCACACTTTCAGTTATTGGAGTTAGGCTTAAATTTGTAAGATGCAGGAAAGACTGGAAATCCCATCCTTTAAAGGTGAACTTTTTCATGGTGCGGCAGAAAAATTAATTTACGCAACCGATGCCTCGGCATACAGAGAACTGCCGGAAGCGGTTGCAATCCCTAAAACGGATGACGATATTAAATCATTAATAAATTTTGCCCATAAAAATAAGACTTCGTTAATTCCCAGAACAGCAGGCACTTCACTGGCAGGACAGGTCGTAGGAAACGGGATAATTGTTGATGTTTCAAAACACTTTAATAAAATCCTTGAAATCAATGCCGCAGAGAAATGGGTTAGGGTCCAACCTGGGGTGATAAGGGATGACCTAAATAAAAAATTAAAATCTTACGGATTGTTTTTTGCCCCCGAGACCTCTACAGCTAACCGGGCGATGATTGGTGGCATGATTGGAAATAATTCCTGCGGATCTAACTCCATAAGATATGGCACTACCCGTGATCATTTGTTAGAAGTCAAAGGTTTACTTTCAGACGGTAGTTTTGTTCATTTTAAGTCGTTGGACAATAAAGCCTATAAAGAAAAGACCTCTACAAATTCTACATTAGAGAATCATTTATATAACCGGATTGATAAAATATTAGCCCAGGATAATATTGATGAAATAAGAAGAGAGTTTCCCAAGAAATCCATCAAACGAAGAAATACCGGCTATGCTTTAGATGCTTTGGCTGATAATCAACCCTTTTCAAAAGAAGGTAAGGATTTTAACATGTGCAGGCTTATTGCAGGCTCTGAGGGCACATTGATGTTCATTACTGAGGCTAAGCTCAATCTTGTTGATTTACCCGCTCCTCATAAAAGATTGATTTGTATTCACTGCGAATCTATTGATGAATCGCTAAGGGCTAATATCATCGCAGTGGGCCATCAACCAACGGCAAGCGAACTAATGGATCATTACATACTGGAATGCACCAGCAAGATAAAAGATCAGCAGCAAAACAGGTTTTTTATAGAGGGGACACCTAATGCCATACTGGTCGTGGAACTAACTGAAACAAGCCGTGAAATACTTGACAAAAAGACGAATAAGCTGGTTGCAGAACTAAAATCAAAAAACTTAGGCTATTCTTATCCAATCGTAGCGGGTGATGATATCCCAAAGGTATGGTCGTTAAGAAAGTCAGGCCTGGGCTCATTAGCCAACATACCAGGCGATGAAAAGGCTGTCCCGGTTATTGAAGATACTGCTGTTGATGTAAAAGATCTACCGGATTATATCGCAGCCTTTAATAAAATATTAAAAAAGTATGGATTATATAGTGTTCACTATGCCCATGCAGGATCTGGAGAGCTACACCTGAGGCCGATAATTAACCTTAAAACAAACCAGGGTCAGGCTTTATTTAAAACCATCGCAAGAGAGGTGGCTGCATTGGTGAAGAAATATGAAGGTTCGCTGAGCGGCGAACACGGTGATGGTCGTCTGAGAGGCGAATTTATCCCCGAAATGGTTGGGGATAAGAACTACCAGTTGTTTAAAGCGGTCAAGCTGGCTTGGGACCCGGATAAAATTTTCAACCCGGGAAAGATTGTGGATACCCCATCCATGAATTCACATCTGAGGTATAACAAAGACCAATCAACACCAGATTTTGACACATATTTTGATTTTAGCAGTCAAAATGGGATACTAAGAGCCGCAGAGCAATGCAATGGTTCTGGTGACTGTAGAAAGAGTGAGCTAAGTGGTGGGACTATGTGTCCCAGTTATATGGCTACCAGAAACGAAAAAGATACAACGCGCGCCCGGGCAAATATTTTAAGGGAATTCCTTACCCGATCAACAAAAATCAACCGTTTTGACCATGGTGAAATAAAAGAGGTTATGGATCTTTGCCTTTCTTGCAAAGGTTGTAAGTCCGAGTGTCCTTCCAATGTTGATCTTGCCAGGCTAAAAGCTGAATTTACACAGCAATACCATGATACAAACGGAACACCTTTGAGAAGCAGGTTAATTGGCAATTATGCGCTCGGGATGCAATTGGCTTCAAATATCCACTGGGCTTTTAATGCCGTGTTTAATATTCCGGTAATCAGTGGTATTGCAAAAGAAGTGATTGGTTTTGCACCAAAAAGAAGCATGCCAACGCTGCCCGGCGGCAGTCTGAAAAAGTGGTACGCAAAGAATGTACATCACTTTAAAACAGATCGGGATAAGCAGTTGTATATGTTTTTTGATGAGTTTACTAATTACCTGGATGTAAGTATTGGAATAAAAGCCATCGAACTACTCAATTATCTGGGTTATCAAGTGAAATTTATAGATCATCCGGAGAGCGGAAGGAGCTATATCTCCAAAGGCATGCTGAAAGAAGCAAAGAAACTAGCCCAAAAAAACGTAAAAGTTTTCTCCGGTTTGGTAAACGATGAGGTGCCGCTTGTTGGTATCGAACCATCCGCTATATTGAGCTTTAGGGATGAATATCCGGCGTTGCTTCGGGGGGATTTACAAAAGCAAGCCAATAAACTGGCTGACAACGTGTTACTTATCGATGAATTTTTATCCAATGAACTGGATAAAGGGAGGCTTTCTAAAGAAATATTCGTTGATCATTCATGTGAGATAAAACTTCACGGGCATTGTCATCAAAAAGCAATGTCTTCTTTGGTCCATACAAAGAAAATTCTTTCATTACCTGAAAACTACAGTGTTCAAATTATTCCTTCCGGTTGCTGTGGTATGGCCGGTTCATTTGGTTATGAGAAAGAGCATTTCAATATTTCCATGGATATTGGGGAATTGATTTTATTTCCAACCGTTAGGTCAGTCAAAAATAATGCTAAAATCGCTGCACCGGGTACCAGTTGCAGGCATCAAATCAAAGACGGCACAGGAGTAAGGGCATACCATCCGGTGGAATTGTTGTGGGAAGCAGTAAAGAAATATTAGATATGCGCAGCCCTTTAGCAATTGTACTTTTGGGATTAATTCTAATCCTGAGCTGTGAGGACACTACGGATTGTGGGTTTGATAGCAACACCAATGTTTTAAATGTCCAGTTTAGCAGGCTGGATACTGCCGGGGATATTTCCGAACTTCAGGTTTCATATCATTCGATCTTTGCTTTAGGCGCTGATTCGGCTCAGTTTACTGGTGACACCTTATCTTTATTCCCTTTGCAAGTCAATCCGATTGCTGACAGCACCCTGTTTATTTTTCAAAATGATTCCTTGCAAGACACTTTATTGGTATCTTATGATGCTTCCCAAATGATAATATCATTTGATTGTGGACCCACACAAACTTTGTTTAACCTTGAGGTAAATGATAGCATTTCCACTTTTGACTCGCTTTCAATTATTGACAAACGCTTTGACAGAACGGTACCCATTAATATTGAAATCATTTTTGTTGATAATCCTTAGCCTGCCGAGCTACTTTTTATTAGCGCAAGAGGAAGAAGTATCAGAAACCTCTGAGCCAAAATTCACTCCATCTCATATTCGGATGGGCCTCGATATGGTGGGTATCGGGGAACTTATACTCCTGGACCGAAATCACCGGTTCGAATTTCAGGCGGACGTTGATTTTGGCCGCTACTTCGCTGTGGCAGCGTTTGGAAGGGAATTTTTTACATCGGGTAGTGAGGATTATTCTTATGATAATCAAGGGAACTTTTATCGGATTGGGGTAGATTATAATTTTATTCCTTACAACCCTGAGCGTAACATGATCTTTGGAGGATTACGTTACGCAAGATCAAATTTTAATGAAGAAGTAAAATTTATCCAAAGCAGTAATATTTGGGGAGACTCGCCGATATCCATGGAAAATGAATCGATTAGTGCTAACTGGTTCGAAATTGTAGCAGGCATGAAAGTTAGGCTGTTTTCAAATCTCTACTTGGGTTTTACCACCAGAATAAAATTTATTAAAAACCTTGACCATGAGGGCAGCTTTACACCTTTTCAGGTGCCAGGCTTTGGTAAGAACGAAAAAAGCGCTAACCTGGGCTTTAATTATTATTTCTTCTATCGTTTTGGCTTAAGGGAAAAGGCCGTGCCAAAGCGACCAGAGGGGTAGTGTCTTTGCCCGGTTAAAATCAAATAAGCCATTACGAACTCAGACCTCTCAAATCACAAATCCTAAGTTATACTTCAGACGGGATATTTATTAAGAGGCTTTAAAAGCTATACTTCAAAGGCTTTAACCCAGAATTGTCATTAGACTTTCTATTACATGGTTAAATCACTTCAAAT
>CAYSCZ010000091.1:0-9709 GCA_964429655.1 uncultured Roseivirgaceae bacterium
CGACCCATTAATTCTAATTCCTTTAAATAATGGATTTTATGAATTTCAACAGCCCGACGGCTTCATTGATACGAAAGGTATTGAAACAAACATAAAGCTGGCTTATGGAGACCTAGCCCTTTTTGTAGGTTATACATTAGCAGATGTAAACAAGCATTATAATGGAATAAAGAGCACTTTTCCATTGGTTTCAACACACCGATTGAATAACGTATTAATGTATGAGGTGGAGGAAAAATGGAAAATAGGATTGGAGGCCTATTACTTTAGCCCTCAAAAATTGAATGATGGAGCAACTGGCAGACAGTATTGGCTTTTTGGGTTTATGGCTGAAAAGCTATGGGACAATTTTTCGATATTTATAAACTTTGAAAACTTTGGAGATACCAGGCAAACAGGCTTTGATACCATATTTACTGGTTCAATTACTAATCCGGAATTCAGGGATATTTATGCTCCTGTTGATGGCTTTGTGATTAATGGAGGGATTAAAATAAAGTTATAATTTTACCTATCAAAGGTTTGAATTTGGGTACAACAAAAGTAGAAAGGGCAGCAGGTAAGGCGTGTATAAGTAATAGCGGTGAAGTGGTAAATTCAAAGTTTGTGCATATAGTAAACTTTTGTGGTGAAGGACAGTTAATCACTCTGAAATTCGCTACTGCTCTCATACTTTTGAGCAAAAATGACCCATCCTAAAATATGTCTACACTTAAACATGTAGATATGTATAAAAATAACAAGACCGTAAGACGGTATAGCGAAAGCTTCAAATTAAAAGTTTTAAACGAACTTTGCCAAGGACATTGTTCCAAAGCACAACTTGCAAAACTGTATGGCATCAACTCTTATTTGCATCCTGACCAAACCGAAGGTATCCCAGAAGTATTTGATATTGAACCCAGATTTGTCATTGGAATTTTGTCATGAAGGGTTAAAGCCCAAAGAATCAGGCACTTAGGTCGAGGAGGCATAGCATCGCTATGGTGACGAGCCAATAACATGTTAAGTGTCTGATTTGAAGTGATTTAACCATGTAATAGAAAGTCTAATGACAATTCTGGGTTGAACATATATTTCCGAAAAAGTGGCAACATACAAATTACAATGGTTGGTGTTTAGAAGATGCTAATGACTATCTCGACAGATTTAGAAATAAAATTGTGTTTGAGAAAAAGTTAAATATTCAAGCAGGTAATGGATATTTTGGAATAAAAAAACAAAAATACAGTCTATCAAAAATTGCGACTGTTTTAGACTTGGCTAATTCAAACCTGGCCATAACTACTTTTTGATTAGAAATATGATCCCCGGATTTGCTATATTGAACAATGAATTATCAGAAACAATATAGTCAGTTCAATATTTTATCTGATTGGATCTTCGATATTAATTATACCTAAGTAAACACTTCAATTATGTACCTAATCTTCGACACGGAAACCACCGGCTTGCCACACAACTACTCAGCCCCGGTCACTGACCTGGACAACTGGCCGCGTCTGGTACAAATAGCCTGGCAACTTCATGGCCCTGATGGCAAACTGCTAAACCACAAAAATTATATTATCAAGCCTGATGGGTTCACCATTCCTTTCTTCTCGCAGAAAGTGCATGGCATCTCCACTAAAAGAGCTACAGATGAAGGGCATGACCTCAATAAAGTGTTAAATACATTTCTCACTGATGTAGACAAAACCCAGCTTATAGTCGGTCATAACATATCGTTTGATACGCGGATTATTGGAGCAGAACTGATCCGTACAAACCTCGAAAATAAGCTGCTGGACATAAAAACTCTGGACACCTCGGAGGTGTCTGTTGACTTCTGTCAATTAGCCGGAGGGCTGGGTGGTAAGCTTAAAAAACCTAAGCTGGTGGAGTTGCATGAAAAATTGTTTGGGGAACCTTTCGAGGATGCCCATGATGCAGCCTATGATGTAGAAGCGACCAGCAAGTGCTTCTTTGGCCTCCTGAAAGAAAGCGTCATCAGGCCGTTTGATGATACTGTAATTGATGAAATCAACTATGAAGCACCGCAGCTAAAAGCTGCTAATTTTGCCCAAAAACAAAAAAAGAGCAGTGGCACACTGGATAAAAAAGTCGATGTAAAGGATATCCAGGGTCCTTTTTGCCACCTGCACCTGCACAGTCAGTTTTCTATTCTTCAAGCTACACCTAACATTAAAGGCATTATTGAAAAAACAAATGCTTATGGGATGCCTGCCGTTGCCCTCACCGACCTTGGAAATATGTTTGGGGCCTTTCAATTTGTCAGGGAAGCATTGAAAAATGAAATAAAACCCATAGTTGGTTGTGAGTTTTTTATTTCACAGGAACGCAAAAAGACAAGGTTTACTAAAGACAATCCCGACAAAAGATATAACCAGGTGTTACTTGCCAAGAATAGAACAGGATATAACAATCTTGCCAGGTTAAGTTCACTGGGTTATGTAGAAGGTCTCTATGGTTTATTCCCAAGGATTGACAAAGATTTGATTGTACAGTATAAAGAAGGGCTGATCGCTTTATCTGGAAATATGTCCAGCGAGATTCCACATTTGATCCTGAATGTTGGGGAGCATCAGGCAGAAGAGGCCCTGCAATGGTGGCTGGAGATATTTGAAGATGATTTTTACATTGAAGTTTCCCGTCACCATCTGGAAGCTGAGAACCACCTAAACGAAATCTTATTATCCTTCGCTGAAAAATACCAGGTAAAAGTAATAGCTGCTAACGATGTTTATTATCTGGATGAAAAAGATGCTGAAGCCCATGATGTATTGCTTTGTATAAAAGAAAATGAAAAGAAAAGCACGGAAATAGGCCGGGGACGTGGTTATCGCTTTGGATTTCCAAACCATCATTATTACTTCAAATCACAAGATGAGATGAAGGAGCTGTACCTCGACATACCGGAGGCCATCGAAAACATTAAAGAGGTGGTGGACAAGGTGGAGCTATATGAGTTGGAACGTCCGGTATTGCTACCAAAATATAATATTCCACAAGAATTTCAGGATGAAAAAGACCTGGATGATGGTGGAAACCGTGGCGAAAACAATTATTTACGCCATTTAACTTATGAGGGAGCAAAAAAGCGGTATAGAGCCATTACAGATGAAATAAGAGAACGGTTAGACTTTGAATTGGCAACCATAGAGCGTACCGGGTATCCTGGATACTTTCTCATCGTGCAGGATTTTACATCCAAAGCCCGGGAAATGAACGTGGCAGTCGGGCCCGGCAGAGGTTCGGCGCCAGGTTCAGCCGTAGCTTATTGCATAGACATCACCAATGTTGATCCCATCAAATATGACCTGCTGTTCGAGCGGTTCCTAAATCCGGATAGAATATCCTTACCGGATATTGACATCGACTTTGATGACGAGGGAAGGGAAAAAGTTATTGAGTATGTGATCAATAAATACGGCAAGAACCAGGTTGCACAAATAATCACTTATGGAACTATGGCCGCCAAGTCATCCATCCGGGATGCAGGCCGGGTGATGGAGCTACCCTTACCCGAGACGGATGCCATCGCAAAACTAATTCCCGAAAAACCGGGAACATCACTCTCCAAAGCACTTGAAGAGGTAGATGAGTTGAAGCAGATTAAGTCCTCAGATAGCCTTCCCGGTAAGGTGCTAAAACAAGCCGAGGTGTTGGAGGGATCCCTTAGAAATACAGGCACACACGCTTGCGGTGTGATCATCACCCCAGGTGATATCACTGAGTACATACCAGTCTTAACCAACAAGGACTCTGACATGTTGATCACCCAATTTGACAACAGCGTGGTAGAAGATGCCGGCATGCTTAAAATGGACTTTCTGGGTTTGAAAACACTGTCCATTATCAAAACAGCTATTGAGAATATAAAAGCCAGTCACGGCATAACCATCGACCCGGACAAAATACCATTAGATGATCCTAAAACCTACAAACTCTATCAATGGGGGGCAACCAATGGCACCTTCCAGTTTGAATCTGCCGTCATGCAAAAGCACTTACGTGCTTTAAAACCTGACCGCTTTGAGGACCTCATCGCTATGAATGCCCTATACAGGCCGGGGCCTAAGGAATACATCCCTAATTTCATTTCCAGAAAACACGGCAATGAAAAAATCACCTATGACTTAGATGAGATGGAAGAATTCCTGGCGGAGACATACGGAATTACCGTTTACCAGGAGCAGGTGATGCTACTCTCCCAGAAGTTGGCAGGATTTACCAAAGGGCAGGCTGACGCTCTTAGGAAAGGTATGGGCAAGAAGAAAAAAGCGATCATTGATGAGCTAAAACCTAAGTTTTTTGATGGTTGCAATAAAAATGGTTTTGATGAAAAAGTTGTAAAAAAAATCTGGGACGACTGGGAAGCATTCGCTGAGTATGCCTTTAATAAATCCCACTCCACCTGCTATTCTGTAATTGCTTTTCAAACCGCTTACCTGAAAGCTAACTATCCCGCAGAATACATGGCTGCTGTACTAACCCACAACCAAAGTGATATCAGTAAGGTGACCTTCTTTATGGAGGAATGCAGAAATACAGGCATCAAAGTACTAGGCCCGCATCTCAATGAATCAGGTATACATTTCACGGTTAATAAGGAAGGAGTGATAAGGTTTGGCTTAGGGGCAATCAAGGGAACGGGAGAGGCGGCAGTTCAGGCAATCATCAGTGAACGGAAAGCAAAAGGTCCTTACAAAGATATTTTTGATTTCTCAAAAAGGGTTAATCTAAGGGCTGTCAATAAAAAAACATTTGAAGCGCTGGCCCGGTCCGGTGCCTTTGACTGCTTTGAGGAATATCACAGGAGGCAATACCTGGATGCTGCCAACACTGAAGGAACCCTGATTGAGAAATCCATTAAATATGCCAATAAAATGCACCAGGAAGTGGAAAGCGCACAGGTCTCCTTATTTGTTGGAACGGAATCCCAGGAAATTGCCAGGCCAAGAATAGAGCCGCTGGAGCCTTATTCAGAGATTGAAAAGTTAAATATCGAAAAGGAAGTAGTTGGACTATACATCTCAGGTCATCCACTAGAAGCTTATCAATTTGAGCTTGATAAGTTCTGCAACGCCACACTCCATGACCTGAATGACCCGGAAAAACTTAAGGACATGAAAAACATCAAACTGGGAGGGATTGTGACCAATATTGAGCACAGAACATCCAAAAAGGGGAATCCTTTCGGTAGGTTCATCTTGGAGGATTTTAGTGGCAACTACACTTTTACCTTATTTTCAAAAAATTACCTTAAATTCAAAACTTACTTGGAACCTAATTGGTTCCTCTACATGCAAGGCCATATGCAAAAAAGCTGGCGTGGCGACCAGCTTGAATTCAACATCACAGAAATAAACCACCTGGGAGAAATAAGGGATCAACTTACAAAATCAGTGAAGCTTAATTTACGGTTAGAGGATATTAATGAACAATTGGTGGAACAGTTAAGCAAATTATCCAGTGATAACCCTGGCAATAGCCCGCTAAAATTATTCGTAAATACCAGGAATGATGATGAAAAACTGGTCTTAGACATGCGATCCAGGAAGTTCAAGGTCCAACCAAATAATGATTTCATTAAAAGCCTTGAAGCGCTCCCGGAAATTACTTACACCATCGAAGTTTAACCCAGAATTGTCATTAGACTTTCTATTACATGGTTTAATCACTTCAAATCAGACACTTAACATGTTATTGGCTCGTCACCATAGCGATGCTATGCCTCCTCGACCTAAGTGCCTGATTTTTTGGGCTTTAACCCTTCATGACAAAATTCCAATGACAAATCTGGGTTTAACATCAAATGTAAAAAGTATGATGTTATCCGCACCATCTCCCCTCAGTCAGTGCTCTAAACCCTGCCGCCGGCCAAGCCTGCTGTCCGCATACCCATTTCGGTCTTGGCCCGGCTCCTAAGGCAAATTAAACCCCCATCTTCACAAGTTCATCAATCATTCCAACACATAAATATTATGGTCCCTACAGATAGATTTCAACTGTTCAGGCCATACAGTGACGCTTACCTCGCCCAGGTGAGCTTTTCGCAGTAGGTACATGTAGGTCCTTGACTGGCCGATACCTCCGCCAATAGAAAGCGGATAGTCACCCGAAATAATTCCCCTGTGATAGGGTAGGTCTAAACTATCCAGTTGGCCACTCATTTCTAATTGCTTTCTCAATGTTTCTGCATTCACCCGTACACCCATTGAGGAAATTTCATGACGACGTTGTGTTACAGGATTCCATACCAGGATATCCCCATTGATGCCATGATATTGTTTTCCTTTGAAGCTTAACGTTGGCGTAACCCAATCATCATAATCTGCGGCACGCATCTCATGTGGGTAACCATCTTCCAGCGGATAGCCTATGCCAATTATAAATACAGCGGGAAATTCTTTTAATAACATCGTCTCCCTTTGTTTCCTTGGAGCATCAGGATATCTTTCCAGTACCTCTTCTGCATGGATGAATGTAATTTCGTCAGGTAATGGTGGATATTTTGGGGTATATAATTGCGGAAACTTTTCCAGAACCATCTCCTCAGCACCTTTAATTACTCCCCATATTTGCTTTACTGTGGCCTTTAGAAAATCCAGGTTCCTTTGAGATTCGGTGATCACTTTTTCCCAATCCCACTGGTCTACATATGCACTATGATCATGATCCAGGAAATAATCCTTTCTGACAGCCCTCATATCGGTATTTATGCCTTCCCCCGGCCTGCAATTAAATTGCTGTAGAGCATATCTTTTCCACTTTGTTGCCGCCTGGACAATCTGGGCTTCAATTCTTCGTTCCAGGCCCAGGCCACATTCAAATGACACCGGCGTTCGTGAACCATCCCTATCCAACATGTCGTTCATCCCGCTGTCCTTTTCAACGATCAGTGGTACCTGTACCATCATTAAGTTTAAGGCTTCTGAAAGGTGCCCTTCAATGTAATATTTTAGGGAAAATACGCCCTTCATTGTCTCTTGCGGAGACAATAATGAATTGTAACGCTCAGGTAAAATCTCATTTACCTTCTCATAAGTGCTGATACCAGGACCAGCCAAATCGGATTGTTTTTTAACAGACATCATTTTGGGTTTTAAATGTTTCTTTAATTTTGATTACAAAAGCACTCTAAAAAATGAGTAAAATCAGCTTTTAAAAATAAATTACAACAAAAACTGATTGTACTAATTACGTAAATAATAGTATTACTATTAATATAAATAATAATGCTTTTAATATTGAATGTTGATGATCATGTATGATAAAGAATTAGAAGGTTGGATTAATTACAAAAAGATATGAAGAAGACGATGTTAAACTACTGTAAAGAGGTGTTTAATAAGGTGGGCTTTGATAAAAGACTTTTTATTAAAGCATATAATAAAGGCAGCAAGTTTCTTTTCAAATCAGAGATGATTGACCTTCATCAATGGGTTAAAGAGTACTTCAATCATCTATGGGCTCCTAATCCGCTACATATTCCTGAATGTCACGAATCAATTAATAATCATTTATGAATTTATTAAGCGATGAATGAGTCTGAATTCAAGCATCACATCGAAAGAAATATAAGCAATTTATCTAAATATGCTTTCTATCTTACCAAAGACATCAATAATGCCCATGACTTAGTACAGGATACCTTGCTGCAATCAATGAGACAGAGGAAGAAGTTTAAATACAACTACAGTCTCACAGGTTGGTTAATTACCATCATGAAGAATATTTACTTAAACAATCAAAATAGAACAAAGAGATACCCGGCGCAAATTGACGCTCAGACCAATGAATTTTTGATCGATCAAAAGTCATCAGAAAAGAACGAGGGTTATGATAACTTGCTTTATGATGACATCTACAGCATCATTGAAAATATTGACGACAAATATAAATCCTCCTTTATGATGTTCTACCGCGGACTTAAATATGATGAAATATCTAAAAGAACTCAAGTACCTATAGGCACTGTAAAAACCCGAATTCATACAGCTCGAAAACTCATTAAGGCAGAAATATTAAAAAAAAATCGATTAACCCATCCTGAAACCATTTAAGCGAGCACAAAGTGTCTACCCACCCCATAAGATTATAAATATTAAATATATTCTAGCTAGCTATTATATAATCCATTACCTAGTCTTTTTCTATACTAATCCTGGAATTTTTCATCAATCATATTTTTTACTTTCTGTTTAGCACCACTATACCTATTGGTAATCCATACGAACTGAGCCCCTGATATCAGCTTTTGCTGTAAAAAGATATAGCCCTTGAAGCTGACCAATCACAATCAATTTCCGGAAATCCAATAAATTACAATCATCACAAATTCAAGTTATATGAACATCATTAAAACCGGCTTAATATCATTTGGTACTTCCGGAAGCGTTTTTCATGCCCCTTTTATCCATGCCAACCAGAAGTTCGAGCTAACCAAAGTGCTGGAACGCCGTCATCAAAAATCTAAAGAACGGTATCCAAATGTAACCGTGGTAAGGGAATTGGATGATATCCTTTCTGATGATTCAATAGAGCTTGTGGTGGTCACTACGCCCAATGAATACCATTATGAAATGGCAAAAAAAGCCTTAGTTGCCGGAAAACATGTGATTATTGAAAAGCCATTTACCGTAAAAACGGAGGAAGCGGACGAATTAATTGCTTTAGCAAAGTGGCGCCAAAAGCTGCTTACCGTCTACCACAATCGCAGGCTTGACTCTGATTTCAAAACCATCCAACATCTCATAGCAAATAACGTCCTTGGAAGTATCCATGAATTCGAATCACGATTCGACCGGTACAGAAACTACCGCAAAGGCTGGAAGGATGAGGATAAACCGGGGTCAGGTATCCTCTATGACTTGGGTAGTCATCTCATTGACCAGGCACTTATTCTCTTTGGGAGGCCGATAACCCTGGATGCCGAAATCAAATGCCAACGAAAGATCAGCCCGGTGGATGATTATTTTGAAATCAATTTTTATTATAAACACTTAAAAGTGATCTTAAAAGCATCCATGCTTATTAAAGAGCCTACGCCAAGGTTCGCGATTTTCGGTGACAAAGGATCCTTCATCAAGTATGGGCTGGACCCACAAGAAGCAAGGCTCAAAAAAGGTTTTCAATATTACAATGGAATTGGCATAGAAGAAGAAACGCTCTATGGATTACTTCATACCACGATCAACAATGTTGATTTTAGAGGCCACATCAAATCAATGGAAGGTGACTATATGGCTTTTTACGAAAATGTATCCGAAGTGATCAGAAATGGCGCTGAACCATTAATCAAACCGGAAGAAATAAGGTCTGTGATATGGCTCATTGAACAAGCCTATAGAAGTAATAAAGAAAAAGCCAGGATAATCATTTGATCGGTTACTGATCTAGTAAGAATCTTTTATTGATTTGAAATAATTTCTTTCTTTGGGTATTACTGAAAAGATTTTTTACCACCCCATGATATACCTCTATTGAGTCACCGGAAAGGGCAATTACTACCAATGCATAAGGGAAATTCGCTTTTAAAGTAAATGCAGAAAAAAGCCATATCATCATAAACACCAAAAATAGCACCTGGAACAACTGAAATACTATGGTGATGCCATGGTACCACCTGGGTAGTGCGCCATAAATGATCTTAACCCAGATTTGTCATTGGAATTTTGTCATGAAGGGTTAAAGCCCAAAAAAT
>CAYSCZ010000092.1:0-9484 GCA_964429655.1 uncultured Roseivirgaceae bacterium
CTATTTCAAAGTGTTTTATGTCTGGAATAGATTTTCTATTGAATATTTCAGGTTTAATCCAGATATTTAGAAAATTAGCTGTCTAGACGCATCGCCAAGTTGCTCCTGGCTGCTATTATATCAATACGCTTCACACAAATGTTTGTCACATAAATAACTCTCCTGAAGCTATTACAATAGACCTGGAGTCAACTAAACACTCAAAATCCTTGACCTTTTCTCCTTGATCCTTATTTACAAAGTCATATGGTGAGGGTTTGGATGTATCTAAAACCTTTTTCCATCTGGTAATGCCTTTATTAGGCAGTTGAAAGCTTAAAGGTTCCCAAAAAGCATTGATCATCACATGAAGCTGTTCGGTGTATTTTGGGTTTTTAAGATTGAAAGCCAGTGCATGTGAATGATAACCCCAATCCGTTTTACCTATCTCAATTCCATGGAAAGAGAAATAAGTTGTTTTCAGGGCATGAGGTGCCGCCCAGTATTTATCCTCCTGAAAGAATAAGTTATTGAGATTAAAGCCGATAAGTTTTTTCACAAACCCCAGCATATCTGCATGATCCTCTACATCTTCCCAGTTGAACCATGACAGTTCATTGTTATGACAATAAGCATTGTTGTTACCGTTCTGCGTCCTCCTTACCTCATCTCCCATCAAAATCATGGGGGTGCCCTGGGAAATCATAAGGAGCGTAAAAAAGTTTTTTATTTGCTTTATCCTTAATTTTTCAACTTCTTCATCCTGCGTCTTACCTTCTACACCGCAATTCCAACCGAAATTGTCATTTGTGCCATCACGATTATCTTCTCCGTTAGCCCAATTATGTTTTTCATTATAAGAAACCAGGTCATTCAATGTAAATCCATCATGACATGTTATAAAGTTTATGCTCCTGTTCGGGTCTCTTAAAATGGTTTTAAACAAATCACTACTACCGGCCAGGCTATTGGCAAATGAATTGACAATACCATTATCGCCCTTAACAAAACGTCTCACATCATCACGGTAGCGGCCGTTCCATTCTGCCCATTTATCTCCAATGAATGACCCCAATAAATATTGATCGACATCCCACGCTTCGGCAATTATTTTAGTAGATGCAAGCACCGGGTTGGTTTCTATATCCCACAATATTGGAGGGTTTTTTATCGGATGGCCCTCTTCATCCCTTGAAAATACAGCTGCCAAATCAAACCTGAAGCCGTCGATGTGAAACTCTGAAACCCAGCGCTTAAGGCAATCAAGAATCAAACGCTTTACTATTGAATTATTGGCTTTCATGGTATTACCGGTACCACTGTAGTTTTTATAAAAATGCATATCCTTTTCCAGGATATAATAATCTTCATTTTCCAAACCCTTGAAAGATAGCGTTGGCCCGGTTTGGTCACCCTCCGAGGTATGATTGAAGACTACATCCAGGATCACTTCTATACCTTCTTTATGTAGTGCTTTGACCATGTCTTTGAATTCATTGACCTGATCAATGGGGTTGGATCTATAGGAATATCCATTATGTGGAGCAAAAAATGCCATTGAGGTGTAACCCCAATAATTGTCTAAGTCGGGATTAACAACATCCTGAGCGTCAAATTGCTGCACAGGCATTAATTCTATTGCAGTTATTCCCAAACGCTTTAGATAAGGAATTTTTTCAACCAACCCGGTGTAGGTTCCACGCTTTTCCTTTGGCAAGCCACTGCTAGGGTGGTTTGTAAAGCCTCCCACATGCAGTTCATATATGATTGATTTTGCAAAAGGACGTGCAATGGGATCATCCTCCTCCCAGTCATAATCTTCAGGATCAATTACTACACTTTTTATGGCTTGAGGACAGTTATCATCATGATGTTTAGCGGCATCCCTGTCATATGTATCAGTCACTACCGCCCTTGAGTAGGGGTCGATTAATACCTTGTTTTTATTAAACCTCAATCCCATAGATGGATCGAATGGCCCATCGACACGGTAGGCATACAATTGACCCGGGGTAATATCTTTTATGAAGATATGCCAGTAATGATAGGTTTTGTTCTTCCTTGGATCTAAATTGAAAACATGGGTGGGATGAGTGTGGTCGTTTTCATCAAATAATAGTAATTCAACGGCCCATCCACTTCTTGAATAGATACAAAAATTTACCCCATCCTTGGAAAAGGTAGCACCAATTGGAAAACTTTTTCCTGCAAGAGTTTTATATTTTTTCAATGTATTTAAGGTATGTAGTGGATGGAAATTAAAACACTCTTGACTCACCAATATCCATTAATATCAACGCTTTTCCTTTGTCGTTAAATTTATTGACAGCCTCCGTTTTATCTATCTCGATATATGGGAAAGTATCGTAATGAAGCCCGAGCACTTTATCACATTCAATAAAGTCTGATGCCACGATTGCATCATCTACACCCATAGTAAAATTATCTCCTATCGGGAGTATGGCCAGGTCAAGTTTTGCGAACCTTGGAATCAATTGCATGTCAAGTGTTAATGCAGTATCTCCTGCAAAATAAAAAGTGTACGCATCTGTTTCTATTATGAATCCTGCGGGGTTTCCACCATTAGAGCCGTCCGGAAGCATACTGGAATGAACCGCATTAACCATTTTTACTTTTCCAAAATCAAAATTCCATGATCCTCCATGATTCATTGGGTGCACATCAAAACCCTGATTTTGAAACCAGGTAGCAATCTCGTAATTAGCAACAATCCTGGCATTTGTACTTTCAGCTATGGCAGATGCATCAGCCATATGATCGTGATGTCCGTGAGTAAGTAAAATATAATTTGGGTTTAAATTATTGATGTCAATTTCCTTTGCCAACTTATTGGGTGTGATGAAAGGATCAAAAAGTATATTGGTGTTCATTAATTGCACATCGAAACAAGCGTGGCCGTAAAAAGTGATTTTCATGATTAAATATTTTATTATTTGTGATTAATTTAAACACCCGGGTCCTTTTTAAAAAATGACAGGCTTACAATTTGTAAAACTTAACTCATTGTTCATCCCGGTTTTTTAAGATTACATTTGTTAAGGGATAAGCCATTTCAATGCCTGCTCTATCAAAAGCTTCTTTTATAGACATCAGCACATCGCACTTCAGGTCAAATGCCCTTCCGGGACTTTCTGTCCATACATATGCCCGAAGTCTTAGGTAATAGGCTTCCCAGGCAATAACTTTTATCACCACTCTTTCTACACCTTCCATAGTATCCTTATCAGAGCGGTTATCTATACATAAAGGATGATTCTCAATTTCGTCTCTGATAATAGATATTGCTTTTTTTAGATCAGCTTTAAAGCTTAAGTTTAGTTCAATGTGTTTCCTGACCTTATAATCAGAAATGGATGAATTATGAATCGTTTCTGAGGAGATGGTAGAATTTGGGATGATAAACCGATTGTTTTCAAAATCCCTGATGACCGTATGTCTTAGTGTGATGTCTTCAATAATTCCGTGATAGTGGTCACTAATTTTCACATTATCTCCCACTCTGAAAGGTTTGAAGATCACTATAAATGTACCACTAATGATGTTTGAGAATGCGGCTTGCGAAGCAAACCCTAAAATTGCAGCAAAAATACCTGCACTCGTAGCGAGCGTCAATCCTAATTCTTTAAACTCCGGAACAGTTATGAGAATAATCAGGATAGCACTAAAAATGAAAATAAAACTTAGGGCATTCTTAAAAAAATAATAATTAGTAGGTTCTACATGTAGAAATTCTGAAGATGAGTCCAGATACCGCTCCAACAAAAACCTTAGCAAACGATATAGTAAAAATAAAGAAACTACGATGAAGCTTATGTTGATCACATAATTCCAGTATTTGTAATCTACTACTTCAATCATTTAATAGATTTTTAAATAAAGTTAGTTACTGACAAGAACGTTGATGAATTTCTTTAAGATTTGGCCATCTGAGCACCTTCTTCTTCAATGAACTGAATATATATATTGTACCTGTCAAATATCTCCTTTACATAATTTACCGTTTCGCTTCCTCTAACATATCCATAGCCTACCACATCATCCTGAAAATATCTTCGATTACTTAGTTTCAGGATATATTCCTCCACGTTGTCATCCCAAACCAACTCATTTCTACCATATTTCTTTGCTAGTTTTTGTGCATCCACAATATGATTGTATCCACAATTATAAGAGGCAATTGTAAATTTAATCTGTTGTGTGGAGTCAGGTATACCCATCCAACGATCATATAGCTGACCAAGGTATTTCACACCTGCAATTATGTTTTGCTCAGGGTCATCAGGATCTTCAACACCTAATTCTCTCGCTGTGGATGGCATTATCTGCATCAACCCCTGTGCCCCTACCCAGGATTGCACTTTAGGCCTGAATCGCGATTCCTGGTATACCAGCGCACTAACCAGCCGCCAGTCCCAGCCGATTTTCTTTGACTCCCTTTTAATTATATCGTCATACATGGATACCTTGTCTGAATTCTTGCTGAAAAATTCTGATGTTAGCCGTTTTCTGAATTGTTTTTTATTGGTAAAGTATTTGTTGTAAATCACATAATAATCAACCTTTTTCTTCATAGCCATAATCCATTGATCGACTGTCTCCTTCAGCCGTGGCGAATTTTTTCTCACTGCCCATGCGATTCGTTGTGAAAAGCTTACAGGCGTACTGATGTCAAGGATTGGATAAAATGTTTTATTAATGGCTGCAATATTATAATCAGAGACCGTATACTTTATCTCATTGTTCACTACTTTTTTTATAATTTCTTCGGTGGATAGATTGCCATCTATGGTGTCGATATGTATAGCTTTCCCCAGTTCTTCTGAAAGATTAATCAGTCGATGATAATATGAAGAATTCTTTCTAACGGAAACAGTGTCTCCCACGAGCTCCAAAGCATCGGTTATTAGCGCTTTCTGGATCTGATGTATCTTCATTTTACGCCAGTTATCCGGTTTTCTTTGCACCAGCGTTTGGTGGGTAACCACATAATGATGTGTAAAATCAACAATTTCTTTTCTTGGTCCTGTTATGGTTAATCCATAGGCAATGATATCACCTTCCCCCCGGTTAAGCATTCCGAATAAATCGTCTATGTCGTCAGCCAGAATTATTTCAAGCCTAAGGTCTAAATGATCGGCAAGCCTTTCCAACAACTCATATTCAAATCCCATCGGTTGGCCTCTGTATAAAAAGTAGCTGGTCGAGCTATAAATTGTTATCGCCTTTAACACACCATCCTCACGAATCAAATCTAAATCCCTTTCAACTTCAGGAACAAATTCTTCTGTTACTTTGGACTCTTGCTTTTTTTTACCACATGCCAGTAAAGTAAAAAGCCACAATATCAATAAAACACGTGCCATATTATTACAGTTTTCTAGAATCAATAATAATAATTAAACATTACTATGCGTAAAAGCAAGAATTTATTTTAAGTTTTTTAGATTAACCCACTTTTGAAGCAATCCTCAATAATTATACAAGGTAAATATGACAAGCAATAATCTGTGGTATAAAGATGCGATAATTTATGAATTACATGTTAAGGCTTTTAAAGATAGTGATGGTGACGGAATAGGCGATTTTAAAGGTCTTGTGGAGAAATTAGAATATCTGGAGGACCTGGGAGTTACCGCAATATGGTTATTACCTTTTTACCCTTCACCATTAAGGGATGATGGTTATGATATATTAGATTACTACAGCATTAATCCTTCCTACGGAAATTTAAGGTCGCTTAAGAAAGTAATAAAAGAGGCACATAAAAGAAACCTAAAAATAATTACAGAACTAGTTATTAACCACACCTCAGATCAACATCCATGGTTTCAGCGTGCCCGTAAGTCACCTAAAGGATCAAACTACCGGGATTATTATGTGTGGAGTGACCATCCGGACAAATACCAGGATGCCAGAATTATATTCACAGATTATGAAAAATCAAATTGGAGTTGGGATCCTAAAGCACAGTCATACTACTGGCATAGGTTCTTTCACCATCAACCGGACCTGAATTTTGACAACCCATCAGTCCAAAATGAAATTATGAACATACTTGATTTCTGGATTGATTTGGGAGTAGATGGTTTTAGACTGGATGCTGTCCCCTACTTATTCGAGCGAGAAGGAACCAACTGTGAAAACCTCGACGAAACGCATCAATTTCTTAAAAAGCTAAGAAAATATGTAGACGATAAATATGATGGCATAATGTTTCTGGCAGAAGCAAATATGTGGCCGGAAGACTCCGTATCGTATTTTGGGAACGGTGATGAGTGTCACATGAATTACCACTTTCCCATCATGCCCCGCTTGTTTATGTCTATAAAAATGGAGGACCGCCATCCGATAATCGATATTATTGACCAAACTCCTGAAATACCGGAAAACTGCCAATGGGCCATTTTTTTAAGAAATCATGATGAGCTGACCTTAGAAATGGTCACCGACGAAGAACGGGACTACATGTATAAAGTTTATACAAAAGATCCTCAGGCGAGGATAAACCTGGGGATCCGACATCGTCTGGCGCCTTTGCTGGACAATAACATGAAGAAAATTGAGCTGCTAAACACGCTTTTATTTTCATTACCCGGCACACCTGTGCTGTATTATGGTGATGAAATCGGAATGGGGGATAATTTTTACCTTGGAGACAGGGATGGCGTCAGAACACCTATGCAATGGAGTCCTGACAGAAACGCCGGATTTAGTGATACTAACCCCCAAAGGTTATATCTACCCGTAATAATTGACCCTGAATACAACTTTAGTGCGGTCAATGTGGAAACACAACAAAGCAATACCTCCTCGTTGCTATGGTGGATGAAGCGAACCATCAGTATGAGGAAGAAATTTAAAGCCTTCAGCCGGGGGGATATCACCTTTCTTTCTCCTAACAACCCTAAAGTATTGGCTTTTATAAGATCATACGAAGATGAACGTGTGTTGGTCATTGCTAACCTATCGAGATATTCTCAAGCTCTTGAGCTAGACCTTGAACAGTACAAAGGGTGCAAATTGGTGGAAGTATTCAGCCAAAACTCTTTCCCTACAATTAAGAATGACAATTATTCATTCACACTTAATCCTTATGGCTATTTCTGGTTCACATTTCATGAAGAGGAAACTATAGATGATAACATTGAGAAGATACCTGAAATATTTTTAAAAAAATGGGAAGAGCTGGAAAAAAATAACCATAAGAATGCTATCGAAAATTATGTGTTGCCCCAGTACTTGCGCAGGGTAAGGTGGCTAAGAAAGGCGGGCAGGAATATCCAGAGTGTGACATTGAATCATGTGATTGGCACAAATACGGAATTACCGAAATCTGCTATCTTCATCTTTGATATTAACTATGATGAAGGTTTACCCGAAATGTATTTTCTGCCCACAGCTTATATATCTAATCTGGAGCATGAAACCTGGAAAAATATAGAAGACAGAAACATTGTATCTAAAATAGATATTAATGGAGATTCTGGAGCGTTGATCGAAAGTTGGCTAAGTACAGATTACCGCGATTGGTTGTTCAACGGGTTGATGAAAAGAAAAAAAATAACCCACCATAAGGTTGACCTGATATTCAATTCTATTCTTGAAAAAAAGAAACTAAGCAAAATAGAGGAAAAGCATAGCGCTCTAATCAATAGGGAGTCCAATAATGTAACCATCAATTATTTCGACAAATACGTTCTGAAAGTATTTCGAAGGCTTGATGACAGCTTGAATCCTGACCTGGAGATTAATAAATTTTTATCAAAAAATATATCTTTCCCTAATATCCCGACCTATAAAGGCTCTGTAGAAATTAAAATCAATAATAAAAAAGAGATCCCGGTAGCCATGCTGCAAGAATATGTGACAAACCTGGGTAATGCCCGGGATAATATAGTTCATTCATTGAAAGGTGTATATGAGCGATTACAGGTACATCTTGAGCAGGAAAACAAAACAAACCTGGTACCAACACCCGAACTAAAAGACATAGAAAATTTATCGGAGGAATGGGTATATCTTCTGGGCGGAGATCTGATTGACAGAATACAATTACTAGGAAAAAGATCAGCTGAGCTTCATTTAGCTCTGTCAAATCAGGAAAATAGTGCCTTCTGTCCCGAAGCCTTTTCCTTACACTATCAAAGATCACTGTTTTCATCTTTACAGACCCTTACAAGAACAGCCATGCAATCCTTAAAAAAACAACTTCGCCATTTTAATGACGAACTTGCAGAAGAAGCTAAAATGGTATTGGACTCCAGGAAATTTTTATTAAATAAGTTAAAAAGGATTTATGCACGTAAGCTAAATGGTAAAAAGATACGTAATCATGGTGATCTTCAACTCAGCCAGGTATTGTGGACCGGTAAAGATTTTGTATTTATCGACTTTGAGGGGGATATCTATCGCCCATTCAGTGAAAGAAGGTTAAAACGGTCTCCTGTCCGGGATGTCGCTTCCATGCAACGATCCATTCATTATGCCACTTATCAGGCTTTTATTGGTTATGACTTCGCTGAATTTGATGATGAAAGACTTCCACAGTGGGCGGAATCGTTAAAGAAGGTGCTTAGTAATTTATTTTTAAGCCCATACCTCAAAACTCTTACAGGCACTAATCTTATTCCCGATGATGAAGAAGATTATGAGATCCTGGAGACCACATTTGTTCTTGAAAGAATATTGTGGGAAATTAAGTCTCAAAACTTTGAAAACCCGAACTGGTTTACAGTACCAATAAAAGGTATAAAAACAATTATCAATGAATAATCTTAAACAGCATAATGTACTCGATAGTCCATTAAAATGTTGCTGCAAAAAACCAAAAACAGGATTTTACAGGGATGGGTTCTGCACTACCGGCCCCGAGGATTATGGCAGGCATCTGGTATGTGCGGTTGTAACCGAAAGGTTTTTAAACTTCAGTAAGAATATGGGTAATGACCTCATTACACCCCGGCCGGATTATGATTTTCCCGGCCTGAAACCTGGAGATAAATGGTGTTTATGCGTCTTACGCTGGATGGAAGCGCATCAGGCTGGAATTGCGCCAATGGTGGTGCTTGAAGCCACTCATAGAAATGTTCTTGATTATGTTGATTTAAGGGAACTACAAAAGCATGCTATAGAAACCGAGGCTTGAAGGGTTATATCTTCATTAATGCTTCGAAGAATCCCATGTTCTTGCCTTTATTTTTGGTGATCAATACCGAAATAAAAGATTGCAGATAGCGTATTTTTTCCGCAATCGAGCCCAATAAAATTTCAGCAAATTTGGTTCTTCCTTTTGTACCAATAAAGATTAGATCATGCGCATTGTTCTTTGCGTGATTTGCTATTAGCTCAACTTTTGATTTATCATTATTTAGTATGTATGAACATTCTAAATGTTGGGGCAAGTTATAGGCCTTGACGAAATTTAGAAAATCTTTAACCCAGATTTGTCATTGGAATTTTGTCATGAAGGGTTAAAGCCCAAAAA
>CAYSCZ010000093.1:0-8672 GCA_964429655.1 uncultured Roseivirgaceae bacterium
GCCAATAATATGTTAAGTGTCTGATTTGAAGTGATTTAACCATGTAATAGAAAGTCTAATGACAATTCTGGGATTATGACTACCAAAGTTTTACCATGGTTGCAGGAGCGCGTTGAAATTTCTGTGAATGGTTATGTAGGTTAACCAATGGTAAATGAAAATCCCGGAAATACAGCTTTTAAATTTTTGCTAAAAATAATTTCAGGACCTACTTTGATGTGCTTGTTGATGGCTTGCAGGTATTGAATTCTATATATCCGTTGCTGATATGCCGGCATGTTAGTATTTAAAAGATAACCGACATTTAATTCATTGAAACCATTTTTTGAATTTGATTTTTGAGTGGAAAATGATGCTTGGATATATGAAATATGTTGAAGAATTGTTAATGGGTAATCATTAATTGAATTTGATGGGTTAAATATTTGGTTGTCAATATTTATTCCAAAACCGGAGGTTCTTCGGTCATTTGATTTTACTACTCGAAATCCTATTCTTGCTCCGGTCCTGATTGTGGTATTACCACTTACTGAGAACTCGAAGTCTGTTTTTCTATCACAACTGGTTTTATAAGCATTCGCAGTATAAGGTATTTTATGTAATTCTTTGACCTTGTTAGGCTTAATTGTGCTGATAAGTTTGAGAGGTTTGGATCTTATGTTATATAAAATATTTTCTTTAATTATAAGTCCATTCGATTCCATTTCAGGATTTTCAGATAAAGGTTTTATATTTTCAGTATCGAGGGCTTTAGGTTTTTTTTTCTGCTTATCAAGGATAAATTCAGGATTTAAACTGATGTTAGAGGCTACAAGTATAGAGAAGCTGGCAGCTGTAGCGAAGTACCATAAGATGACTGATTTATTTTTGATATCAATCTGTTCTTTTATTTTTTTCCAGGATTCATTAGGGTTCCATTTGATGTTGGACGGTTTAATATTGATTATCCTGTCCAGGTAATTTTTTACTTTCTTGTCAATTTTATTCTCCATAACCCTTGATCGTTAATGTCTTTTTCAATAATGCTCTTGCCTTGCTTAATTGCGATTTAGAAGTATTGATACTAATGTTCAGCAAATCCGAGATTTCTTTATGGCTATAACCTTCTATGGCAAAAAGGTTAAAAACCGTTCTATATCCATTGGGCAGGTTTTTTACTATTTTAAAGATATCTTCGGCAATTAAGTGCTCATCCAGTTCGGCCGAGGAAGCTACCTGACACGCTTGCTCACTTATAGGGTTTGTATCCAGCCGGGTTTTTCGTAGAACCATAAGGGATTCGTTGATCATGATGCGTTTGATCCAACCTTTAAGGCTTCCCGGACCGCGATATTCAAAGTTTCGTATTTTCTGAAAAACCTTGACAAATCCTGTGATCATTATATCTTCTGCTTCTGTTTCTGAATTGACATAGCGATAACAGGCCCGGAACATTTGTATAGCATATAAATCATATAGTTTTTCCTGGGCTCTTGCATCGTTGTTTTTACAAAGTGCTATCAGTTCTTTTTCTTCCAAGTTTGATTGGGCAGCTTTCAATAAGAAATGATTTACGATTATATTAAGTTGCCCACAAGGTAAAGAGCTTGATAAAAAAGTCGCTGTTAAGAGAAGTTAAAGACCGTTAAAAGATGTTAACTACAGTCTTACGAAGAGATAATAACTATATGACAGGAAGCCAACCAGGTAGAGTACACCTTCCGCCCGATCAATTTTGAACTTATTAAGTGTGAACATAAAAATGAACAACATGAAAGTGCCAATCATTATAAGGTACAGGTCTACGTTCAATACCGAATGATATGCTAATGGGGAATTAAAAATTGCTGTTGCTCCCAGAACTAATAGAAGGTTAAAAATGTTGGAGCCAACGATATTTCCAACTGCCAGGTCAGATTTTTTATGAAATGCAGCCACAACAGTTGTGGCTAATTCCGGAAGTGATGTCCCTGCTGCTAGGATCGTAAGGCCGATAAGCTTTTCGCTTACGTCAAACAATTTTGCCAGGCTTATGGCATTATCAACAATTATTTTTCCTCCTAAGCTAAGACCGGCGATACCGCCAATGATCATCAATGTGGTTTTAAAATTACCATAAATCACGATTTCCTCGGTTTCTACTTCTCCTGTCCTCGTCATATTTAAGAATATGTAAACCAGAAACAAGCAAAATAAAATAATGAGTATTATGCCATCGATCCAGGTAAGCTCGTTAGAAGTTTTATTAAGAAACATTACATCGTTTAATAGAAAAAAGACGACGACTGTAATTATCAGTGAATAAGGGATTTCTTTCCAGAGATTACTTTTATGAACTGTGATTGGATAAATCACGGCAGCAATACCAAGAATTAGGAATATGTTGAAAATATTTGAGCCTATGATATTACCAAATACAGCATCGTGATGTTCTTGGGCACCAGATATGATATTTACTACTAGCTCCGGAGCTGATGTTCCCATTGCCACTACGGTAAGTCCTATTGCAATGTCTGATACATTAAATCGCTTAGAAAGGGACGATGAACCATTAACAAGAAAATCAGCACCTTTGATTAGTAGGACAAATCCTATAACGATAAGAATTATACTAACAACAATATCTAACACCTTATGCTATTGAATTAGGCTATGTTTTTCGACTGAAATATAAATATTTTTAGAAATAATTATAACATAATAAAGGTAAATAATCAAAATATTTCAATATTAGACGATTATGATTGTATTTATTTAATATTTAAACATCTTTTTTATAACTATTCTAAGAGAAGACCCCTAAATCATTAATAATCGATTGAATTTTATTATCGGCTTTTTCCTTAGTGGCTTTAAGTGTACCGGATGATGAGACTTCCATGTGTACACCAAAATAGAATTTGATCTTAGGTTCTGTGCCGGAAGGTCTCACACTAATTTTGCTCCCTTCCTCTGTAAAAAATTGCAGAACATTTGATTTTGAAAAATCTAACCTGTCTATATTATCATTTTTCAAGTCACGCACCTCCTGGGATTGATAATCCAAAATTTTCACAAGTTTTGATCCGCCTAATTCATTTGGAGGGTCTTCTCTGAACATTTTCATAATTTGTTCAATTTCTTCTGCACCTTGTTTACCTTTTTTGGTTAGCGATCTTAAAGATTCTTTGTAATAGCCATATTTTAAGTACAGGTCATTTAGGGTTTCAAATAATGATTTTCCTTGGTCTTTAAAATAAGCAGCCATTTCTGCAATCATAACACAAGCAGCAATAGCATCTTTATCCCTGACCTTGTCTCCAATTAAGTACCCATAACTTTCTTCACCACCACCAATAAATTTTTCCTTTCCTTCAAGTTTTCGGATTAATTCAGCTATGTATTTGAAGCCGGTCAATGTGTTATAACATTTTACACCATAGTCATCAGCTATCACCTGAATCAATTCTGTGGTAACAATGGTTTTTACAACATATTCCTTACCTTCTAACCGGTTATTTTTTTTCCAAACATCCAGTAAGTAATAGACAAGTAGCGCACCCGTTTGATTTCCGTTAAGCAACTGATATTCGTTGTTATCATTCTTAATAGCGATGCCAACCCTATCAGCATCAGGATCTGTAGCCATAATTAATTCTGCATCATGTTCCTCGGCCTTCTTGAGGGCTAAACTCAGTGCTTCTGCTTCTTCAGGGTTAGGGTATACCACAGTTGGGAAATCACCATCCGGACTATTCTGCGCATCCACAGAGATTACATTTTTAAATCCCAAAGCTTTTAAAGCCCGTGGCACTAATTTGTATCCGGTTCCATGAATAGGGGAGTATACAATTTTAAGGTCGGACTGATTTCGTATGGCTTCCTCTGAAAGGGATAATTCCCTAATGACATCAATATATTTTTTATCAATAGCTTCACTAAGAACCTCTATGTGATTATCATTTTTATCAAAGTTGATATCATTGATACTTTTAATTGCTTTAACCTCATTGATAACGCCTTTATCATGCGGAGGGATTAATTGCGCACCATCTTCCCAGTAGGCCTTATAACCGTTGTATTCTTTGGGATTATGTGAGGCTGTGACCACAACCCCGCTTTTACAATTAAGTTCCCTTATAGCAAATGACAATTCCGGAGTTGGCCTTAATTCATCAAATAAATAAACATGTATACCATTAGCTGAGAAAACATTGGCCGTTATTTCTGCAAAAAATGAACTGTTGTTTCTATTATCATGTGCAATCGCAACTTTAATTGGCTCGTCCGGATAGGTTTTTTTTAAATAGTTACATAGCCCCTGCGTTGCCATTCCGACGGTATATTTATTCATCCGGTTGCTACCAACACCCATTATGCCCCTTAGGCCACCAGTCCCAAATTCTAAATCTTTGTAAAACGAATCGACTAATTTGCTACCATTTTCTGATACTAATTCATTAATCGATTTTTTCGTTTCATCATCAACGTTGCTGGATAACCAAGCATCAACTTTTTCTTTTATGTCCTGAGTCATGTTCGATTGGGTTTATATTTCATGTATATTAAATATTCAAATTTAATAACCAAGCACAAACTTTACTCTATCTAACACAGCATTTCCTATATCTCTTGCTTTTTTCTCTCCTTTTTCCAATTCTTCATCTAAAAGCATTTCGTCGTGGTAGTATTCGTTAAATAGTTTCCTTTGATTGTTAAATTTATCGAGAATTAATCCAAGTAATTCTTTTTTTGCGTGGCCATATCCATAGTTACCTGCAAGGTATTTTTCCCTCATAATTTTTGACTCAGATTCACTGGCGATCAATCGGAAAATATTGTAAACATTATCTTCCTCGGGATTTTTAGGTTCTTCCAACGATTTGCTGTCAGTAACAATAGACATAATATTTTTCTTTAGTGCTTTCTCGGGCAGAAAAATGTCAATGGTATTTTTATAGGTCTTGCTCATTTTATTGCCGTCAGTGCCGGGGATGGTCATTACATTTTCATCTATTTGTGCCTCTGGAATAATCAATATATCGCCGAATTGATTGTTAAATGAAGCTGCGATATCTCTGGTCATTTCCATGTGCTGCTTTTGATCTTTACCCACAGGAACAATAGTGGCATCATACATCAATATGTCAGAGGCCATTAACACAGGATAGGTAAATAGCCCGGCATTTACATCGGCCAAGCGGTCGGATTTGTCCTTAAATGAATGAGCATTGGCCAACATAGGATAGGGGGTATAACATCCTAAAATCCATGTAAGCTCACACACTTCAGGTATCTTGGATTGTCGGTAAAAGATATTTTTATTCGTATCAAATCCACAAGCTATCCATGCAGCGGCTACTGCTCTGGTGTTATCTTTTCTTATCCGTGGGTCTTTGATTGTGGTTAATGAATGTAGGTCGGCTATAAAGAATAATGAATCATTTTTTTCATCTTTTGATAATTCTATCGCTGGCATTATAGCGCCCAGTAAATTACCAAGATGTGGTCTGCCGGAACTTTGTATACCTGTTAATATTCGTGCCATCGAACAATTTTGCTCTAAAATAAATAAATCAACACATATTGGATGCCCATAATTCTGCGCACCTATTAATTTTACATAATGAGGTTATATTTAATTTGTTTAATCATCTGCTTAAGCCACTTGCTCAGATCCCAGGATGATGGTCGTTTGGTCTTTAAATCAATGAATCATGATTTTGGCACTATTTCTCAATCCGGAGGCCCTGTAAGGCATTCTTTTGTTTTTACCCATGGCGGTAATAACTCTATTCAGGTAATTAATGTCAAATCTTCCTGTGGGTGTACAGTGCCGGAGTGGTCAGGTATGCCACTTAAACCACAAGATACCGGTAAAATTGTAGTAGAATTTAATCCACTAAACCGGCCGGGGATATTTAATAAAACACTGCTCGTTGAGACTAATTATAAAGACTCTGTTTACAAGCTTTCAATTCAAGGTAAAGTTTTACCCGATCAGAGTTTTATTGATGTAGAACTGCCAGTAAAAATTGGTAACCTGAGATTCAAGTACCGATCCCTCAACCTTGGAAAAGTAGTTCAGGGAAGAAATAATGAAAAAACCTTTCCAATTTATAATGATAGTGATGATACAATACCGCTTTCATCTTTTGTTATAAGTAAACCGGCACATATCGATTTAGCTTTTGAGCCGGACACCCTCGCATCAAAGCAAAGAGGAGAGATACGGGTTATTTATGATTCACAGGATTTAGGTTTGGGATATCGTGCTGATCACCTTATTATTGACAGTATGGCGAGTACCCCAATAAATTTGGATGTTTTTGCCACTGTAGAAGAAAAAATCGATTTATCACAGGAAGGTCAGTTGAAGAATGCACCCCGGATTGAATTTTTCCAAACGGAATATGATTTTGGTAAAATCGAACAAGATGAAATTGTTACTGAGGAAATTGCTTTTACCAACACTGGTTTTTCTGACCTAACCATAAAGGAAGTCAAATCTAATTGTGGTTGCCTGATTGTCAGGTTGTCAGAGGATGTTATTCATCCGAATGATACTGCAGAACTGTCAATTCTATTTGATCCTGGGTCAAGGAGAGGGAGTCAGTACAAAATGATCAACATCTATTCAAATGATCCTCTAAATCCTAATCAAAGGATTTTAATCAAAGCAAGAATTAAAGTTGATAAATAAATATTAGTCTGCATCCGTAGCTTCCAGCGTTACATCATTATTAAAAGGGTATGCGTTGTTATCCCTATTGATATCAGCCATTCTATATGAAGGGTCAATGATTATGGATTGGATATCTTCTATGGGATGGTTTATGTCGAAGCTATAATACGGGTATACCCAGGGCCATGCTTCTAAGGTTTTCATCTCAAAATCATTTTCGTTATTCTTTGAACCAAGCATGATCTTCAAGGGTATATTGTAATTAGTTTTGCTGCTGTCGTTAAATGTTACAACTACATCCAATGGCATGGGAACTTTACCGATTTTTTCTAATTGAACCGTTGTAATATTTCCTTTATCCATAACTGCTGTGATGCCATAATCAATTGTTTTTGTTGAATTTATCCAAAAGTCTAATAACCAGTTAAGTTCTATTCCGGTGGATTTTTCGGCGATCCTTATCAAGTCATTAGGCTTAGGATGCTTGAACTTCCACTGGTTAAAAAATGATTTCATAATTTGATCTCTTTGTTTTTCCCCGACAATATATCCGAGTTGATTCAAAAAAATAAGCCCCTTAACGTATGAAGCAACACCATATGCCCTATTGGTCGAAAAGTGATCTGAATGGGTTTTCAAAGGTTCTTCTATCCCTCTTAAGACTAATGACCTGTAAGACCTATTGGCATATAAAAGCGGATTAGCTGAATTCCTGCCCAATAGGCTATCACCAATTATTGCATCATAATAAGAGGTAAAACCTTCATCCATCCATGCATAATAAGATTCATTAAAAGCAAGCATCATTTGAAACCAGCTATGAATTATTTCATGAACCGTAACACTTACCAAACCTTCATAAGACCCTTCTCCGTTTATAAATGTACACATTGGATACTCCATGCCACCATCACCACCCTGAATGACGGAATATTGTTTGTAAGGATACTGGCCAACAAATTCATTCATCATCTCAAAGGTTTTTACTCCGATTTCAACCAGTTTTTTCCAGGTTTCTTTGGTTTTATCATTTTCCTGGTAGAAGTAATGAATTTGCATATCATTTGGGCCGGAGGTAATAACGTGTTTGTAATCCGGATCGGCCGCCCATGCAAAGTCGATCACATTTTCAGCAATAAAATGCCAGGTTAGTTTTCCGTTTTTTACCTTTTTCTTCACTTCATCTTTACTTTCATATCCGTGCCCCACATCTTCCGGGTTTTGCAATATCCCAGTGCCACCAATAACATATTTTTCATCCATTTGAATTTTCACCTCAAAATCTCCCCAAATACTATGGAACTCTCTTCCTATATATGGATGCGTATGCCATCCTTCATGGTCATATTCAGCAACTTTAGGATACCATTGTGCCATTGAAAATTCTATTCCTTCTTTGTTGTCCCTCCCCGATCTTCTTATTTGAAGCGGCACCTGACTTTCAAATTCTATAACAAACTTCGAATCACTACCGGGATGGATAGGCTTGTCCAGCTCAATCTTCAGGATCGTACCAATTACCTGGTAGTTAAGTTTGCTGCCCCTTTGCTTTACACTTTTAATTTTGTGGTACCCGATTTCATCATCGTTTAACTTAAAAATCCTATCCTTTACCCTGGAATCAGGATCACTAATGGTTCTTGACCTAACATCCATCATACTACCTGGCTGAAAGGCATTGAAATAAAGATGCATGAAAAGATGGTATAAGGTATCAGGTGAATTATTTGTGTAGATGATTTTTTCACTACCCGCAAACTGATGGTTTTCTGCGTTCATATCTATTTCAATCGTATAACTGATCCGTTGTTGCCAGTAATTAGATTGAGGATATAATAAATGAGTGGTAAATGTTAAAAGAAAGACTGAGAAGAGTTTTTTCATTGAAGAAGAATGTTAAGAAACTATTAATTCATTTTTATCGAATGTGGTAAATCTATTAATTGCAATAATTTATCACCAATTGTTTAACCAAGAATTGTCATTAGACTTTCTATTACATGGTTAAATCACTTCAAATCAGACACTT
>CAYSCZ010000094.1:0-8018 GCA_964429655.1 uncultured Roseivirgaceae bacterium
GGTTTGAAATCCCTGAAATTGTACTGAGAAAGGCACTGGGAAAACACCCTAAGGTACAACAGGCCGTGTACAATCGGGATATGAACTTTGATTACTGCGTTTCCCGGAAACTGGCTAAAAGCAACGCCAGTATTTACTGGGGTTTCCAGGGTAGCTGTTATGCCAGTTTACAGTCGGCAAATAAACAGGGAATGACTACCATTTGCGAACTAGCCACGGCACACGTAAAATCAGCCAAGAGAATATTAGGGGAAGAACAGGAGCTTCATCCCGAATGGGCCGATAGTATTGATAACCTGGTATTCCCTCTCAAATACGAAAAAAGACTGGAAGAAGAGCCGAAGCGGGCTAATTATGTTATAGCTGCTTCGGAATTTACGAGAAAAACGTTGGTGGCGGATGGTGTGGATGAGCGCAAAAATTATCCAATTGCCTTTGGTTTTTGATATGGATCATATTCCTTATCAGGAAAAAAATTGATGGGTAAGGTAAATGATAACAAAAACCAACAGATAAATCAGAAGCTTTTATATACGATGTTCAGCAAAAAGCAGAAAAGATGGCAGAATCAGCATAAGAAATGTAAAATTAATAATGAATTGAAAGTGCTGGAAGAAACAAGCAGAACTATATATTGAAGCTATAAAAAAAATAAGTGCTCAAAAGAATTAAGTAATTGTACTAATGATTGCAATAATCGGCTCAGGCATATCCGGAGTATCAGTTGGAAAATTGTTGACTGAACAAAATAAAGAAGTAATAATTTACGAGAAAAAGAAGAAACCCGGTGGTTTAATATCCTGCGACCATGTAGAAGGTAACCTTTTCCATAAAGTGGGTGGCCATGTATTCAATTCCAAAAACCAGGCGGTACTTGATTGGTTCTGGAAGCATTTCAACAAAGAAAATGAATTCATTAAAGCCAAAAGAAATGCTAAAATTTGGATGAATAACCATTACCTGGGTTACCCTCTTGAAAACTACCTCTACCTGTTGGATTCTGAGCTGCTACCAACGATCATAGAAGAGTTACTTGATCTTGATAAAAAACCTTATCGGGACCCGTTTTCGTGGCCTCATTTTGAGGCCTTCTTGAAAGGAAACTTTGGTGAAACATTGTACAAACTTTATTTCAAGCCTTATAATGAAAAAATCTGGAAAACAGACCTAAGTACGGTTCCCATGCATTGGCTGGAAGGTAAACTGCCCATGCCTAATTACAGGCAGATTATCCTGAGTAATATCCTGCAAAAAGAAGAAGGGGATATGGTGCACAGTTCATTTTTTTATCCAAAACAAGGCGGGTCACAATTTATCATTGACAGACTTTCACAGGGGTTAGATATTCGCAGCAATGCTTCGGTGGATCGGATAAATAAGGTGGGAGACCAGTGGAAAATCCAGGGCCAGCTTTTTGACCATGTTGTGTACACAGGAGATATACGTCAGCTCCCGGGTATCCTGGAGCAAGAGCAATCTTCTGACCTGCCATCGCTGGATAAGCAACATTTCCGTTCCAATGGCACCTCCAACGTATTATGCTATACTGACCCGACAGACCTGAGCTGGCTTTACTTACCAGACCCGGAATTGCATTGCCATCGGATTATCTACACCGGAAACTTTAGCCCGAACAATAATGCTGATCCTGCACGGCCATCCTGTGTGGTGGAGTTTTCCGGCAAAGCGGACAGGCAGGTGATGCTGGAAGACCTCAAAAAGCTTCCGGGCAACCTGGAGCCCATTGCGTTTAACTATGAGCCCAACAGTTACGTCATCCAGGAGGCTAAAACAAGAGAAGTTGTTTCTTCCTTAAAATCTGAACTTTCACCTTTAAACTTCCACCTTTTAGGGCGCTTTTCAGAATGGGAATATTACAATATGGATAAATGCATGGAGCATGCATTTAAATTACTCAATACCATCAACAAGTCTTGAAAGTAATCCTCTCTCATGCCGGCAAGCAGCATAGCTATCACGTTGCAAACGCCCTTGATAAATTGGGATCTTTGGAACGTTATTACACCAGTGGTTATGTCACATGGCCATGGTTACAAACCTGGGCTGCAAAAAATCCTCATAACCCCTTAAACAAACGTTTTCATTATCAGCTAAACGCAAATAAAGTTGTCTCCAACTGGTCTTTTGAATTAAAAGAAAAAATACTGTTAAAAATCTACGGATCAGGCGATAAAGTACAAAATGCAATTTATCAAAGAGATGCTCATTTTGATCGATACATAGCCGGGCAACTTAGGAAGGAAAAATTTGACCTTTACTGGGGATTTCAGGGAAGTTGCCTGGAAAGCCTAAAAATGGCAAATAAACAATTTAAAAAGTCTGTATGTGAACTATCTACCGCACATATAACCGAGGCAAAACTTATTTTGGGTGAAGAAAAAAAACTGCACCCGGAATGGGCTGATAGTTTTGATAACTTACAATTTCCTGAATCCTATCAGGATAGACTGGAACAGGAACCAGTAGAAGCTAAGAAAGTATTGGCGGCCTCAGGGTTTACCAAAAATTCATTGGTCAAAGCTGGTATTGATCCGGCCAAAATCCATATCTTACCATTGGGATTTGATGGTTCATGTATACCTTTTGATCCGGATAAAATCATCCCATATAAAAATCGACCATTACAAATATTATATGCCGGCCGGATTACCCAACGAAAAGGTATTAAATATTTACTCGAAACCATGAAAAATATTGGTTATAATAATGGCGTGGCGTTAGATATTATAGGTTTTATACATGGGTCAGGGCATGCGATAAAACCCTATAAAAAATATTTCAAACATTTATCGCCAGTCGCTCAGGCAGAATTATTCAAAAAATATCAGCAGTACGACGCATTGGTACTTCCCTCCGTCTTTGAGGGTTTTGGTCTTGTTATCATTGAAGCCATGGCTGCCGGACTACCGGTAATTACAACGAATCATACCATCGGGCCAGACATTATTGAAAATGACATAAATGGTTATATAGTGCCAATAAGAGATGCTATAGCACTTGAAGATGCCATCGTGCGTTTGGCAAATAAAAAACCCGATGAACTAAAAAACATGAAAATTAAAGCGCATGACAAAGCAATGAATTTTACATGGGATGAATATTCAGTTCGACTTAAAAAATTTCTTGAAAGTGCAAATTGAAAGTGAATATCTTTCCAAATCTGTAGGTGCTCCTATCCTAATAATTAGTCATCCTAGGTCAGGAACTCATCTTACGATTGACTCCCTGAGACGGCAATTTGAAGAGTGTAAATCTTATAAATACCCATTTGAAACCCAAAGCCATTTATACCTTCCAATTGAAGGATTTCTGGAAAAAATAGATAGAAAAAGACTTACTGAGAGAAAGGCTTTAAAAATTATACAAAGACCCCAACGTCCAATAATCAAGATGCATACTTAATCATGGGATATTCTTCATAAAAAATATCCGGAATGGATGAAATGGATAAAAGAATTTGGCAAAATAATCTTTGTTTATCGTGAGGTGGATTCAGTAATGAAGTCCTTTTATTCTTATGCTCAAACATTTTCACATGCTGCAGATGTTCCAATCACTGATTTTATCCGGCAGGAATATTGTGGAAGAAGAAGCAGGCCTGCCTACTGGGCTGAAATGATCAAGGAATGGACAAATAAAAATGATGTTTTAAGTCTTCATTATAATGATCTCATTGAGTATCCTGAAAGAGCATTAAATCGAATGGATAGATTTCTGGATATTAAGCCGTTATTTAAAAGTCCCATATTGCCCAAACCTCCCAAAAGTTTGAATCATTATAGATTGGAAAGAATATTTTCCACTAACCCTCAATCAACAGCTATTCTTGGGTCCGGTAATTCAGAAAAACCACGGCTCAGTGAGCAGGACATAAAATTCATTAGGTCAGAAGTCAGTGCCATTTTAGATGATTAAACGCCCTATTCTATGAAAACAATGCTTATAATCTGGGATAGAGCAGGTCATTATCATTTAGCAAGATGGCGGTTTTTAAAAAAAGAAATGGGGGCAGAGAATGTACACCTGGCTAATCTTGGTTTCTCAGACTCTCTTTATAAATGGGCTGTTGAAGAAAACCAACATATACATCAACTTTCTGACAAATCTGTTGACCAATTTGATTTATTGACAAGGATTTATCGATTTCTACATCTTATTAATCAATTTGAGGTTTTGGCGGTTGCAGGCTATGGCCGCCCGGAGTACGTATTATTTTTGATTATTTCCAGGATCAAAAAGAAAAAAGTGATACTCTTTGCAGAATCCTGGTATCCGGGAAACAGATTATTTGATCTGATGAAAGGAAAAATGCTTAACCTTCTGGCAGACAAATTTTTTGTTTCCGGCCAGCGTGCCAAAGATCATTTTATTAAAAACCTAAAGGTCTTATCAAAAAAAATATCCAAAGGATACTCAGTGGTAGATAACCATCACTTTGCAAAAGAAAAATTAGATATTAACCCTCTGAATTACACGCCTTACATACTGTGCGTAGCCCGATACAGTCAGGAAAAGAACCTTATCACCCTGATTAAGGCTTACAGGGAATCCAAACGTTTCAAACAATGGAAATTGGTGCTTATTGGGGATGGTCCGCAATATGGGGAATTAAAAGAAATCATTGATAGGGATGGTGAATGGATTATCCTGGCCGGATGGAAATCATATGAAGAACTACCGGCCTGGTATCAACAGGCAAAACTTTTAGTGCTGCCCAGTACTTTCGAGCCCTGGGGATTAGTGGTAAATGAAGCACTGGCCGCAGGTTGTCCCGTAATAGTGTCCAGTGCATGTGGATGCGTGGATGATCTATTTGTTAATGGTAAACAATTTATCTTTGACCCTTATAACGAAAACGAACTTATTACATTATTGGAGCGGGAGCCTGATGTGATGGTTGACATCAATAAGCTGCCGGATTGTGAAGATTGGGCAAAAAGTATAGTTAAAATGTGCAGAGCATGAGAATAACATTTGAGGAACAGATGATGGTTCTATTGATATCAGGTATATGCTTGTATATCATCTTTTCTAATTACATAAATAAAGACCGGATCAAATTTTGGTCTCCACTAACCATGGTTAGTGTTGTTTTCATATACTATACAGTTATTGGCCCTTTATTTACATTGAATTCAGGATTGACTTTCTATCGATTAATGGATCACAGGGAGTATTTTATGGATGGTTGGAAAGGATCATTAATTTCACTTGTGTTTATACTGATTGGGTTCAATTTCATAAAAAAGCCAATTGATAAATCCCTTGCTCGTATAGAAAATCAAAGATTAGATTATGTAAGATTGGGCAAGCAACTGTTTATCATAGTAATCGCATGTATTGTTTTGCTCGTGGGTGCAGGAGGTCTTGTCAATCAATTGAGCGTGGTGGATTCAACCGGTGGCTCTTTATTTAGAGGCCAGGGTACATTAAAAGGTTATCTAATTAATAGCATCAATGTCCTTATAGGAGTTTGTTGCCTATTCTTGGTGATTTACCTCCGCAAAGGTAGGTACTTACCCTGGCTGATTTTTATAGTCGTATTTGCATTGGCCGTATTTACCAAGCAGGGATTTAGATGGCGTATACTTGTCCTGGGACTAAGTTTGGCATCGACGTACTTCATTATCTATAAAAAGAAAGTGCCTTTGATTCCTGCCATTGCTGCCTCTATAGTAGGTATCATGATCATGGGATTTATACAAATGACCCGGACATATGGAACCGGCCTTAAATTAAACAAACAAGAAAATATAGACTCTGGATCATTATTAGAGACCGGGTTTGGAGAATCTTCTGTTTTTATGACCACCGGTTTATTATTAGCTGATATCGATTCAAAGGATTTCATAGGGTTTGATCCCCTCTTTCAAACCATTGTCTTTCCGATACCGCGTGTCTTATGGCCGGGGAAGCCCTCAGGCGATTATATTTCAATTTATGAGAATCTATACTACCTTAAATCCGATCTGGGCAAAGGTGTAGCTGTCTTAAATTTTGGGGAATACTACTTGATGTTTGGTTACCCGGGAATTATAGTTTTCAGCATTTTATTGGGATACTTATTTAAAAAAACATGGATCTGGTTCTTAAGCAACAAAGACAATCCGATAGCAGTAATAACCTATACTATTTTTTTTGGATACATCTATGTTATACTATCCAGAGGATACCTTCCCCAGGTGGTAATGATATTTGCTTTTACCGTATTCCCGATGTATTACGTATTCAAGAGGAACAGCCGGAAGCGCCAGCATCAATTAAGTTATAAGTAGCCATTGAAAATATATCATTTAATTGATAATTCCGATCAAATTAATTTCGGTATCTATAATGCAGCCTTGGAACCGACCATTTTTTCAAGCCATGAACATTATGCATGGGCTCAGCTGGGCTCTCCTATCGATTCCTTTAGTCACTACAAGATTCAGTTGGTCAACGATGTTTCACTGGCTGATTTAGGTCCTGGAAATTCCATTATTGTATCTCACGGTTGTTGGATGCATCCCTCTAAAATACTGTTACAGGCTTCAAAAAGAAGAATCAAAACAATTTATACACCACATGGCATGTTAGAACCCTGGAGCTTGGCCAATAAAAAATTAAAAAAGAATATCTATTATCAACTCTTTGAAAAACGATACGCCAAGTCTGCAACGCTAATCAGGGGGGTAAGCAAACCAGAAACAGAAAGATTAAAATCCAAATTTCCGAATTCCCGGGTAATCCATATCCCCAATGGTGCTAAAATTCAAAATTCAACAATAACATTCAATAAGCCTTTTAAAGTAGTGTTTTTATCCCGTTTACATCACAAAAAAGGCCTATTGCCCTTGGTACATGCATGGAGTAAGTGGAACCCTGATCCGGATGAATGGCAACTTAAAATTGCAGGACCCGATGAAGGCGAATTGGAAAAGATAAGACCCTTTTTAGGGGAATCAATTGATTATTTAGGCCCTCAATTTGGTTCAGATAAAAATAAGTTACTAACCTCTGCCCATTTCTTTGCCCTTCCTTCTCACAGCGAAGGATTCCCAACAAGTGTGGTTGAGGGCATTGGTCATGGGTTAATTCCTTTAATAAGTCATGGATGTAACTTTCCGGAAGTTTTTGAGCAAAAATGTGGATGGAATATAGAACCTACTATAGACCAAATACTAAATACATTTATACATCTTCAGAAGGTTACAATCAATGCTTTGCAAGAAAAATCAAATAGATCTTTAAGCTTGGCAAAAAACTATGATTTAAAAGTTATTAGCCAAGAACTAGACAAGCTCTATCAGAAACTATCAGATGAAAACTGATCTATCTTCATATGATAATTCATGGTATAGCCCTTCAAAAAAAAAACTGATTCGTTTGATATGGTATTTATTTAATGCTTTATTATTTACTTCAAAAATTGTCCCCTCAAGCTCTATTCTGATCTTAATTCTTAAAACTTTTGGAGCAAAAATTGGAAACGGCTGTAATTTTAAACCAGGCATCAACATCAAATACCCCTGGTTACTGGAAATTGGGGATCATACCTGGATAGGGGAAAATGTATGGATTGACAACCTGGTAAAAGTAAGCATTGGATCCAATGTGTGTATATCCCAGGGGGCCATGCTGCTTACCGGAAACCATAATTATAAGAAAAGCACCTTTGACCTGATGGTAGGTGAGATCACCTTAGAAGATGGGGTATGGATAGGTGCTCAATCCGTAGTTTGTCCAGGGGCTACATGTCACTCCCATTCAGTCCTAAGCGTTAACTCAGTTGCTATTAAAAATATGGAAGCATATGGCATATACCAGGGAAATCCTGCTATTAAAGTTAAGAAGAGGAGTATTGAGGATTGAGCTGGCAACGCATCTTTACCCGGCGTGTTCGAATAGTCCCCAAATATTAATCTGCTCAAATACCAAAACCATCAACACGCACCACTTTTCAGTTTAAGGTAATCAATGTGCTCCCGGGTCAAACCCGTGGTGGATGAAATAATCTG
>CAYSCZ010000095.1:0-7367 GCA_964429655.1 uncultured Roseivirgaceae bacterium
TGTCTGATTTGAAGTGATTTAACCATGTAATAGAAAGTCTAATGACAATTCTGGGGTTAATGCTCATGGGTATCCTTCCACTATATTACGGTGTAAAAATGTACAGGAAATATAGTATACCGGCCTATAGTCTGGAAAATCAGACCCTGAGGCTGGCCACACAAAACGAAGGGAGGCTTACCGTTCCTGAGGTTGCCATGAAACTAAATATCAGCATTGAAAAAGCAAGGAGCCTGTTAGAGAAAATGCAATTGAATAATGTTTTCAGTATTGAAATTACCGAACAGGGAGCTATTGTCTATCGAATGAATAATTATGCCAGCAACATAGACAAAAGCAGTGCCAAAGGCATAATTTAAAACCTATTTGCTTTCAGGGAAATCAATTTTCGTATCAAGGTCTTCGTTTTCCCCCTTCAAATAATTGTCAAACCACCGCATCATTCTAACATTGTAATCAAGGCGGGCGGTTGATTTTCTGTTTCCATGGCCTTCACCAGGATAAAATACCAATCTCACAGGGGTATTTGTTCTGGTTTTAATGTGCCGGTATAGCTCCATTGACTGACCGGGATAAACTCTCGGATCTTCTTTGCCATGCATGATCAGTAAGGGGGTTTTGGCGTTGTCCACATGGTATATCGGGCTTCTTTCGCGAAAGAAGTCATAATCATCCCACACTCTTTTTCTTGCATGCACATGATAAAGTTCTTCCGGGATATCACTGGTACCCCATTTGGACAGGTTATTACTGATCCCTACAAACATAACGCCTGCAGCAAACCGGTCACTGTATTTAGTAGCCATCCACCCTGTGGCATAGCCCCCGTAAGAACCCCCGGTAACACCCACTTTATTTTCATCAACCAATCCACTTTTAATGAGGTAGTCAACACCATCTACAATATCATCAAACTCTTTACCGGCAGGATCAGCCTGGCTGCTCATAGCGAATTCCAGACCAAGCCCAGTGCTGCCACGATAATTGGGATAAAAAACTGCATAACCCCGGGCCGCAGCCATCTGTCCGGGGGAGGAGTAGCGGGTTAGCCATCCATTATCATAGTGTGCTTCAGGGCCTCCATGAACTACGGTGATTAATGGATATTTTTCACCGGTTCTTTCATTGACAGGTCTGATGAGTATGCCTTCTATCTCCATGCCATCACGCGCTTGATACTTGATCACTTCCTGTTTACCAATGTTTATGGTAGCTAGCCATGCATTATTATTAGTCAGCCTTTCTGGTACTTTACCCTTTTTATCAAGATAATAAAGCTCCGGTGGGTGATTGGGAGACTCTGCCATAAATGCTGTGGAACCGTTATCGGCCTGTGAGAAACCTTTCAGAATAGGTAGGGATCGTTCCAATAGAGGATTCATACTTTGTTTATCAATGTTAATGGTGCCAAAGCGGGAATAAACGCCTTTGCTGACCAGATAGGTGATCGTTTTCTCATCTTTCCAACTTATCGACTCGAATTTGCCTTTAAAATCAGGGAAGAGGTTCGTTGGTTTTCCACCGTTAGCCCCAACCAGTAACAACCTCCCATCTATCGGATCATTGATGTGTGCGCCGGCAATTATGCCCAGTTGGTTTCCATCCGGGCTCCACTCAAACTGTCCCAGCTTAGCCACGTGGTCTACTTCTCCGATTTTGGAATTGGAGTTCGCATCATAAATGTGGATGCCTTGTTTCATATAATAATCGTCCACCAAAGGAGTAGGAGCGGCAGAGACAGCCATTCTACTACCATCCGGGCTCCACTTCATACTTTTCACATCTCCTGTAACAGGTACTTCTTCAGCTGTCCAATCTGCAGGGTTAACCAAGTATATACGGGTGTAAGTAAGGTCTTCTTCGTAAATCTCCGGTTGATAGGGTAGCTTTGATTCTTTACTTTCCTTTTCCTCATTAGCTATAACCGCCAGCTTGCGCCCATCATCAGACCATTCATAATGGCTGATGGATGTGTTATGCTCATATAGTTTCATCGCTTCTCCACCGGAAATTCCGATTTCATAAAGCGATCGTCCTTCGTCACCTGATCTTTTGGTCAGGAAAGTCAGGGTACCTTTCCCGGGACGAAAGGCTATAGACCCTACACTCGATTGGGTGAAAAAAGGCATTGGACGATTGTTTTCAACGTCATAAACATAGAGATGATTTTGTGCACTTTCGTTCTTTTCTAATGGATCCGCAGGATTGCTTATGGTGTAAGCAATGTATTGGCCATCATCAGAAATCTCGACCCTGTTCACATATTTTAACCTGGCAACATCAAGAGGTGTTAATACCTCCTGGGCGATGATCAGATTACCAAAACCGAAAATGAATAATACAATAAATTGAAATTTTAACTTCATATTATTAGACCTTTATTTCTTGGTTAATTTATCAATTTTTAGTTTTTTATCCGCTTATCAAAAGAAGAACTTTATAGTTACTCATTTTTTAGGCACTCTACAGGATTGACAGGGGTAGATTTGACCGTTTGATACGAAATAGTAAGTGCGGACAGTATGACGATTGCGACAACATCTATCAGAAAGTATCCAGATGACAGGTTGGTTCCACATACAAAATTTTCCAGCCAGCCACTCATCAGATATCAGGCAGCGGGCAATGCAATCAACAAAGCTAATCCAATAAGCAGTAAAAACCAGTTGCTGACAAGCATCAGTAAGTGTGGTACGGAGGCACCCATCACCTTACGAATGCCGATTTCTTTGATTTTGGTTTCTACAATGAAGCCATCCATGCCTATGAGTCCCAAACATGAAATAATACCTGTAGTAACAGAAAATAATTTGAATGAAGTACTGAGCCTTTGCTCATTGGTGTATTGTTGTTCGAATAGTTCATAGGCATCATCATGGATAATGGCCTCTGTAAGCAATACTATTTCTTCGAATTAACCCGAGTAATATGCTTTCATCTAATTTGATAATTCTAACTATTTCTAATTGTTAATAAAGTAATAAAGGTTGATCTGTAAAAATATTATAGCGTGGGGCGGACATCTAATGTATTAGAGAGGCTCTCTATGAGCTGGTATTATATGATGCTGGATCATAAACCTTTTGATATTATGATTGGTAGGATACCCATTAATGTACAGAAAAGTACTTATAGTATAACTTTAATTTAAATATAAAATATAAGCAAGTATACATAAATCATTGATTTTTAATGATTTAAAATATTTAAATAATTTACGCTCTTTAGAAACAGACAAAGTGACAGGCTGCTGTATAATAGACCAAATATAATTCTGCTTATGTTTATGGTGATCTTGTAGCAATATAATCTCACCAAATAATATTTGGGTGTATTAGTAGGGGTGATATTTCTTAATTTTACAGGGGCATGCGCGAATTATCTGAATTATTATCCACCACCTTTAATAAAAAATCATTGATTGACAGAATAATTCTAAATCCGGATGAAGTTGAGGAGACCATGTAGTTTATGTTGGGTATCGATCAGCCTGATGGCTGGCGTGCAGCCTGGGTGTTAAACCCAGAATTGTCATTAGACTTTCTATTACATGGTTAAATCACTTCAAATCAGACACTTAACATGTTATTGGCTCGTCACCATAGCAATGCTATGCCTCCTCGACCTAAGTGCCTGATTTTTTGGGCTTTAACCCTTCATGACAAAATTCCAATGACAAATCTGGGTTAAAGGATATATTTGAAAAGATAGACGCCAGGTTGCTCTAGATGTGGTAGATAAGATTTTAGCGATTATCCCTTATCGGCCTTAAGGACACCAAAGGGACCAAAATCAAACCTTCTTTTAAGTATCCAGTTTAGACCAGTATGGTTTATCTGTTATCAATAATAACATTACTTATGCCAACACAAGAAATAGTGGTTTTGGAATTTAAGGATTATGAAGCTGAGCTTGTCGAAGGCTACAATACTGGTCAGTGGAAAATTGTTGATGATGTGGTAATGGGTGGGAAGTCATCCGGGCATTTTGATATAGATAAAGCCGGCTATGGCCGTTTTCATGGCCATGTTTCCCTTGAAAATAATGGTGGATTTTCAATGGTTAAGTATAGTACCGATGCTATTGAAATTGTTAGCCATAAAATAATCAATCTACGCCTTAAAGGTGATGGCAAAGCATATCAGCTACGGATAAAGCATTCGACAGAAGTATATTATACTTATCGGTATATTTTTCAAACCTCAGGTGAATGGGAGACACTAGCGATACCAATGAAGGAGATGGTACCTGTTTACAGGGGCCGCCTTGTTGACCTGCCTGCATTCAATCATACAAAGATCGAAGAATTTGCCATACTGATTGGAAACAAAAAAGAACAAGATTTCAGATTACTGATTGATTGGATCAAGATCATTTGATTAAGATTCAATCCTTAAATCAGAGCTTTTTGAAAGTGATATATTGATGTTGAGCAGCAGTGCTAATTTGAATAAACATGATCAGGGACATCTGGAAGGTGAGATCAAAAGAATGAGTTTCTTGCTTTTGTTTCTGTTTAGCGTTTCCATTTTGACAACCAAGCGCTACTAACTAATCGCTCCATTCTTTCACTTTCTTCTTCAAATACTTCACCACCTTATCATATTCCGTGTTTTCATGATTGCTGATGCGTAACTTAGTTCCATGTTTTATTTTGATGGATAAACCCAGAATTGTCATTAGACTTTCTATTACATGGTTAAATCACTTCAAATCAGACACTTAACATGTTATTGGCTCGTCACTATAGCGATGCTATGCCCCCTCGAACTAAGTGCCTGATTTTTAGGGCTTTAACCCTTCATGACAAAATTCCAATGACAAATCTGGGTTAAACGATTAAAGGTACTGGTCTTTCGCTTGATAATTTCTTCCTTCCATGAAGTTATTTCTGGAATTTTAACGGTTTTACCCGACTGTAACGGATACCGATAAGTCAATCGATCTTTTCCAAGGAATATCTTTACTGAAGAAAAATAGGTTTTGCTTCCAACGATCAATGCAATTACTAACAGGGTAGGAATCAATAGCAGTTTCCAGATAAAATAGTTTTCAGGGTTATTGATAAGTGTTAGCAAAAACCAAATATCTACCGCAAAAACAAGTAGCAGAAATATACCTACCGCAAAAAGTGTGTTGGGTTTGGGTTTGGAATGGATCATAGACCGCAAAGTTAGCCTGAACAATAATTTATTGATTAAATTGATTAAATTGACTACATATGCTATCACTTCCAATCATTCCGCAAATATTTGTGCTATTATTTATTAGTAATCTTATGGTTAGCTGCTCATCATCGCAGGAAGAACAAAATACTTATAATATAACCAAGGCAGAAATCCGTCAGACAGCGGATGGTTATCGAATATTACTGAATGGAGAGCCCTTTTACATTGAAGGAGCCGGTTGCCAAAGTGGTGACAAAGAATCATTGGCGGTTCATGGCGCAAATTCCTTTAAAACCTGGAGCACGGATAATGCAAAGGAATACCTCGATCAGGCAGAGGCGCTCGGGTTAAAAGTCATGATGGGAATCAGTGTAGGGAAGGAGCGGCATGGATTTAATTATTATGATGAGGAAGCAGTAGAAAAACAGATGAATCGCATCAGGAAAGAGGTTGAATCATTAAAAGATCATCCGGCATTAATTATTTGGGGCATTGGGAATGAGCTTAATCTCGAGGCTGAGGACACGAAAGTCTGGGAAGCCGTCAATGACATCTCCAAAATGATCCATGAAATTGATCCTAATCATCTTACAACATCACCAATTGCCGGAATCAGCGCTGAAATGGTAGAAATACTGGAAGCCAAGGCTCCGGATCTGGATTTTATAAGTGTTCAGCTATATGCAGCCATGGATGTGCTGCCGGAACTTATTGAAAAATCAAATTACGAGGGGCCGATAGTCATTACGGAATGGGGAGCTACAGGGTACTGGGAGGTAGGCAGAACCGAATGGGGAGCGCCTATAGAAGACAACAGTTCAGTAAAAGCCGATCATTATCTCAGAAGATATCAAAACTCAATTTTAACACAACCTCAGGTGATGGGTAGCTATGTGTTCTTATGGGGACAGAAGCAGGAACGCACACCAACCTGGTTTGGTGTTTTTATGCCTGATGGATCTGAAACTGAGTCTGTAGATGTGATGCATTATGTGTGGAACGATGAATGGCCCGAAAACCGAACGCCAAGGTTAAATAGTTTTACTCTGGAAGGACAAACACCTGCGGACAATATCCGGCTGAAGGTTGGCGAGGAATATTCAGCAAATGTGGATGTCGAAGATCTGGACGGCGACAAGCTCACATATCGTTGGGAGATCATGGAAGAAAGCAAATCCCAAAAGTCAGGTGGGGATAGCGAGTACATTCCTGATACGATAACCGGATTATTTACTGAGGAGTCAGGGGCAGCGACCGGCTTTCAGGCACCAGATAAGCCGGGGGCGTATCGATTATATATTTATGTTAGCGACGGTAATAACCACACGGCCCACGCCAATATTCCATTTTTCGTTGAGGAGTAAGATGCCTGAGACTAAAATTTAAATCTTAAAACAATGTACAGAAGAGGAGATATAAATGCTATTTAGAAACAAAGATATTCGTGTTAGATTTCTTTTACTTAACATAATATAAATTATAAAACAAAGCTAGTGATTTGCGGTCCGTCAGCCGACGGATTAATATCAGTTATCGGACGTCAGTACGATAACGGTAATGATTTTATGTTAAAGCAAATCACGGCTCTCACACAACCTCATTGCTTATATAATGATATTATGTTAACCAGCAAAGCTGGACGATTTCGATTCTGCATCTGTTGTTTGCTTTCTTGCCCGCTAATGGCGGGCTTGTTATATAATTAGCCGTAATATTAACCGAGCCGACGTTTCGGTAGCCGCTCGGCCAGCGCACAAACCGCAGCGGCGGACCGTCCTGCGCTCTGCCGTGCCCTGTCCAAACGACTAGGCGCCCCCGGCTATTAATAGTTTTCCCCAACGCTCTTTCCCGCTTGTGGCGGGATTACCAGCCCTAAGCAAGAGAATCCCAGGCAAAGGATATCGTTCTATTTGGAAGTATTCTGTACCAATGTTCGATTCGATCTCAAATATTGAATTCTCAGGTGTTAGGATTTTGCCTGTGATACACTTGCAAGCCAACGCTCTGTCTGGCTCACAGCACAAGCCATCAAGTAGCACGTCATTGCGAGGAACCTTTGCGTAGCATTGGTGACGTGGCAATCTCCTTGCTACTGGCAGAATAGCTCACTTGGTTTCTCTCTTTTATCTGTGTTCGCTGTATGCCCTCATGCCGGGCAGGCAAATACTTTTTTCATTGAAAAAAAGTATTCAAAAATTC
>CAYSCZ010000096.1:0-6991 GCA_964429655.1 uncultured Roseivirgaceae bacterium
GAAGAGGTATGATAAAATTTATATTGGCTACACTTCAAATCTTCAGGATAGAATTATCTCCCACAACGAAAAAGCGACCAAAGGTTGGACTATAAAATATAGGCCATGGAAATTAATCCATTCAGAGGGATATAAAACAAAGGAAGAAGCCCTGAATCGGGAAAAGGAACTAAAATCAAGTCGGGGAAGGGATTTTATTAAAACACAAATACTCAATAAATAGCTTGTTGGCTCATATCCGTCAGCTGACGGACGGAGGTTCGAGTCCTCCTCCCGCTACACATTTTTTCCCTCTTGGAGCATCTGAGAGGGTTTTTTTATTGATGTATATAGTTTATGTTCTTCATTCGAAGAGGTATGATAAAATTTATATTGGCTACACTTCAAATCTTCAGGATAGAATTATCTCCCACAACGAAAAAGCGACCAAAGGTTGGACTATAAAATATAGGCCATGGAAATTAATCCATTCAGAGGGATATAAAACAAAGGAAGAAGCCCTGAATCGGGAAAAGGAACTAAAATCAAGTCGGGGAAGGGATTTTATTAAAACACAAATACTCAATAAATAGCTTGTTGGCTCATATCCGTCAGCTGACGGACGGAGGTTCGAGTCCTCCTCCCGCTACACATTTTTTCCCTCTTGGAGCATCTGAGAGGGTTTTTTTATTGTAATGTACAAAGCAATCACTTATTGCCACGTATTTTACTTTTTGTCTTCACACAAATCCCGATATGAAATCGGGACAGTCATCACCAAAAAGTCAAGAACCAATTAAGTTTCCACGCTGAGTCGATCGCACGCCTGCCATTGGTTCGTCCATCGCTCAATGAAACCTTCGGTATCATAGGTTCACCCACCGCATGCTATAAAATCCCGAATCAAGCATTTGAGTTAGTTATATATGTGCGTAAAGACCCGCAGGGGGGAGGAATTATTTTGTCTAGATTTTTGGTTACTTTTCATCCATTGAAAAGTAACAAAGCCTTTAAAGACCTCTGAATTTTTAACTATACCACCTACTCACTTTTACTTTTCTCGTTTCTTTTAGCAGCTTTTGCCGCTCTTTTTTCTTTCAAAGTTTTGGTAGGGGCCGTTTTATCTGATTTGGCTTTACCATCTTTTTCTTTAGACATGATTATTGGTTTAATCTTAGTATATTATGTTATTTAAAGATTAGTTGGTTTTACTAAAATGCCTTATACTTTTCAAGAATAGTATTACATAAATCACAGTTTATCCAACCCAACGCAAACCTCAACAAAGATAGTAAAGGTGGTACAATCAAATCAGTCCATACACTCTTCTGAAATGATGACCATATACCGCTAATGTCACAGCTTCCATGAACAGTGATGGTTTTTTGGTGAGTGTCCAGAATAACAACTTCCAGTATTCAGATCGACCCTTATGCGCGATACCGATTATTATTATTGTTTTCAAAAAAGCCAAAAGACGGGTTGGGTTGATTTTCTTCGGTCTTTTTGGCGGGTGATAATTTTCTAATAAGTTTTTTACCCTTTGGTAGTAAGACTTAACACTATAGATGTTCTGAATGATTTGTTCAAAACCTTCAAGTAAAACCTTTTTGTCCATCAAAGGTCTGAAGTTAAGGGTAAAGTCGGTATTATTCCCTGTTGCCAGGTCACTTATCCTTCCTTCTTTTTCCAGTCGATGATAAAGTTTTGTGTTTTTAGGAGCATTCAGTAAGCCTACCATTGCTGATGCAATTCCGCTGTTTTGTATAAAATTTATTTGCTTCTGAAAGACTGATGGTTGGTCGCTGTCAAACCCTATGATAAACCCACCGGAGACCAGCATTCCTGCTTTTTGTATTTTCCGAATATCTTCAAGCATATCTCTTTTTTTGTTCTGAGACTTGTGGCATTCATTGAGGGATTCTTCAACGGGCGTTTCTATACCAATAAACATTGAATGAAAGCCTGCTTGGGCCATCCCCGACAACAATTTATCGTCATCTGCCAAATCAATGCTAGCCTGTATGTTAAATGTAAATGGATGTCCATGTGCTTTCATCCAGGTGTTGATAGTGGGCAGCAAATGGTCTCTAACCTCACGCTTTCTTCCAATAAAATTGTCATCAACAATAGATACTGATCCCCTCCATTTCAATTCATATAATCGATCAAACTCCCTGAGCACCTGTAGGCTGGTTTTCATCCTTACTTTACGTCCTAAAAGTGACGTGATCTCACAAAAATCACAACCATAGGGGCATCCACGACTTATTTGCAGGCTCATAAAAGCGTATGCATTTTGATGGAGTAAATGGTAGTCTGGTATGGGAGTCATTGTTAGATCAGCATATTCATTTTTCCTGGCCTGGTAAATTTTTTTAGGCTTCCCACTTGCATTAAGATCATTTAAAAATAAGGGGAGTGTGATTTCTGCTTCATTGAGTACAAAATGATCGATCTGCGGGTAGTTTTTATATTCCTGTGTAAATAACGGGCCCCCGGCAACAACTTTTGTATTATGAGCCTTACATAATCCCAATACATGATCAACGGATTTTTTCTGGATATACATCGCACTGATAAAAACATAATCTGCCCACTGAATATCTTTTACCGTGAGCGTGGAGACATTCATATCAATCAACTTTTTTTTCCATGAACCCGGAATCATAGCTGATACGGTAATCAGTCCTAGTGGGGGCGAAACAGCCTTTTTCGAAATAAAGTGTAAATCATGGCGAAAACTCCAGAATGAATCAGGACATAAGGGGTAAACAAATAAAATATTCATTTAATAGGACGGGTTTATATTAAAAAATAAGAATGGTAAATACCCACTCTAATCCGAATATTAAAACTCTAATATATAAATCCTAAAGAAAAAATGTGTTGCGTGATTTTTAAAAATATTTACATAATTCTCACATTCATTTCGTTGAAAACTCACTAATCTTTAAAGGTTTTCCAGGTTAGTATTCCTTTTATACTTCATTTGCTTGTAAAAGGAGGGGGAAAGTCCGGTTACTTTCTTGAATTGATTAGAAAGATGACCTACACTGCTATAGTGAAGCTTGTAAGCAATCTGTGTTAGGTTTAATTCATCATACAGCAGCAGTTCCTTTATTTTTTCAACCTTGTGAATGATGATGAACTGCTGAATGGTCGTGCCCTTGACTTCGGTAAATATATTAGACAGATAGGTATAGTCATAGCCGAGTTTTTCGCTGATATAGTCAGAATAGTTTACGCCGGGCAATTCTTCTGAATAGTGAATCATTTCGATAATCAGTGTTTTAATCTTTTCAATCAGGATACTTTTCTTATCATCCAATAGCTCCAAACCAGATTTCAAAAGATTTATTTTAAGCACTTCCCTCTGCTTTTGAGTAATATCTTCAAAGATATCAACCATCCCAAGTTCCAGTGCTGAATAATGCAAACCAAGGCTTTCCAGCTCCTTTTTTACCAGAAGTTTGCACCTTAGGCTAACCATATATTTAATATAAAGCTTCATATAATGCCGGTATTAGGTGGTTAGCTTACCTAGGTTATCATGGGTTAAAATCCATTGTATGCTTTTAACAAAAGGGCTTTTGGTGGAATTTAAAGAATAGTTGGCCATCTTATAGATTACAATTGTATAAATAAAACTAAGTAATTTAATCGGATCGCTCGAATGGATCCGTGATTAATAATATCAGATGACAGGCGGAGCTATTTATTTATCGGATTAAGTCTTGTTTTTCAATTATCTTTAAATTAAGTTTTATTTTTTATGTCTATGAGGAACTCCCTGCAAATTTTCACCCTGTCAGTTTTAATAATTTCAATAAGCTGTAATAAAGATGATGATCCCACCGGGCCGGCTGGGGAACTGACATTTATTACAAACCCAGCCTTAGCATTAAATCCTAACGGGGTCGCCCCGTTATCTGCTGAAATCACTTTTTCTACCGAAGAGCCCGTTATTGTAGAAGTTCGCGTTCATGGGCAAAATGGTCAGGAATCAGACGTTGTGCATCAATATACATCCCCTCAGACTCAGTTTGAAATCCCCGTTTTGGGCTTGTACCCTGATGCTGAAAATCAGGTTGGCCTTGTATTTTTTGATGCTGATGGCAATGTGCTTGATGACATGACACTGGAGGTGACTACTGACGAATTGATTCCCGAAATGCCCTCCGTACGTATAGATAAGCCGGTATCCGGGGGAATAAAACCTGGATTTAACCTTGTCAATTATTTTGGGTTCGCAGAGGATGGGGATTTCCTACCACAACGGCCTTTAATGTTTGATGAATTTGGGGACATCCGGTGGTATCTGAATTATGCAAATCATCCGGTTCTGGGCAGTCTCTTCTATGATAATGGATTTGTACAACTCGCTAATGGGAATATTCTGTGTGGTGATGGTAATTCAGAATCGCTCTATGAGATCAATATGCTGGGTGAAATCATCAATACCTGGAGCCTTCAGGGTTTCGGGTTCCACCATCATGTACTGGAAAAGCCCAATGGTAATTTACTGGTCACCGTAAATGATTTTTCAAAACCTACTGTGGAAGACGTCATCATAGAGATAAATCGCGTTTCTGGAAGTATTATTAACACCTGGGACCTTAATGTATCCCTTGACAACCAAAGAAGGGCCTGGGAAACCGACCTGGCCGATCTTAACATTGACTGGTTCCACGCGAATGCGGTGGAGTATAGTGCCGATGACAACAGCATCCTGGTTTCAGGTCGAACGCAGGGTACGGTAAAACTTACGGTCAATAATGAGGTGGTGTGGTTACTGGCTCCACATTTGTCATGGGGAACAGCGGGTAATGGCATGGACTTAAACCAGTTCTTATTGCAACCACTGGATGCAACCGGAACTCCAATAACGGATGAGCAGGTGCTCAACGGCTTTATCAATCACCCTGATTTTGAATGGGCATGGTATCAACACTCGCCTATCCTTTTACCCAATGGAAATGTTATGATTTTCGATAATGGTGATAACAGAAATTACATGCAGCCGGGAACTTATAGTCGGGCAGTAGAATATAAAATTGATGAAGACAATATGACTATACAGCAGGTATGGTCTTATGGAAAAGAAAGAGGAGCTGAAACTTATTCCAGAATAGTATCTAAAGTGGTTTACTATACTGACGAAAACAATGTGCTATTTACACCAGGTGCTGTTGACTTTAATGGTAATCGAGGTAAAATAGTTGAAGTTGATCGAACCACAGGCGAATTACTGTTTGAAGCTTCCGTATTACCGCCTGTAGCCCCTTTCAACATTACCTTTCACAATGTGCAACGTGTTGAATTGTATGGTAATCAATAGGCAGGTAAAATTTCAATTATCGTTACAGATAAATTTACTAAATAGCTTAAAAATTTTGCGCAATTACTTTTTTTCAGGACATAAATTATTTTAAGTCAAAAATTTACAATTTGGGGTATAATATCAAGGGGTTTCAATTCAACCCAGATTTGTCATTGGAATTTTGTCGTGAAGGGTTAAAGCCCAAAAAATCAGGCACTTAGGTCGAGGAGACATAGCATCGCTATGGTGACGAGTCAATAACATGTTAAGTGTCTGATTTGAAGTGATTTAACCATGCAATAGAATGTCTAATGACAATTCTGGGTTTAATCATCCTCAAAAAGTGTTGCCAATACAGGGATAGTTATTTAAATTCAACCAAGGCTTCAACTAAATAAATTAGGTTATGAGGTTGTGGGTGTGGCGCAACAGCTCGAAGAAGTATCGAAGCTAAGAATTTACATCAGCCGAATCTCTTTATTTAGGATACATTATTAATATAAACATGTGTAATTATATAGATAGGATTTATCGTTTTTTGTTTGACCAATTTAAATCTTTTTCGAAAAAAGAATTCATTTATTGTCGGGTGACTCATGACCAATTTCATATCATGCTTAAATAATATATCCATTTCTATATATCATCGAATACATCATTTTGAACCTCAGCCCTTTAAAGACCTAATAGTTCGCCTAACCACCGACCCACTATTTCACCATTTTTTCATTATTTTCGTTAAATAAATTCATGGAAACACTTCAAACACCGGAAGAGATCAGGGCTTTTGTTATCTCGGTTATTAGAGAAGAGTTCGGCAGGTCAACCAGCATTGCTGGTTCAGATAAAGAATTGCTGGAACGAATGATCAGGGTGGAAGAGGAGTTAAAGCACATTCACCAGCGTTTCGATGAAAACCGAGAGTACCAGGAAAAACACTTTGAAGCTATTGAAAAACGCTTTGAAGAGAACATGGAATCTCAGAACCAACGCTTTGCTGCTATTGATAAACGCTTTGAAGAGAACATGGAATCTCAGAACCAACGCTTTGAAGCTATTGATAAACGCTTTGAAGAAAACCGAGAGTACCAGGAAAAACGCTTTGAAGAAAGTCGAGAATATCAAAGGCAACTTTTTGAAACCATAAATAAACGCTTTGAAGAAAATCAGGCGCTAAACAAAGAGCTTTTTAAAGTGCTGGATAAACGACTGGATAAAATGGATAAAAACATGAAATGGCTTACCGGCTTTGGTCTCGCCTTCCTTTCGATCTTGATCACCGTTTACCAATTTCTCGCCAACTGAGTTACAGAACGTGCTAAAGCTTGCCTTTAGTTAGGCAATAAAAGACGAACGGGATTTTGTTTTGAACTGAGGTTTTAAGTCTTAGCCTGGAAGAGAAAAATCGAAATCTCCCCACAATCGTTAGTTGGTGAAGAAAATTTTGAATTCCTAATGAGTGAATCCTTCTTTATTCATGACGAGAATCAATGACCAGATTCAAGAAATTTTAATAGTCTTGTTTTATTCTCTTTGGTTATTTACATGCTGTGGTAATTTTTTTCATCAGAGTAAAATTAAATGGACACAGCAAAGTGTTGAAAAAGGTTATCATAGAATAAAAAGAAACTACAATTAACCCAAAAAATTCATCTGGGATATGATAATTTGGGTGTAAGGTGTTAATTT
>CAYSCZ010000097.1:0-6965 GCA_964429655.1 uncultured Roseivirgaceae bacterium
TTTTTTGGGCTTTAACCCTTCATGACAAAATTCCAATGACAAATCTGGGATTAATATATCTGAAGCATTTTACACCGAAATATTAGGTATGCAGCCTGCAGGAAGCTTTTATCTTGACAGGGTTTGGAGTGAGGAGGCGGGCATGTCCCATGACTCACCCTTTATAGTGAGAATATATAAGCTGGTAAACAGTCAGACTGCAACCCTGTTGAAATTGGCATATTTTGGCGAGATAGAAGAAAGGTCTAATCCTCTGGGGATAAATGAAGCGCCTGGTGTGAATTACCTCACATTTCACTATGATGATCTTGAACCTGTTTTAAATAGAATCAAAAAAGCAGGCATAGAAATTATCGGTCAATTAGAACGAAATTATTCCTTTATAATCATCCGGGACCCTGACGGGGTATTTATTGAATTGGTTCAATTATAAATGCTTAGGATTCATCATTTCCATTTTTATTCAAATATGGTTGCCAATAGCTAAGGGTAAGTTTCCTTATCATATTATTTTAATAGGGTAAGTTTGAAGAAATTATAAGAATTATTAATATGGCATTGAATAAATATTTGCCCCCATGAAAAAGGTCGTAAAAATAATAGGTATCATCGCAGGAGCTATTCTTGGGTTAGCCGTTCTGGTATTAGTTGGTTTTATCATCAAATGGAATTTAGAAGCAAAGAAAAACCTGGCCAAACTTGGTGATGAAGCCCCTACCCTAACAGGAAATGGGATTTCTTATCGGGACCTTAATAAAAATGAGAAATTAGATCCCTATGAAGACAAACGACTGACGATTAACGAGCGGGTAAATGACCTTATGGCTCAAATGACCATGGAAGAAAAAGCAGGGCTGATGTATATTAACATCATTGGTATGAACAAAGATGGGTCCACCATGGAAAAACCCACCCTTTCTGATGATTTTTTTACCCTCATGCTGTCCTCCTTTATTCGCACCTCGCAGATGGTGGGTCAAAAATACCTGAACCACTTCAACATCGTACAGGACCTCCCAAAAGAGGTGCTGGCTAAATGGAACAACAACATCCAAAAGATGGCTGAAAGGACCCGGCTTGGTATACCGGTAACCATAGCTACTGATCCCCGTCACGGGCCCGGAGAAAACCCGGGAGCCAATGTCTTTACGGAAGACTTTTCACATTGGCCTACCGCCTTAGGATTGGCCGCCACCGGGGATACAACATTGGTAAAAGAGTTTGCCGATATAGCCCGGCAGGAGTATACTGCCGTAGGCATAAGATTATCCTTAAGCCCCATGGCGGACCTGGCAACTGAACCAAGGTGGGGCCGGATAAACGGAACCTTTGGCGAGGATGCTGAACTGGCGGCCAGGATGGCCCGTGCTTACATCAATGGGTTTCAGGGGGATTCAATTACCAACACCAGTGTGATGTGTATGAGCAAACATTTTGCAGGTGGCGGCCCTCAAAAAGACGGAGAAGATGCCCACTTCCCTTATGGAAAAGATCAAGTTTACCCGGGGAATAATTTTGACTACCATTTGATACCTTTTGAGAAAGGGGTATTTGCTGCAAATACAGCCCAGATAATGCCTTATTATGGCATCCCGGTGGGGCAAACCAGTGAAGATGTGGGTTTCGCCTTTAATAAAGAAATTATCACAGGAATGCTGCGTCGGCAATATGGATTTGATGGAGTGATATGTACGGATTGGAATATCATAAATGACACCAACTTTGGCGAAGCCAGGAAATGGGGTGTTGAAGCGTTGACGCCCCTGGAGAGAACAAAAAAAGTACTGGATGCCGGTTGTGATCAGTTTGGCGGGGAGTCTTCCCCGGAATACATCATTGAATTGGTTAATTCCGGTGAGATAACGGAATCAAGGATTAATGAGTCTGCCAGAAGACTGTTAGAAGATAAATTTGAACTAGGACTGTTTGAAAACCCATATGTAAATATTGAAAGGGCGACTACCCTGGTTGGTAATCAAAATTTTGTCGATAAAGGCAAGGAAGCACAAAGAAAATCTATGGTGCTTTTAAAAAATGATGAACTGCTACCGCTTGATGAAGGCACTAAAGTATATGTTGAAAACATTAATAAGGCTATCGTTGAGCAATATGGAGAGGTGGTTGATTCGCCGGAACAAGCAGATGTCATGATCATCAGGCTGCAAACGCCTTATGAAAAACGAAACGATTATTTCATAGAACAATTCTTTCACCAGGGTAGGCTATATTTTAGTGAGGAAAGAAAAAAAGAAATTCTTGACCTCATCATTCAGAAACCATCGGTTGTTGGTATCTCCCTGGAAAGGCCAGCCATCATTCCTGATATCTCTGATGCAGCTTCAGGTTTAATTGCGGACTTTGGCACAGAAGATGATGCGTTTTTGGATGTGGTCTTTGGTAAATTCAACCCAACAGGAAGACTTCCTTTTCAAATGCCATCCTCCTCAGAATCGGTAGAAAATCAAAAAGAAGATGTCCCTTTTGATCTGAAAGACCCACTTTATCCCTTTGGTTATGGGTTGGTTTATGAAACAAATTAAAAATTTACTTTTTATAAAATAAACGTTACATGACAAAGAAGTATGCACATATTTAGGTAAAGATTTATTTACATTTTATCCAATAATATTTACTTATGGATCCAATGAAAAACACAATCATGTGCATGGCATACCAGACAGTTGCCTGGGTAATTACCATGGCACTGGCCACATTTTTTGGGCTCATCTTCATCTGGACAACGCTTAACCCTGAAATATGCAATAGAAAATCTATTCCAGACATAAAACACTTTGAAATAGGCACTTACCGTCAACTTGTTGAATCACCATAGCGGTGCTATGGTGACGAGCCAATAACATATTAAGTGTCTGATTTGAAGTGATTTAACCATGTAATAGAAAGTCTAATGACAGTTCTGGGTTGAATGTATCACGTCAAACAGTAAATGCCATTGAAAAAGGCAAATTTGATTCCAAGTTTGCCCTTGGCATTTAAAATAGCAAGGCTTTTTGACCTTACTATTGAACATGTTTTTGCGGATTATTGAAAAATCAGATACCCAGAATATTTTTATTAACTGCTTCATCAACCGCTCCCTCCGCAAAATCATCGAATGATTTTTCAGCCTTTCGTATCAGGTGGCCACTTATAAACTCAGCGCCCTCTTTGGCTCCATCTTCATGGTTTTTTAGGCAGCATTCCCACTCTAAAACTGCCCATCCGTCATATCCATATTGGGTAAGCTTACTAAAGATTTGTTTGAAATCCACTTGTCCATCCCCTAATGAACGAAACCTTCCGGGCCGGTCAATCCATTCCTGGTATCCGCCGTACACACCGGACCTGCCGTTAGGAATAAACTCAGCATCTTTGACATGATACATCCTGATAAAATCTTTGTAAATATCAATAAACTGCAGGTAATCCAGCTGCTGAAGTACAAAGTGGCTGGGATCATAATTGATACTTACCCGAGGGTGATCACCGGTAGCTTCTCTAAACATTTCAAAGGTAACCCCATCATGGAGGTCTTCGGCGGGGTGTAGTTCATAGCACAGGTCTACCCCATAATGATCAAACTCATTCAGGACCGGTTCCCACTTCTTAGCCAACGCTTTGAATCCCATTTCTACCAGTCCGGATGTGCGCTGTGGAAAAGGGTATAAATAAGGCCATAATAGTGCCCCTGAAAAGGTGACATGCCTGGTAATGCCCAGATTTCTGCTTGCGCGGGCATTCCAAATCATTTGTTGCACAGCCCATTCCTGCCTGGCATTTGGGTTGTTGTGAACAGATTCAGGCGCAAATCCATCAAGCATAAGGTCGTAAGCCGGGTGTGATGCTATCAGCTGACCCTGAAGATGTGTGGCCAGATCTGTGATCTCTAATCCATAGCTTTCCACTTTTCCTTTGATCTCATCACTGTAGTCTTTACTTTCAGCAAGCTTCTGCAAATCCACCAGGCGGCTGTCCCAGGTTGGTAATTCAACACCTTTGTAACCTAAAGAGGCCATATATTGACACATATTTTCCAGGTTATTAAACGGAGGTTCGTCTCCGATAAATTGTGCGAGGTATATGGCAGGTCCTTTCATATTTTTATATTTTAGGGTTAATCAAGTTTTGTCCAGGCGGCATTATTATTCCCAGAGTCAATAATCGCGTCTATAAATTTCATCCCCCTCACGCCATCACTGACTGTAGGAAAGTCTGTATGCACAGGTTTTGGCGTTGTGCCTTCAATTTTTGCGGAAACGGTACAGGCAAAATTTTTATAGATATTAGCAAATGCCTCCAGGTATCCCTCCGGATGTCCGGGTGGCACCCGGGTATTAGCTTGTGCTATTTCGCTTATATATGGATTCCCTGGCCTGTAGATCTGCCTGGGTTGGTCCAGCCACTTTAGGATAAGGTTGTTTGGATCTTCCTGATGCCATTCTATTCCACCTTTTTCACCATAAATACGGATGTTGAGTTCATTTTCTTCCCCTGCACAGATCTGACTGCAATGCAGCACGCCTTTAGCTCCATTGTCTAATCTTATCAAAACATTCACATCATCATCCAGCACCCTGCCTTCCACCACTGAGGATACATCAGCACTTAACTCCACTATTTTTAAACCGGTAAAGTATTCCACTAAATTCTCGGCATGGGTGCCAATATCACCTACAGCCCCACCTTTCCCTGACTTTGCGGGATCAGAACGCCAGGTGGCCTGCTTTTGTCCGGTTTTCTCCAAAGGTATAGACAACCAACCCTGTGGATACTCAACCACCACCTTTCTGATTTTTCCCAGCACGCCCTCCTGTAGCATCTTTCTTGCTTGCTTAACCATGGGATAACCGGTATAAGTGTGGGTTAATGCAAATACCAATCCGGATTGTTTTACTATCGCTTCCAACTCTTCAGCTTCCCGGGTACTAAAAGCGAGCGGTTTGTCACAGATCACGTGGAAGCCGTTTTCCAGTGCCTTTTTAGCCGGCTTAAAATGCAGGTGGTTTGGAGTAACAATCGAAACCGCATCCATTTTTACATTTTTAGGTAATGCAGCCTCTCTATCGATCATTTCCTCAAAAGATTCATATACACGGTCATCTGGCAGGAATAGATCCTTTCCTGACAGTTTAGATTTCTCCGGATCACCACTAAATGCTCCGCATACCAGTTCGATTTTACCATCAATGGCGGCAGCCGTTCTATGTACCGCACCAATAAAGGCATTCCTACCACCTCCAACCATACCCATGCGTAATTTTCTATTCATTATTATTTCGGTTTAACAGGGTAAGGTCAAAATAATAAAAATTACTGAAGTTAGCTTCTCCTGGCGTATTTTGTTTTGAAGATAAAAATAGAATTTATAATTATCCTTTATACTTGCTCCTTCGATATGGATAGACCACGACCTGAATAAAGTTAAATTCCAGTTGGTCTAAATTGATTTCATCCCGCCCCTCCTCTATATCTAAAAATGGTGCGTATCTCAAATTCGTTCGAAGTATTAACCAATCGGCAGCCCTGTTGGGCCTTATATCCCAGCCAAAGCAAAAAAGCGGAGTAGCTTTCTGATAATTACTATTGGTTAGCTCAGCACCTTCATCTTTCTCTTCAAGACCGATGTTTTCATAAGATAAACCCATCCCTAAAAAAGGTACAAAGCCATGATAATCGCCAAGGCCTTTGAGCACTTCAAGGGTAAGGCTCCTTCTTTTTACGGTTTGAGAAAAGTCAAGCGCTTCCCTTTTTTGTGTGATTGGCCTAAAAGCAAGATTGGTGATAAGGTCCCATTTAGAGAAATGGTAACCCATAGATAGGTCAGGAAAGATCCCCGGCATAACCTGTTGATCCAGGAAAGGTTGATTATTGCTAATCCGAGGGGAATTGCCCAGAGGAAAAGCAGAGGATGGTCCGATACCAAAGAAAAAGCCAAAATTATTGGTACTTCCCAGTTCATCCATGAGGTTTTCCAATGCTTCTGTACGTTCGGAGGAAGTGAATTCCAATCTTATATTCATACCAACATTAAAAAAGGCAGACGGGTAACTTACAGAAACATTATAATCCCTGGAAATATAAATATCAAAATCCGGGTTCAATATTCTATTATACCCTGCATATAAGTAAAAAAGTGGTGTTTGATAACCTATACCCACATCGAAAATGGATTTTACCTGCGTATGTTGAGCGGTTTGATTATCAATAGTCGATTGTTCATACTGATGGGCGGAAAACTTATAGCCAAAGAATGGCCTCCACTTTCTGGCACCAATTTTCCAGGGATAGATTCTAAGTCCGGTTAATACTCTTTGCGCTAATTCATTATCTATTCTATCGGCATTTAAATTGATGCTGCCAACAGGTATCGAGATGTAGAAGTCAGCATGGCCCCAAAAGTGGGTGGCGCCAAAGTTTAAACCAGGGGATAACCTCCCATGGCGTGTAAAAGCTTCAACAGCATTATCTTCATTAATAAAATAGCTGCTTCCATAGGATGGAATATAAATGGATTCTAATCCAAAGTAGGTTTCAGCAAATGAAAATCTTTTATCAGTATCCTGGGCATGGATTGCAAATGAAGTTGAAACAAAGCATATCCAATAAACAAATAATCTTGACTTCATGGCGCTATTCCCAACATTTAGAAATTATATCATAAATAAGTGAAATAGAAAATTGTTTTTGGTAATTGCTAATTTGTATAAAACAGACGTGCACATTTAGGCTTTCATAAACCATCTTGCAATACAAGCGCTCAAATATGAAAAGGCTGCGACTATCATCAAAATTTAAAATCCAGCCTCCACAGAAGAAATTGAATACTATGGATTATGTAAAACACCTCAAAAAGAACATTAATTTTCAGCTTCGAACGGCCATGCCATGCCTTATGAATGATTAGGGCAAATATAAACCCAGAATTGTCATTAGACTTTCTATTACATGGTTAAATCACTTCAAAT
>CAYSCZ010000098.1:0-6896 GCA_964429655.1 uncultured Roseivirgaceae bacterium
GTTTTAAATTAGCAAAAAGGCATGCAGAACTAACATTTCCATAAAAAAACGCTCCCAGACGCCTTCCGGGAGCGATAAACCTAATTAAACCAATAATGAAGAAACTTAACCTAATGCGTTAGGAATGTATGAGGGAATTATTAAATAAATATTGATACTAAGCTAGCAGGTCTGATCCGTTAATCGAATTCGGGTATCACTTAATTGAATTAAGGGAAGAACTGAAATCTTTAAAATACAAATCCAACGTTGCGCTTTCCCATTATCCTTATTTTTTTTAGTTTGTAATCATGTCAACTAAACCCTTTGTTGTTTATCGTTCCTCAGCCGGATCAGGAAAGACTTTCACCCTGGCAAAGGAATACATTAAACTTTCCCTAAGATCACCAGACTACTTCCAAAAAATCCTGGCCGTCACTTTCACCAACAAAGCAGCCGAAGAGATGAAGAACAGGGTGATTTCCTATCTCAGAGCACTGTCTAATGGTGAGGGGCTAATGACTGAAATATTGCTTCATGAAACACCATTAAGCCCGGATGAATTAAAAGGAAAAGCCAATAAGTCACTGAAATGTATTCTTCACAATTACTCCAGGTTTTCCATTAGCACTATTGATTCCTTTTTTCACCAGGTGGTTAGGGCCTTTGCTATGGAGATTGGAATAAGGGGTGTATTTGACATTGAATTGGATACAGATCTTGTCCTGGATAAAGTGGTGGATGAACTACTTGCCGATATCCACAATCATAATGAACTGGTACAATGGCTTAAAGATTTCTCAATTGAACGCCTCACCGAGGGCAAGAAATATGAGATCAGGGATGAAATACAAAAGTTGGGAAAAGAATTATTTCAGGAACGGTTCAAAACAAAATACAGCAAGTTTTCAGAAAACGAGGGGAACCTTGAGCAGGTAACCAAGCTGGACAGACAACTCCGTGAAAATATCTGCAATTTTGAAAATCACCTTCAGTCTATTGGTAAAAAAGGTTTGGAAGCTATAGCAAAGCATAACCTCACGGAAGATGATTTCTCAAGGAAAAAACGTGGCGTTGCCGGCCAATTCATAAAATGGAATGATGAGAATTTTGAAAACCCAAACAAAACCGTTCTTAAAGGTTTAGAGGACTTCACCGCCTGGTATACTAAAACATCCAAAAATGAAGAACTGATTCGATCGCTGGCAGCATCTACCCTTCAGCCGTTGCTTAAAGAAGGTATTAACTTTTTCAATGAAAATGTTGAAACTTACAAAACTGCCCGGGAGATCAAGAGATATTTGTATGTTTTAGGTATTCTGACCGATCTCAATGTAAAGCTTAAGCAATACCGGGAAGAAAATGACTTGATCTTGATATCAGATCTGCCTGATTTCTTAAACCAGATCACTGCAAACAGTGATGTGCCATTCATTTTTGAAAAAGTTGGCCACCGGTTTAATCACTTTCTGATCGATGAGTTTCAAGACACATCAGGTTTTCAGTGGAATAATTTTCAACCACTGATAGAAAATAGCCTTTCCTCAGGAAATTTCAACATGATCGTGGGTGATGTGAAACAATCGATCTATCGCTGGCGGGGCAGTGACTGGCAGGTATTATCTTCCGGAATAAATCAGGAAATCCCAAAAGAACAGACTTATGAAAGGTTTCTTGACACCAACTACAGGAGTCATAATGCTGTTGTTGCGTTTAATAATGGTTTGTTTAGCTATTTATCACTGACCGATAATTACCGAGAAAATCTGGCTGAGACTTACAGAGCGGTAAACCAAAAAGTACGCAAAGCTCCTGAAGAAAATCCCGGGTACGTGGAGGTAAATTTCTTACCAAGCGATGTGGATAATCAAAAGCATGAATCCATCACCCAGACCATCAAAACTGTTGAAAAACTACAGGATAATGGATATTCCAGCAGTGATATGGCCATACTGGTAAGGACTCATAAAGAGGGTGAAGAGATTGTTGAGGGGTTTTATGCTTATAAAAGCTTGGAGCTGGCACAGGATAAATACAATTATGATGTTGTTTCTGCTGAATTTATGTACCTCAGAAGCTCTTATGTGGTCAAGTTCATCCTTTCAATATTTAAATATTTACATACCGAAGATGAAATTGCGCTTGCGCAAATTATTTATGATTATCAGGTTTATATTTTGGGTTATGCCAAAGATGAAAATAAGCTGTTTCTCAGTTCAGATACCGTTCATTTACTGCCGGATGATTTTCTACTACATAAATCCTCACTAACGCGATTACCACTTTATGAAATGGTAGAGGGACTGATCAGGATATTTAGTCTATATAAGGTAAAGACAGAATTGGCATACCTCCAGGCCTTTCAGGATGCTATCCTTGATTTCAGCCGAAAAGAAAAAAATACTTTAGGAAAATTTCTCGAATGGTGGGGTGAAACAGGCTATAAAAGAGCAGTCACTCCCCCCAAGCAAGTAGAGGCAATTAAAGTGCTTACCATCCATGAAGCCAAAGGACTGGAGTTCAAGGTTGTATTAGTACCATTCTGTACATGGCCCCTTGATCAAAACAGCTCTCACGATTATATCATCTGGAGCAATGAACACGATAAAAAGTTATCTGCTGAGATAGACGCCGTTCCTCTTAAGTATAGTAAAAATTTAGAAAATACAGTATACGCTGGGGATTACAAGCAGGAAAAACAAAAGATATTTATTGATAACCTAAACATACTTTATGTTGCACTTACCCGTGCAGAAGAGGCATTAATTATTTTTTGTGGAAAGCAGAATGACTCAAAAGAGGATAAAAATGTTTCGGACCTCATATACCGATATGCCCAAAAAGGAAGTCATCAGGAATATTGGAATGAAAATGAACTGCAATTAAAACTTGGTGGCTTAAAGTTTAAATCAACGCAAAAAAGCGTGGAATATCATGAAAGTATTGAAGATTACATTTCAAGCTCGTGGAGAAAGAAGATTAACATAAAAAAATATGGTTCAGACTATTTACTGGAAGACCAACATTTAAAAGCACCTCGTATCAATGAAGGAGTGGTTATTCACGAGATGCTGGCTTCCATCAAATATGAATATGAGCTAAAAGAACTACTCAATACCTCAGCAATTGACTGGGGTTTACCGGAAGACATTTTTGAAAAAATTACCCAACAGATCCAATCAATCATAAAGCATCCGGCCATCAACGAATATTTCCAAATTGACTATAAAGTGGACAATGAAATGCACTTAATAGCCCCTGATGGTTCCCTTTACAGGATAGACCGGATCATGACCACTGATGAGAAAGCCGTGATCATTGATTATAAAACCGGAAATCCGCTCAATAAGCACAAGCATCAGGTAGAGCATTACGCTTACTTACTTCATGACATGGGATATGAAAAGGTGGAAGGGTATCTGTTATACACTGAGGGACCAAGATTAACGCAGATAATATGAACTTTCTGGAATTGATGGCAGAAAAACTGGTAAAGGAACATGGAAATGACCTACATGACGTGATGCTGGTCTTTCCAAATAAGCGTTCGGGGTTATTTTTCAGAAAATACCTATCTCAAAAGATCTCCAGGGTTTCTTTTGCTCCGGAGATCCTTGACCTTAATGATTTTATTTATTCATTATCACCATTAAAAGAATCCGATCAGCTGACTTTGGTTTTCTCGCTTCATAGGTGCGTATCCGGGTACTACAAAGACCAAGAATCACTGGATAAGTTTTTCTACTGGGGTGAGCTGTTATTGAATGACTTCGAAGAAATTGATCAACATCTCATCAACGCACAACAGCTGTTTCAGAATGTGAGAAATCTAAAAGAGCTGGAAAATAAATTTTTCTTCCTGGAAGAAAATGACATTGCCATAGTAAAACGTTTTTGGGAAGGTTTTATACCCAAGTCCAGCCCTTTCCAGGAGCACTTTCTTTCCATTTGGAATATACTGGGGTCAGTGTATGATGATTTCAAATCAGGATTGTTGGACAGGCAGTCGGGTTATAAGGGAATGATCTACCGGTTAGTGGCTGAATCATGCAACAAAGGGATTTCTTTACCTGAAAAAGAAATTTGGTTTACCGGTTTTAATGCACTTACCAAGGCTGAAAAAACCATCATAAAATATTGTCTGATTAATGGAAATGCCAATATTTTTTGGGATGTAGATGGCTATTATTTAGATGATGAGGGGCAGGAAGCCGGTGATTTCCTGAGAATATATAAAAAGGATCCGGTGTTTCAATCGTCATTCCCGAAGGTTGCCCCTGATAAGTTGAATAGTGATGAAAAAATCGTGGAGGCAATCGGTGTCCCGCTTGAGGTTGGCCAGGCAAAACATACCGGCACCTACCTAAAAAAACTTGCTTCAGAAAATGACTGGCAACCAGAAAAAACCGTGGTGGTTCTTTCCGATGAGCACTTACTATTTCCATTGCTAAACGCTCTACCAAATGAAGTAACAGAAATCAACGTTACCATGGGTTATCCGGTGAAAGACACACCAGTCTATAGCCTGATAGACAGCTTAATCGAGCTTCAACAATCCATCAAAACGACTAAGGATGGCGAGGTAGTATTTTACTACAAACCGGTGTTGGATATCATCTCCCACCCCTTGGTTTTCTCAGTTAATAATAACCTTAACAAAAAGCTACTCAAGGAAATTCATAAAAACAATAAGATCTATCTATTCCAATCTGATTTTAGAGATGATGCTGTCTTATGCACCCTAATCTTTTCAGTCCTCAAAAAAGGAGAAGACATTATCGATTATTTACTGGGTATTCTTCATCATGTGCATATATACAACACTAATCTGCATCTTGACCGGGAGTACATCTACCATCTGGTTAAAGCACATCAGCGCATCAAAGGATTAACCAAAGCGCTAAATATCAGCCTTGATTTACAAACCTTCAAAAAGCTTTTTCATCAAATATCTGCAAGTTTAAAAATCCCTTTTAAGGGTGAGCCATTAAAGGGCTTGCAAATCATGGGGGTTTTGGAAACCCGTAACCTCGACTTTGAAAACGTGATTATTTTATCAATGAATGAGAATAGCTTCCCAAAGGAACAGAAAAGCGGATCATTTATTCCTTATGGTATTAGAAAAGCCTTTAAACTGCCAACCTATGAACACCAACAATCAATCTATGCCTACTTATTTTACAGGCTGCTGCATAATGCTAAAAACATCCGGGTTTATTACAATACACAAAGTGATTTTGGATTAAGCGGGGAGATCAGCAGGTTTATTACCCAGCTTGATTACGAGTCTAAGGTGAAAGTGAAGTATCGATCCTTATCAAATAACGTCAAAAAACTACCTGCCAAACCAATCACCATAAAAAAGGACAACGCTGTGATGAAAAAGCTTGAGAATTACCTTAAAAATGGTAAAAAAAAGTTTTCCCCCTCCGCTTTAAATACTTATATAGACTGTCGCTTGAAGTTCTATTTCCGTTATATAGCCTGCTTATATGAGTCCGAACAAACACAGGAAAAACTGGACCCCGCCATGTTCGGAAACATACTGCATTGTGCAATGCACTTACTCTACCAGGATATTGTTAAAAGACGTGACCCAAAGATCATACAACCAGGTGATTTTGCAAGGCTTCGCTTTAGTGTAGATGGTGCCATCCAACTAGCTTTCAACCATTTCTATGACATCAATAAATCCAAAAAAATTAAGCTGGAGGGAAGGAATGTCATTCTTTCCGAGGTCCTAAGACAATTCATAGAAAAAGTGATAAAACATGATGAACAATATGCGCCATTTGAAATACAAAACCTTGAGGGTGGTGCAAGGGAAGGTTTTAAAATGAATATGCCAATCCATGTTAATGACAGGGTGCTTGAAGTTGGTTTAAAGGGCATCATCGACAGGGTTGATAAAAAGTCAGGTACGGTAAGGATAATCGATTACAAATCCGGCGGTGATGATAAACATTTCAGCGACCTGGATTCATTGTTTGACCCGAAGAGTAAAAACAGAAACAAAGCAGTTTTCCAGGTATTTTACTATGCAATGCTCTATCAGGAAGGATTTGGATCAGATTATGTGTTGAAGCCCGGCATATTTAATATGACCGAAATTTTCACGGACAACTTTAGCTTGGGCATCAAAGCGGGGGGAAAAAACTTACTGGAAGATGCCAGGCCGTACTTAGGAGACTTTAAGAAGCGAATAAAAGTGTTACTCGAGGAGATCTATTCAGCTGATGCCATTTATGATCAAACGGATGATTTAGTGAAATGTGGCTACTGCCCTTATAATGAAATTTGCAAGAAGAATTAAAAAGGGCTATTCCTAAGCGTGTGGTATCAGATATTTAAAATAGCCCTTTAATAATTAAGCTACCTGAGCCCCGAGTTTTTCGCTCAGAACAGTTTTAGGTACTGCACCTACCTGTTTGTCCACAATCTCTCCGTTTTTGAATACCAGCAAAGTGGGAATACTTCTAATTCCGTACTTGGCTGAAACTTCAGGATTGGTATCTACATCTAATTTCCCGACTATCGCTTTTCCATCATATTCATCTGCAAGCTCTTCGACTATAGGTGCGATCATTTTACATGGGCCACACCATTCAGCCCAGAAGTCTACCAAAACAGGTTTTTCAGTATTAACTACTTCATCGAAGTTTGTGTCTGTTAATTCTACAGTTTTTGCCATGGTTATAATAAATTTAATCTAATTGCGAAGACGTAAATATATGGATTTAAGTTGTTGATACCTACCGGATGGTTTCATTGGTGTATGGTAGATGACAAATTTATTTTCCCTTCATTTTGATTATCCTATACATCTCTTTAACCCGATCAAGCTTGTTCATGATGAAGTGGTACTTAAACCCAGAATTGTCATTAGACTTTCTATTACATGGTTAAATCACTTCAAA
>CAYSCZ010000099.1:0-6819 GCA_964429655.1 uncultured Roseivirgaceae bacterium
ATTTGATATATTAAAAAACCTGGTAAATCTGCATGGAACTGTCCTTTCCAAAAAGCTTAAATTTGGAATCTTCATATTTAAAAAACCTAACAGCCATGATTAAAAACAGCGCTGTATTTTCCGAAACATGTTTATTCTTGTAGGCTGCAATCATTGTGGTCATGGGCTCAGTAGGTATTTTCAAGATCGGCAGCATTTGACTTTCGTAGTCACCAAACTTACCATGGTGATCCTTGCTTCTTGGTAAGTATGTTTTTTCTTCGGGGTCGTAACAATAGTCTGATAGAGCAATCAATCGGGCACTTATCTTAAAATTAGTAGCTCCTTTAGGGTAGTTAAAAGCTTTTTTTGGTATAAATGCAGGAAAATGAATGATTACCTGTCCACGGTGAGATCCTTCCTTTACAAAATATTTAGCATTAAAATTTTCTTTATAAGGGCATGCGGAATTGAATTCAAACCCGCTTAAAAAATGACCATACTTTGTTAGAAAAAATGGCCTGGTGCCCGTTTCCCCATCTTCATGCTTTGCCAGATTTCTAAACTGAGCAGTTAGTTTTCCTGAGACATACGATTCACATATTTCCGATAAATTTTTAGATAACGAGTTCCTCAGTACCTTCGACATCATGGAAGCCACACCAAATTCTTTCTGATTGTTTCTTAACGCTTCATAAGAAAGGTCATTTTTAATTCGATCGGCATTAGGGCCACCTTTCCTGGCAATTATTGGATGATTTACACCTTTAATCCTATACACTCTAAAATCTTTTGAATTTTTTACTTCACCATCACTGGTAGTGGTAATCTCTCTTGGCATTTCTGTTTTTAGAAGTTTAGCTGATTTTTTTTGTCACATAAATATATAACATTTTAAATATTTTAAAAAATTTAATACTTCGATATTTAGTAATAATTTTTTAATGGATATGGATCATTTAATTTGATAAATTTTTTATCTCAAATTTTTATTGCTTTAAAATTGTAAATTAAGTAAAAAATTAAATCGCTTTTTTCTAATCTATTTTTTCGGACTATTTGAATTATTTCAAGAAGGCGTAATACTTATCCAGATTAAATTATATTTAAAAGGGAAATTTTTTGTTTGTTTTGTGGTCATTAGTAGTAGGTAAGCTTTTTTGGTTTTGAGTAAGCAATGCATGTTTATCTAGACAAATACATTAATTTTTACAATTAAATATAAAATCATATACTTTGGCTAAACAACTTTTTTCTCACTTAGATAAGGATATTCCTTCAGGCATTGTTGTTTTTTTAGTGGCACTTCCTTTATGTCTGGGTATTGCGCTTGCTTCAGGGGCACCTCTTTTTGCAGGAGTGATTGCTGGTATTGTAGGCGGATTGGTCGTAGGGACAGCAAGCGGTTCTCAGCTCAGCGTTAGTGGACCTGCAGCCGGTCTTACCGTAATCGTATTATCTGCTATCGAACGCATGGGTTCTTATGAGCTTTTTATTACTTCAGTAGCGATTGCCGGTTTAATTCAGCTGGCCATGGGCTTTTTAAAAGCCGGTATCGTAGGTCATTACTTCCCATCCACTGTAATTAAAGGCATGCTTGCTGCGATTGGCCTGATTTTGATCCTGAAACAAATACCACATGCTTTAGGAGATGACAGGGACTATGAGGGTGATGAAAGCTTTTATCAACCCGATGGAGAAAATACATTTACAGAGATAATTTTAGCGCTTCAAAATACGCACTCTGGAGCAATTATCATATGCCTGGTAGCACTAGCAATTTTGATCCTTTGGGAACGACCTTTTATGAAAAGAATTAAATTATTCCAATACATTCCCGGGCCGCTTATAGCAGTACTTTCCGGTGTTCTGTTGAATGAATTAGCTTTTAAATCATATCCTGATCTTTATCTAATCGGTAATCATTTAGTGGTACTTCCAGTAACAAATAATCTTAATGAGTTTGTTCAGGTTTTTACATTGCCTGACTTTAGTAAAATACTTACAAAAGATCTATGGATTACTTCATTTACCATTGCGATAATAGCGAGTCTGGAAACACTATTGAGTCTTGATGCAGTCGATAAACTCGATCCTCATAAAAGAATTGCACCTACTAACAGGGAATTGAAAGCACAGGGTCTCGGCAACTTTATTTCAGGGATGATCGGAGGCTTACCATTAACCGCTGTAATTGTCAGGAGTTCTGCAAACATTGCCTCAGGAGCACAAACAAAATTCTCAGCCATTTTTCATGGTGTACTGTTACTGACAAGCGTCGCATTTTTCCCGCATATTATGAATCTCATTCCTTTAGCCTCATTAGCAGCAGTATTGCTTATCGTGGGATTTAAACTTACCAAGCCTAAACTTTATAAAACCGCATTTGAACAGGGAATGAGCCAGTTTGTACCTTTTATCGTAACAATTGTTGCCATTCTGTTTACTGACTTGCTTATAGGAATAATCATCGGAATTCTTACAGGAATATTCTTTGTCATAAAAACAAATCTTCATAAAGCTATATCAGTGCATGAAAATGGGAAACAAGAATTTACGATTCAATTAAATAAGGACGTATCATTTTTGAATAAAGCCTTTCTGAGAAATTCACTTCAAAGTATACCTGCTGGCTCAAAGGTAATTTTCGATGGTTCTAAAGCAATATTCGTCGACCATGATATCGTTGAAACTATATTAGATTTTCAAGAAACATCTGAGTCAAACGATATTGAAGTAGAGATCATTGGTTCAACAGCAAGCGATCACCCGATTTTTGCCAATATGTAAATTACTCTCTATGATCAAGAACTTATACCGGTTATTAAAGTTACTTTTGATAACCATTCTTTTGATGCCTTCTTATTCATGCAGCAGGGATTATTCTTATAAAGTCACAGTGGCGAAACCCATTAGCAGGCATAAACACTATAAACCGGGAAAACATAAACGCAAGAAAAGAATAAAAAAAGTAAAGCTCAAAGCCAACTAATCATATCCATGAAATACTGTAAATCTACTCTTATCCTACTAGCAGGAATGTTGCTGATGTCTTCATGTAAAAGAAAGAAAGAAAGGATTTATGGTGAGATTCTGGATAATGCTGTGGTCGTTGCAGCCCATCCGGTCGCCACAAAGGTTGGCCTGGATATCCAAAAAAAAGGAGGAAATGCTTATGATGCAGCTATTGCAGTTCAATTTGCACTGGCTGTAGTTTATCCTAGAGCGGGTAATATTGGAGGAGGTGGTTTTGTGGTGTGGCGGCAGGCAGATGGTAGTGCGGGCACATTAGACTTCAGGGAAAAAGCACCCATTGCATCAACAAAAGATATGTATCTTGATGAAGATGGAAATGTGATTGAAGATCTAAGTATTAAAGGTCATAAAGCGGCCGGCGTCCCCGGTACCGTAGATGGTATGTACAGACTGCATGAAAAGTTTGGATCAATACCCTGGTCAGAGTTAATACAGCCCGCCATCGACCTGGCTCAGAATGGAGTGAAAGTTTCAGAAACAGAAGCTAAAAATTACAATCGCTTTCAGGATGACATTAATAAATACAATGAAGAAGATAATATATTTTTAAAAACCGGCGGATGGAAAACTAACGATACCTTAATTCAAAAAGACCTGGCAAAAACTTTAATACTTGTCAGGGATTCAGGGAGAAATGGATTTTACAGTGGGCGAATTGCTGAGTTAATTATTGATGAGATGGATGATGGTGGCGGGATTATTACTATTGAAGATCTGCAACAGTATGCTTCTAAATTCAGGAACCCTGTTGAAGGTGATTATAAAGGACATAAAATCATTGCGATGCCACCTCCTTCCAGCGGTGGTGTGGCAGTAATCCAACTTTTAAAGGGTGCTGAGAATTACGATCTCTCTGCCATGGGACATAATTCTGCAGAAACAATTCATATTTTAACTGAATTGGAAAGAAGGGTTTTTGCCGATCGGGCAACCCATCTTGGTGATATGGACCATTATGATGTACCGCTTGATATGCTTCTATCTGACCAGTACAACGACCAACGATTTTCAGCTATTAAAGCCAATCAAAAAACCTCTTCACAGGATATCAAAGAAGGTGAAGTTGAGATCATTGAAAGCATAGAAACCACACACTTCTCGATTGTTGATGAATCAGGTAATGCTGTGGCCGTTACAACTACATTAAATAGTTACTTTGGGTGCAAGGTTATGGTAAGTGGCGCTGGATTTTTTCTTAACAATGAAATGGATGATTTTAGTGTAAAACTTGGCGCGCCTAATCAATTTGGCCTGGTGGGTTCGGAGGCAAATGCTATAATACCTTCCAAACGCATGTTAAGCTCTATGACTCCTACCATTGTTGAAAAAAATAACGACTTGTATATGGTACTTGGTACTCCAGGTGGTTCTACTATTATCACATCAGTATTCCAGACGATACTGAATGTCATTGATTTTGAGATGACCATGCAGGAGGCTGTCAATGCTAATAAAACCCATCATCAATGGCTTCCGGATCGAATAATTTTTGAAAAGGGTGGGCTGAGTGATGGTGTAATCAAAGAACTTCGGGATATAGGTCACAAATTAGAAGAAAGGTCGTCCATAGGCCGATTAAATTGTATCATGGTCAGGCCCGACGGTAAATTAGAAGGAGCACCCGATTACTTACGAGGAGATTGTGAAGCATTGGGTTATTGATTAAGAGCATCATTTTATAATTTTAAATTCAACCCTTCTATTCAATTTTCTGGTTTCTTCAGAGGCATTGCTTGCAATTGGACGCTTTCCCCCATATCCGATACTTTTAATTCTTGTTCGATCAATACCTTTTAACACCAGATAGTCTTCCACAACATCCACACGATTTTGTGATAATTTTAAGTTCATCAGTGGATCGCCCCGACTATCCGTATGTCCTGATAGCTCAATTTTAATGGAGGGGTTTTCTTTTAATATTCTTACCAATTCGTCTAATTGACTGAGTGAACCCTTGATCATTTTAGAATTACCCTGCTCAAATAATACATTTTCAAGAGATATGGAGGCCCCCACTGAAAGTTTAGCAATTGGTAAAATAACATGTGGTTGGATTTCAAGTTCCTGGGGGCTTATAATTGCATCTGAACCAAAAAAACCTGGCTTGCTAACCGTAAGAAGATAGTCCGTATAGGGTATGTAAGGATGGGTTGATATACCATTTTGGTTGGTATAAATTGTATCTTTTTGTCCGGAGACCTCTATAAGTATCTTTGCATTTGGAACGGGGTCTCCGCTTTTCTTTTCCATTACTTCAAATTTTACATATTGTTCCAATGAATCAACCAAAATAGTGCTTTCAGGCTCACTAAACGCTGGTTTTATGTCAATTATCTTAATGTCCCCATAGCCTTCACTATCTTGTGTTGAACTCATAAATGCAAAATCTGAACCTGATAAAAAGCCAAATGAAATATCTTTTCCTTTGGTACTTGTATTAGTTATTCTTTTAGGCGCTTCCCAATTTCGCCAGGTATTATCCAGCCTTTTAGTTACATAAACATCAAAACTCCGGTCTCCCTTTCGGCCATTTGTTGAAAAATATAATGTTGAGTCGTCCGGTGCCAAATACGGGGTCAATTCTTGTCCTTTTGTGTTTATTTGATATCCGATATTTCTAATTAATGACCATCCATTGCGTGTCTTTTTACTTATATAGATATCTTCTACGCCGTAGCTACCAAATGACTCCATAGCCAATAATAGATACTTCCCCGAAGGAGATACCGAACCTGAAATATGTTTGGAATACTTTTTAAAATTTTTAATCACCAGGTTTCTAGGCTTTGACCATGAATTCCCAAGTCTTCTTGATAAAGATATCCCGCTTTGAAAGTCTACAGCTTCCCTCCCTCCATACTGATTAAGTATCCACATCGTTTGGCCATCGGGCGAAAACCCGGCCACAGCATTGTAATATTCATCATTCAAAGTGGACAAATTCTTAGGTTCACTCCATCCATCCGGTGTTTTTGAGGAGATATAAATATCTCCTTTGTCTACTTCTCCACCAACATTATTAGGATCATTTGCCCTGGTAAAGTAAATCTCATTCCCTGATGAATGCATTACTACCTGGTGCTCATCATATTGGGTATTAATTTCCGAAAGTGGTATTTGCCCGGAATACATCTCTACCTGGGCAATTGCAACACTTCCATAAAGTGAAAAAAAAATTGATAAAGTGCACTTCAATCTCATCTTGCAAATCTCTTAAAAAGACGCCTTAATAACCAATAACATAAATTATTCAATAAATATTTAAACTTTTTAAAGTTTAGTCTTGTGTTTATTAATATTTATATTTTTATTTGAATTATATGTAGATTTTTCAACCAGCAACAGGTCATACACAGCTATGTGTTATAGGTTATGAGTAATTAAAGCCTCATCTTAAAATGATGAGGCTTTATTTTATAAAATAATCATGAACATGAACCAGAGAATTCCCAAGAAATGCCAAAAAATACTTACATTATTAAAATGAGTATCATTTTTAGAATGTATGTGAAAGTTTTTAATCTCATAATAAGCATGAAATAACAATACTATACCAACTATTACGTGCATAAAATGCAGGACAGTAATGGGCAGGAGGATGTTCTTAAAAAAATTGCTTTCATATCCATAATCAAACCATCCCCATATTTGAAGCGTAAGAAAAACAATAGCTAATATTATTGCCCGTAATAACCACCTTATTGTGTTGTTAATACTATCGTTTCTGAGATCACGCTGTGCAATGATTATACAAAAACTAGAAAATAAGATGACTATTGTGTTGGCTTTTAATAATGGAGGAAC
>CAYSCZ010000100.1:0-6805 GCA_964429655.1 uncultured Roseivirgaceae bacterium
CCTGTAAAACCGACGGGCTCATCATTTTTTAATGATTCTACACCGTACATCTTAAGGGTTAATAAAGCCTTTGATTTAACAGTATATCCAGGTTCAAATCCGAAATGGAATTCCTCAGAGAGACCATTAGTTCTATCGTTAAAGCCAACCGTTGCTGTGGCATAAACCGGTAGCGGGTAGAAAGAGTGGCACGCTTCGACCCTGAGCAATGAAGTCTCATGAAATACGTTTACAGGAAGAGTGGCTCCTCAGCAGAGCTCTTTTCGGCTTCTGTAGACAAAACAAAAATGACCCAAACCAACAGGTAAAACCTGAAAAGTTATTCACACCAAGACCAAGTCTGGTAGTTTGGTCAATACTGTCAATGAAAATTATGAGGCTTCATTGATAAAAAGTAATGAATTGTTTTCATGAGTTTAAATTTTTCGAAACAAATGAAAATAGCCCGTTACTTTATGTCAGCAAAACTACATTATTCTAAATGTAATTACCAGAGGTTTTGGGAAGTGTCGGGGCTAAAGAATAATTTGTTTTTAATAATTATTTATTTTTCTTTCAATACTTAAAAACCATGAGTCCTTTGACTAAATCATACATTGTTTGTCTCCTCATTTTTATAGCACGCTCTTGTAGCCAAAAAAGTGAAGATCAGGAACTAAGAGATGAAATTACTTCCATGTTTGCAGAAATGGAAGGTGATTTTGCCATGGCTTTCAAAGATTTGCAGCACAATAAGACTATTTTAATCAATGAAAAAGAAATGTTTCATGCGGCCAGTACCATGAAAACACCGGTGATGATTGAAGTTTACAAGCAGGCAGCGCATAATAAATTGTCATTGGAAGATTCCCTGTTGGTCACTAATGAATTTGCAAGTATTGTGGACGGAAGCAAGTTTTCTATGGATATTGGTGTAGATAGCGAGGAAGCACTTTATGCGTTGATTGGGAATTCCACTACTTACAATAATTTGGTGGAGGCCATGATTACAATGAGTTCAAACCTGGCTACTAATATTTTAATCGAGCAGGTGGGAGCCGAAAATATTACTCAAAGCATGAGAACCCTTGGCGCAGCTGATATCAATGTATTGAGAGGTGTGGAGGATATCAAAGCCTTTGAAAAGGGGATGAGTAACACCACATCCGCCTATGATCTGATGGTAATATTGGAAAAACTGGCGGGTTGCGAGATAGGCCCCATAAAAGATTGCACACCGATGATCAATACACTAAAGCAACAGGCGTTTAATGAAATCATTCCGGCTAATCTCCCTGATGGTGTAGAGGTGGCACATAAAACAGGAGCAATAAGTGGGGTGGAACATGACTCCGGTATAGTTTACCTGCCAGACGGGAAAAAATATATTCTTGTGCTTTTATCGAAAAATTTGAGAGAGAAACCACCAGCAATCAAAATGATGGCTAAAGTTTCGGAAATTATATATCACCGAATGATTAAACAATAATTATAAACACCAATATCATGAAATTATCAGCACTATTTGGAGCATTTCTTATTCTCGCATTATCTTGTTCATCACCCGAAAATACCGGAGAAATTAAATACCCGGAGACAAAAAAAGTAGATTCGGTCTATAGTTATTTTGGTGAAGAAATTAGCGATCCATACAGATGGCTCGAAAATGATACTTCACAAGAGACCATGGAATGGGTGAAAAAGCAAAATGAACTGACTTTTTCTTACCTCGATAAAATACCATTCAGGGAGGATTTGAAATCAAGGATTACTGAGTTAATCAATTATGAAAGATATTCATCACCAAACAAAGCAGGTGATTGGTATTACTATTTCAAAAATGATGGCCTACAAAACCAGAGCGTCATGTACAGGCAAAAATCCCTGGAAAGCAAGGGGGAAATATTCCTTGACCCCAATACTTTCTCCGATGATGGAACCGTAGCATTGGGTAGTTATAGTTTTTCAGGGGCCCATCAGTATATGGCTTACGCTGTTTCAGTCTCAGGGTCAGATTGGCGGAAAATTTATGTCATGGAAACCAATTCTGGAGAAAAGCTTGAGGATAAAATCAGCTGGGTGAAGTTCAGTGGTATTTCATGGTATAGGGATGGGTTTTTCTACTCCAGGTTTTCTGAGCCTGAGGAAGGAGAATCGCTGTCAGGTATCAACCAGTTTAGTAAGGTTTACTATCACAAAATTGGCACCGAACAGTCAGAAGATCGGTTGATCATAGAAAACCCTGAGGACGGCTATGAATTTTTTGGTGCCAGCACCAGTGAAGATGAAAACTTTTTGGTGATCTCTTCATCACACGGAACCAGTGGAAACTCGTTATCTTTTATCGATCTTAGAGCTGATAACTGGGAAATAAAAAAGGTGATTGATAACGAAGAAAATGATCATGAAATGATTGGAAGTGATGGCGATGACCTTTTCATATTGACCAATTTAAATGCACCCAATAAAAGATTGGTGCGGGTGGACACCAAGGACTACGGTCCGGACAGCTGGGAAGATATTATTCCGGAGTCAGAAAATGTGCTTTCCGCTTCAACGGCAGGAGGAAAAATTTTTGCAAGATATATTGAGGACGCAAAATCAAAGGTCTACCAATATTCTTACGCCGGGGATAGGGAATCAGAGGTGGAATTGCCAGGCATTGGCAGTGCTTATGGCTTCCAGGGCGATGAAGATTTAACAGAAGTATTTTATTCTTTTACTTCATTTACTTTTCCAACATCCATCTATCAGTATTCTATTGAAGATGGAAGCTCCAGGCTCTTCAGGAGCCCGGAAGTCGCATTTAATGTTGAAGATTTTACTGTAAGGCAGGAATTTTACCAAAGTAAAGATGGCACCGAGGTGCCTATGTTTATCGTTCACAAAAAAGATTTAGAACGCAAAGGCAACACCCCAACGCTGCTTTATGGTTATGGTGGATTTAATATCAGCTTAACACCTTCCTACAGTAGCCGGTGGGCCGCATGGTTAGATATGGGGGGAATATTTGCCCTGGCCAATATCCGGGGAGGCGGGGAATATGGTGAAGAATGGCATAAAGCCGGGACCAAAATGCAAAAACAAAACGTGTTTGACGACTTTATCAGTGCGGCAGAATATTTGATTGATGAAAACTATACGGCCTCAGATTACCTGGCAATTTTGGGTGGTTCCAATGGCGGATTACTGGTGGGGGCTTGTATGACCCAAAGGCCCGGTCTGTTTGAGGTTGCTTTGCCTGCTGTCGGGGTGATGGATATGTTGAGGTATCACAAGTTTACCATCGGCAGGGCCTGGGCAGTTGACTATGGTAAATCTGACGACTCAAAGGAAATGTTTGGATATTTAAGATCATACTCACCTTATCATAGCATTGAGCCGGGGGTATCTTATCCTGCAACCATGGTAACCACCGCCGATCATGATGACAGGGTAGTACCCGCTCACTCATTTAAGTTTGCAGCCAGGTTACAGGAATATCATGAGGGTGATGCGCCTGTGTTGATCCGTATCGAAACAAAAGCCGGGCACGGTGCGGGTAAACCGACAAGCAAATACATTGAAGAATTGACTGATCAATATGCTTTTACCTGGTACAGTATGGATAGGATACCTGAAAATATTAATCTTTAAAATAACACAAGATTTATTTTGACGGTTAGCTATTGGAACAACAATAAAGAACTGTACAGATGCAAGGAATATTACTTGTCAATCTTGGTACTCCAAGTAGTTACCAGGTAAAAGATCTTAAAAAATACCTAAGAGAATTTTTAATGGATGGCAGGGTGATTGATATACCCGCATTCCCGCGATGGTTGCTGGTTAATTTAATCATAGCACCTTTCCGTGCCCCTAAAGTAGCCAGGGAATATAAAAAGCTATGGACCGAGAATGGCAGTCCCCTTTTTTATTATGGCAGACAGGTTAAGAAAAAGCTTCAGGATAGATTAGGAAGTGAGTACCATGTGGAGTTGGCCATGAGGTATCAAAATCCATCCATTGCTGAAGGCCTTCAAAAGTTAAAAGACAAAAAAGTAAAGTCGATCAAGGTTGTTTCGCTGTTCCCTCAATATGCTTCTGCAACTACAGGATCGGTATCCGATAAGGTGATGGAGATTGTTAGAGCCTGGCAGGTCATCCCCTCCGTAGCGTTCGTTAATCAATATCACGACCATCCAAAATTCATCCAGGCATTTGTTGAAAATGGAAAAAAACACCTGGAAAATAAAAAGTATGATCATGTCATATTTTCTTATCATGGCCTTCCTGAGCGACACCTCAGGAAATTAGGTAAAGACTACAATCATTGCAGTTATCCCGATTGCAAAGCATCTTGTGCGGAAGGCAAACCCGAAAACGATTACTGTTACCGATCGGCATGTTTTCAAACCAGTAACCTCATAGCCGAACAGTTAGGACTAAAAGCTGAGGAATACACCGTTTGTTTTCAATCTCGGCTGGGTAAAGATCCGTGGATACAACCTTATACGGAGAATGTTGTCAATGATTTAAATAAGCATGGAAAGAAAAAGGTATTGGCCTACTCACCTGCTTTTGTGGCGGATTGTCTGGAAACCACCCTTGAGGTGGGGGAACAATACAAGGAACAATTCATGGAAGGTGGCGGAGAAGAATGGCAATTGGTAGAAAGCTTAAATGAAAGTGAAACATGGATCGATTGTCTTGAAGATTTGGTGAGGTCTCCACAAGCGATGGAAGCCGATCGTCTGAACGCATGATTGTATTACATTATAAGGCAATACAGTATTGCATTTTAATGCACGGAACCCTTGCCTTATAATGCACGATATCGTAGACTTATCGGCTACCCCTCTTCCGATTCAAACTCATTGATGATCGACCGAAGCCGCTTGAGGTTCTTTCCATACATGTATTCCAGCAACCAAAAGCTAAAGAGGTAAAGAATAATTATCGAAATACTTAATAAGATTATGATTTTCGGCTCTGTGAATTTAGAGAGGTCAAATGCCTTATTTTTAATGCTTGAACTTAATGCAAGTCCGGTGATGAAGGATAGAGGTACAAGAATGATGGTGAACAGTTTATAGTGACTCACAAATTCTTTCAATATCGAATAATAATCTTTAATATAATGAATCATGGTGTAGTTTCTGCTATCACATCTTTTAACCTTTCTGGTCATCCGGGATAAAAAAACAATTAAAAAAATCACTAAGGCAGCCATCACCCCTGCTAATTCCCAGTGACCTGATGCTACCAATACCAGAATAGCAACAGGGAAGACAATGACACTTATCCAAAATTCCTTTTTAAGGTTTTTGTTTACACAGCTGATTGCTGATTCTGACTTACTTTTCAGCATCGCGTCTATTTCTTCATCAGAAATGTTACTAGCTTCATTTGTTTCGCTTTGCCATTTTTTTATTAGATCATTATTTTCCATTGATCATAGATTTTAGTTTGTTTTTAATTCTATTGACCCTTGCACCTACATTGGTAACTGAAATACCGGTGATCTCAGCGATCTCTTTGTAGCTTTTTTCTTCCAGGTAGAGCAGTATTATCGCTCTGTCAAATTCTTTTAATTTTTTTATGGCACCATGCAATGTTTTAATTTCATCATGGTCAGGCCGGGTTACTTCAGCTTTTATATCGACATCTATTAATGCAATGGTAGCCACGTTTTTTTTTCGCTTTTTGAAATGCGTGATACAAACATTTAATGCAACCCTGTAAACCCAGGTAGAAACCTTAGACTGGTGCTGGAAATTTTTGTGTGATTTCCATAGTTCAAGCGCAACTTCCTGAAAACTGTCCAGATAATCATCATCATTATCGGTGTATATCCGGCATACTTTATTGATGATGCCCTGATTATCTTTAATAAACTTTGTAAAGAATTCGCTTTCGCTCATTAATCCTAAAGTTGTTGGATTAGTAAACGATTACTTTATTTTATTACAAAATTTTTTCTTAAGGACTTTAACGACCCGATGGACTATATTAACCTGGATTTAAGTTTATTTCAAATACACCCTCTTTTACAATATATTCATCAAATAGAAGGTCAAATGTTCCGGGGATACCATTATTGTCATTCGATTCTATATTGATAGATTCATTGATGGGGACTAAGTTTTCTTTTGCAACTATAAAACCAATGCTGATCAGGGAATCTTCATCGGTAATATCATATGTCTCTGTTTTCGTTTGAAAGAAGACACGAATCGGTAAACCTACATTCCCAAACTTATTGTATCCTTTTAATATAATAATTGCTGCACCTAGAAACACCTCAAAATCAGTGGCTTGAAAATTATGGCCGTTTATATCTGCTGAAAAAAATGCGCTTGACCAGTATTTAGGGACTCACTGAAAGGAATATCGAAAAAACGACCTTCAGTGAAAGTAATGGTATCATTAATCTTGAATTGAAATAAACCACTGAATAATTTATTGATTTGATCTACCTTTATGTTTGATATTTCTCCATAACTACAGTTGAGCTCATCGAATAATATCTGATTGAATCCGGATATCTGATTTATAGTGTATATCCCTTGCTGAATTGATTTGAACCTGAATCGCATGCTATTTAAAGGGTTTTCGTTATCGGAACTTCGCAATTCCAATTGTAATCCGCCTTCAAATACAGATGGCCGAGCGTCGAAATATGTATCATCATTAACCTCGGCACTTACATTTGTTATAATTCCATAAGGATTGTCTTCCACTTCTTTGTTCTCAGGTAAAGGCCTGACAGCATTAAAACTGTTAAGTTCATTTAACCCAGAATTGTCATTAGACTTTCTATTACATGGTTAAATCACTTCAAATC
>CAYSCZ010000101.1:0-6706 GCA_964429655.1 uncultured Roseivirgaceae bacterium
TTTGAAGTGATTTAACCATGTAATAGAAAGTCTAATGACAATTCTGGGTTTAATGCAACTACTTTAAGCCATAATTTTTCGTTGGTTTTGATCAACACAACTCAAATGGTTGAAAATCAGTTCGTGCCTACCAACAACGGTAATTTCTTTGATGATGAGACCTACATTTGTTTCAACATCTTCAGAAAATATATACTTTGATCAACTCTACTTTAATTAATTGAGGATACTTCTGGCAATAAAAATTATTAATTGCCTTCATATACATCAAATATTTTTGAAATCAGATGATCCCAGCTAAAATCGTCTTTTCTCTTCTTAATATGTTCGGCCATGGATACTTGCATTTGATTATCGAAAAAATAATTAATCCAGTTTGCAATATCTATTTCATTAACCTTTGATATAATACCATCCTTTAAATGATCAATTGTCTCTGATAAACCTCCAACATCCGTTACTAAAATAGGCTTTTCAAAGTGAAGGGCAATCTTGCTGATGCCACTTTGTGTTGCTGTCTTGTATGGTTGAACCGCCAGGTCAGCAACAGAAAAAAAATATTTTACTTCATCATCTGGGATAAAGTAATCGAATATTGTGGTATAACTATCCAGATTTAAATCATTTATTAACCTTAAGTACTTTTGTTTGTCTTCGTAAAACTCTCCAACAACCAACAATCTGAATTTATTATGATCTAGTTTACTAAAGGCCTTTAACAATAAATCCAATCCTTTGTAGTGCCTAACCAATCCAAAAAATAATAGATATCGATAATTTTTCGACAATTTCAGATATTCAATAGCTTTATCCCTAGCTATCGTGTCACCGTAATTATTATAAATAGGATGATCTGTATACGCTATCTCCATCCTTGAATATATCTTTATCACTTCTTCAGCCACAGATTTTGACAGGGCTAGAGAAGCGTTTAAAGACTTTAAAAAATACTTAGCTAAGATCTTATCAAAAAGTTTTCTTTCGTGGGGTAAAATATTATCAATTAAGCCTATTGTTTTGGTTTTTTCATGTCTTACCATCCTGCAAAAAGTGCCTAAACAAGGAGAAAGAAAAGGCGTCCAATAACGGACTATTATTAAATCATATCTACCTTTATATTTTTTACCCTTTAATATCCAATTAATAAAGTTTATGGAATTTAGTTCAAATTCAACATTTATTCTAGGGGGATCCATCTTTTCAGCAAACTGAGACTTGCCTGGAAATAATAATTTGGGATATTGCAAACTGAATGATAAAAAAACTACCTCATGACCTTGTTTCATTAACTCCACCCCCAGCATGTCATTTAGGTTAGCTATACCTCCTCTGAAAGGGTAGCATGGCCCAACAATGAGAATCTTTTTCATTCTTTATCACCTACCTTTTCAACTATTAAATATTCGTTTTTTGATCTGGTAGCAATTTGAATCATCATCTCTGCAAGAAAGCCACTTAAAAAAAGTTGAACGCCTAATATAACAGCTACCAATGCTAAAAAAAACAAAGGCTGATCCACAATGTCTCTTACAGGTTGATTATAATAAATATTATAAAGTTTTTCGCTAATAAGGTAAATGGTGATAAAAATTCCCAATAAAAAAGAAAATATCCCAAATGAACCAAAGAAATGCATCGGCTTCTTTTTAAACTTATGCACAAAAGTAACAGACATAAGGTCCAGGAAACCATTTAAAAATCTTTCCAAACCGAATTTTGTCACGCCATACTTTCTAGCCCGATGCTCAACTACCTTTTCACCAATATTCTTAAAACCATTCCATTTTGCTATTAATGGAATATAACGATGCATTTCTCCATACACTTGTATGTTTTTAACTACACTACCTTCATATGCCTTTAACCCACAATTGAAATCATGAAGATTGATACCCGAAATCAAGCGGGTTATATAATTGAAAAATTTTGAAGGTATGGTTTTACTCAGTGGATCATGACGCCTTTTCTTCCATCCTGATACCATATCATATCCATTTTTATTGATCATTGAGATCAAAGCAGGTATTTCTTCGGGGCTATCCTGCAAGTCCGCATCCATTGTTATAACTACCTTTCCGACAGCATAATCAAACCCAGTCTGCAAAGCTGCAGATTTTCCATAATTACGCTTAAATCTTAGTCCTTTGATGATGTTGTATTGTTGGGAGAGCTGACATATTATATTCCATGATGCATCTGTACTGCCATCATCAATCAAGATTACCTCAGCATTTAAGTTATTGTCATTTAAAACATTATTGATCCATTTCATTAATTCAGAAACGGATTCTTCTTCGTTAAAGACCGGGATTACAATGGACAGATCAAGGTTGCTTTGCATCTTAAGAATATTCAGGATTGTCCTTCTTGGTAAATATGGTAAGAATTAATGTTAGAAAAAGACCAAGTATTAATACTGAGATAAAATCACCGAGTGCTAATATTGAAGGGATCATAAATTTTTCAGTCATCTGCATTGACTTTTCTACCATCTCGTAATCATATCCCATTTCCTCCAATTGATATCTTGCCTGGTTTAAGCTATTTTCAATGTAAGCGCTATCGATAAATTTTAAGTAGATGTATGTAATAATCGCCTTGAAAAAAGCTGGAAAAGCTGATAAATGGAATCCGTATTTTACACCCTTTCCGAAGCTCATGTAGCCGGAAGCCAGCTCTTTATTTACTTTCTGGAAAAAATAAACACCGGCTAGTAGTACAAAATAAAATATAAATCCGATTTCGGGTATTGTACCAACCCGTTGAAGAAAGTATAGTAATCCATAAATAAGACCCGTAAGTCCCCCAAACCGAATTAGATTGTCTTTATAGGTATTATTCATTTTTGTATGGAAGGTCTTTTACGAAGAATTATTGACACCACTGGACTAATCAATAATCCTACTGCTATCTTTTTGACAAATACACTAAATATTACTTCTGAAACTGTAATGTTTTTTACTCTTTCCATTTGCTGATTAAATACTTCCTGACCTAACCGTGAGATAATCATATTTTTTTGGTCCCCCAAAAGCCTGGTAGTCTCCAAAATATACCTCTCTAAAACTGATGAATCAAAATTCATTTTAGTAATAAGGAAAATTAAATACAAAATTGAAATAATGGCATACACAAAAAATGAAATGGTCATACCCTGCCAGAAGTGCAGGATACCATCATTTCTATAATCTTTGTACTCTTTTTGAGCAAAATAAATGAACCAAAAAAAAATAAACCCATCAAAAAAAAACGAACTGATATCAAGCAATGGATTAACACCAAAAGCGCTTAAAATAAAATAGCTGAAAAGAAGGACCGCAAAACCTGTGATTCCATATTTTAATGAGACTTTAAAATATAGGTTATTTATTGGCATTAAAAGACTGATCAAAAAATTTACAACCACCGAGTAAAGTTCCCATAACTTTACCTGTTAATTCCCGATTAAAGAGTGGTGAATTTGACGACTTTGATGGATTATTTTCATGGGACAACGTCCATCTCTTTTCAGGGTCAAGAATGTTCATATTGACAATACTACGGTCCTGAATAATTGGATATTCAAGCCCTAACAGTTTCCTTGGACCATTAATAATTTTGAATAAAAGCTTATCAAAAGAGATTTTTTCTTCCAATTGTCTAAGCATTGGATAGAATATTGGTAATGTCATCATTCCATAAGCTGCGTGATCAAACACTGCCATTTTACTATCCTGATCCTGAGGTCTATGATCACTTACAATAACATCTATTACATCATCTTTCACGCCTTCAATGAGAGCTTCTCTGTCGGTTTTACTTCTTAAAGGCGGATTTACTTTAAAATTAGCGTCAAAATCGATTATATCATTTTCATCAAAAAGTAATTGCTGGATAGAAACATCACAACTCACATTTAATCCTTCATCCTTGGCTTTTTTTATTTTCTCAATTGACCTTTCACAGGAAATGGTAGAAAAATGAATTTTTCCTCCAGTATACCTCAAAATCTCTAAATCCCTTTCAATAATAATTTCTTCAGATAATGATGGGATTCCGCTTAAGCCAAGTTCAGTTGCTTTGATCCCTTCATGAATTGAACCAAACTGGTTTAAATAATTGTCTTCAGGTCGCTGAACAAGAAGTCCATCAAATTTTTGAAGATACATTAAACTCTTTAGTAGAATATCTGGATTCCAGATAGGGTTTATCCCATCAGTAAAAAACATTGCCCCATGCTCATTAAGATCTATTAAATCATTAAGTTGATCTCCTTTAGCATCCCTTGTTACCGCCGCAGAAAAGTTAATATGAGATGGAAGTTCTAAAGACTCAATTGTTTTGCTGAGGTACAGGTCATCCTTATATTGAATTACGGGATCGGTGTTAGGTAAAACAATAACATTTGTAAAACCTCCTTGTACCGCACTCAGTAATCCACTTTCTAAATCCTCCTTATATTCATAGCCTGGATCATTAAAGTGACACCTCATATCTAACCAACCTGGTGTTGCAACTAAACCATCACAATCAAAAATATCTATATTTTCTTCTCCTCCTTTTGCTATGTTAATAAAGCCATTATTGATTAATAAATCTATCTTTTGATTGTTGAGCGTAGAATTAGAATCTTTTATTAATATTGACCTGAGTACCAAATCCATTATAAAAACCTAATAAAAAAGACTTCTAATAGTAAAAATACTAAAGCTAAGACTATTGAAATTCTCCACAATTCATCACGCCATTGTAAATTACTGATTTCAGCTTCCAGGGCATAATTAGTGTTATCATTAATAATTACATTATCGAAATCAATGAAAGCTTTTCTTAATTCATCATTATCATATTGAATGAGATCCAATTCCGCCTTTGAATAATTTAAAGCTAATTCGCTATAAACATTCCCATTATTAATTATCTGGTAAAACCCTGGATTAGCAATTGTAGGGGGCAATTCTAGAATAAGATCTTTGTTGGCCACTCTTTGATTTGGAATAAAAGTATCTTCAGTGTTTGCAGGTTTCAGTTCAACTATTTCATTATATAAAGGTAGTTTAGATTTTATGTTGAATAGTCTTTGGTTTTGGTGGTAGTATATTTTCGATTCATTTGATTTAGCGCCGAAAGCAATTTTATATAAGGTAGGAATAAAAATACTATGCTTGTGGAAGTTTGTGTATTGATCTTTGAGCGGAGATGTAAAAAAGTATACATTACCATTATTCTGGACATTACCTAGAAAAATAAAGCCGTTTTTTAATTTTAGAATATCATCTACATACCCATTAACTTGTAAGATTGGATTAGCAAAAGGCATTTCAACTTTATTAGATTGTTCTTCGAAGATATTTTGGAAAAAAGGATTAATAAATCCTTCAGGACTTAAGGGAAGTTGCTTATCAAGCTTAACACTATTTAGTTTATGGCCTAATATGTTGCTGTATGTTTTTAAGTCAATATTTTCACCTGGTACTATTAACAAGTCCTTTCCTTCGGATAGAAAATTATTTATTTGACTCAATAAACCATTAGGAATACTCTCTAATTCATTTAAAACTAATATCTCCGTGTCATTAAATAAATTGTAATTGATATTCCTTACTTTATTACTTGTAAGATTGAACAATGCTTTATTTCCGAATGCTTTGCTAATTTGAGTTTTACTATCAATCTCCTTAATCTCGAGTATTTTAACTTTTTCAGTATTATCTATTACAAAATAAAACTCATTATCAAATGATACGGGGAAATCATCTATTACTACTGTTCCCCTTACGAAATCTCCCGATATGTTATTAATATCAAAATCAATATTTTTAAATGAATTAGGATCAATAGAAGTATTTATACTACTTATCATAACAGAATTTAATAACAACTTTACAGATAAGTCTTTGTATGATTTATCACCAACGTTTCTAATTTTTACTGTTAATTGATTGTTCTGACCTTCTATAAACATCGGGTTTTCTAAATAAACACTATCAACAAAAACATTGGATTCTTTAGAAGATATATTTATTATGTTGTAGTAATTAATAGAATCATTGAAATCATTTAAATCTCCAAATGTTGTTCGCTGAAAATCCGACAGGACGTAAAATATGTCACCCTCAGGATTAGATGAATAACTTTTCAATTTATTAGAAATTTCCTTAAAGGAAGGATTAAAAGTTGAATATTCTATTTCTGTTAGTCTGTCCATTATCTCAGCTTTTATCAGATATCTGTTTTTTACAAAGAAATTGTCGTTGGTAATTAATCTAAATCTTGTAGTTTCATTAAAAGAGTTTATTAATGTAGATAGATAATTAATTCCTTCCTCTAATGCTGACCTGTTATTGCTTCCGGAACTACTCATGCTCGTTGAGTTGTCAAAATAAATATTAACAGCGTGTTTATTTGAGATACTCTTATTTTTATCCTCTTTAAGAAATGGATACAAAAAACTCAACATTAGAAAAAATAGAAATAATAATCTTGAGAAAAGGATTAATAAGTATTTTAATTTCCTTTTATTCTGTTTCTCAAAAGTAGCATGTTTTAAAAATTCCAGATTTGAAAATAATATTCTTCTAGTCTTTCTAAATGTAAAAAGATGAATAATTATTGGAATGAAAAGAAATAAAAGCGCCCATATAAAATCGGGAAACAGAAAATTCACAATTCAAAAATATTAACAACATACGAAACGACATAAAAAAACCCTCACGATATGTGAGGG
>CAYSCZ010000102.1:0-6581 GCA_964429655.1 uncultured Roseivirgaceae bacterium
GCCTTATTTTTTGGGCTTTAACCCTTCATGACAAAATTCCAATGACAAATCTGGGTTAAAAATACTCAACCTAGAAATCAAAGAAGAAAGAAAACCTGAATTGCTTAGGGTCTGTTATTTTTCAGCAACCACAGCTAACAACAGCAATGACTATGAATTAATCCTTGCTTTAGAGAAATGTATGCAGACTAACGAATGGTTAAAATTTATTGAGCATTAGGCTTTTTATCTTTCTTGAAACCATAAGTCAATTGCCCCCAAAAGCTATCCGGGAAGTTTTCTATTTTTTCAAATCCCAGGTCAATCTTTCCGCTATCTTCCGGAATGTAATTAGTCCTAAATAGATAATCCCACAAGCTTAAACTGATCCCGAAGTTTACCCCTTGAAGGCGGTTATCCGGCAATACTTTCGAATGATGCCATAAATGCATCACAGGATTGTTGAAGACATATTTCAAAGGACCATAAGATAATTTAATGTTGGCATGATTTAAATGCCCGATAGCCAGGGCCATGAAATGTACAATATAGGCATGTTGGGGTTCAAAACCACCCAATATCATGACCCAAAAGGTTTTTAACGGTTTATAAAGTACATTTTCCATCCAGTGGTATCTGAGGTGTGCCGCAAAACCCATTTCTTTAACCGAATGATGTACTTTATGAAACTTCCATAAGGGTGGGAAGCGATGCAGGGCTATGTGTGTTGACCATTGAAAGAAGTCCAATACAATGAAAAATACTAAAAGACCTAACCAAAGCGGTAACCCGGTGAGGTTAAAGATAACCACCGATTGATTGGTTAATCTCACATCTACAAACAACAATCCTAACACTTTGTAAAACCCGCTAATGACAATAGAAAAGATGAAGAAGTTAAAGAACATATAAAATCCATCCAACCAGAAATCTTTTCGGATGACCTTTTGTTCTTTGCGCCAGGGAAATAATATTTCCAAAACCCAGACAGCTAATGATAAGATAATCAGGCCATAAAAATAATTTTCATGCCATGGCACTTTCCAAAGTATTGAATCCCAAACCCAGTTCACCGTTCCACTAAAAGCTTCCCAGAAAGCCATTAAGTATTTTCCCATGTTATTATAAATTCAATTTTCATAATTAAGGTTTCATCATAATAACTGATTGTCAGAGAATTATTATCCATGAAAAATGGAAATAAGAGGGGATTATGCTTTTTTTGCCTAAAAGAAAAGTATGATCCAACGTATTCAAAGTGTTTTTCTATTGCTAGCCGCTATTTGCCTGACCCTCACGTTGTTTTTTCCGCTGGCAGAAGTTGTTGCTCAAACTGAAAAAATAACTCTATCTGCATTCAATCTAACACATTTAAAAATTAATGCTTCAGGAAACGAGGAGGTAGTTAAAGAGGAGCAAATCATTTACGTAGCCGGAATAATAATCGTAGCAATCATTGTGATATTTTATTCCATCTTTCAATACAAAAACCGTATGAAGCAAATAATGCTTGGAGCACTAAACAGCCTGCTGATCGGTGCAGCACTGGGTTTAACATTGTATTTACTGTTTCAGATTAGTGATGAGGTCAAAAGTGGAACCAGAAACTTTCTTCTGGCATTTTATCTATTCCCTGTCGCTTTGATATTTAATTCGGTGGCTAACCGGTTCATAAGAAAAGATGAAAAACTGGTTAGGGATGCCGACCGGATTCGATAACATGCCATGTAATAACTGGTATGTGAATTCAAATGATAAATTAACCATTCTATTTACATATCCCCACAACATTTTTTGTTTGGAAAGATATAAGTAATAAATTATCTGCCTAAAATCATAAAGCAAGATATAATTATGAATAAATACTTACTTACAGTACTAATATTCCTCCTGTACTTCAATGTAAATGGACAAATTACTTTAGTTGATACTGAGCGTTTTCCTTTTGAGCCTCGATTAAGCTATGATGAGTCCATACCCACACCAAAATCACATCTGGGCTATGAATTAGGGGCTAATTTTACGTTATATGCACATCTAGTTGATTACTTTGAAAAACTTGCCGCCTCTTCAGAACGGGTATTGATCAACCAATATGGAGAAACCTACGAAGGCCGGCCCTTGATCAACCTGGTAATTTCTTCCAAAGAGAATATCCAAAACCTTGATCAGCTTCAGGAAAAACATATGAAATTAATGACTGAGGTTGATTCAAAAGCTGATGACATTATTGCTAATGAGCCGGTTTTTACTTCATTTAGCTACAATATTCACGGTAATGAGGCCAGCAGTACTGAGGCGGCCATGCAGGTAGCATACCGAATGGCCGCAGCACAGGATGAAGAAACAAATAAAGTGCTGGATAATTCAGTGATCATCATGTATATCTGCATCAATCCGGATGGAAGGGACAGGTACGTTTACTGGTACACCTCTATGAGAAAGTCCCAGCCCGGATATCAACCCCAAGACCTGGAACATTATGCGCCATGGCCTAATGGCAGGACCAACCACTATTGGTTCGACCTGAACAGGGATTGGGTATGGGGTGTACATCCAGAGTCCAGGGGGCACACCGCCGAATACCAAAAGTGGATGCCTCAGGTGCATGTCGATTATCATGAACAAGGTTATAACGCCAATTACTTCACCATGCCTGGAACCACACCCAGAAACAAACAACTCCCGGATTCCTATGAGTCCTGGTCCAGTGTTTTTGGGATGGCTAACGTTAAGGAATTTGATAAAAACCAACTCAGTTATTTTACCAGGGATAGATTTGATTTCTTTTATCCTGGCTATGGTTCCAGCTATCCCAGTGTAATGGGAGCAATTGGCATGCTGACCGAACAGGGGGGAATCGCCGCAGGAATAGTTGTTGAAAATGACGATGATTACAAGCTTACCCTTCGGCAACGGGTGTTTGACCATTACACTACCTCTATTGCTACCGTCAAAGCATCTGCTGAAAACAGGGAGGAATTGTTGCGATACAGTTACCAGGCATGGAGGCCCTCTAACAGTAAAATCGATACTAAGGCTTACCTGGTTATTGCCAATGAAGTTTACTCCAATAATTTCCTGGAAGTGATGTTGCGGAATAAAGTGAAAATCTACCAGGCTAAAAATGATTTTTCACTTAGTCAGGCTTATGATTACAGAACCGGACGAACGATTAGAAAAAATCTACCCGAAGGTACCTTTGTGATACCAACAAACCAGCCCAGAAGCTTATTCATCACCACCATAATGGAGCGAAATATGAAGATTGAAGATTCCGTGATGTACGACATGGCTACCTGGTCTGCACCTATTGCATACAACCTGGAGGCATATAGCACCAAAGGCAACTATAACATTGAAATGGAGGAAATAACCGATTATCCTAATTATTCTGATAATGTTGTCAATGAAAGTGCTCAATATGCCTATGTCATCAATTGGAACCAGGTAAATGCCCCGAAAGCGCTGTCCATGCTATGGAGGATGGATTATAAAGTCAGGTCAGCTTATAGACCTTTTGGTAATGATGAATACAATTTTCCTGCAGGAAGTTTGATCATTCTAAAAGGAAGAAACCCTGATAAGCTACCTTCATTAGATAGCGACATTAAAGAAATAGCCCGCGAAGCCAAGGTGGAAATCATCGGCTTTAACTCCGGAAGAATGACCATGGGAATGGACCTGGCAAATACCAGAAACCGGCCCCTGGAAATGCCCCGGATAGCTTTGATGGTGGAGCCACCTTTCAGCACCTACACTTCAGGACAGCTATACTTTTTGTTTGATTGGGTTACGGAACTTCCGATCGAACGAATCAGAACATCCATTCTGGAACAAACATCAATGCCTAGTTTCAGGGTAAGATATGGCAAGGCAGATTTAAAAGACTATGATGTGATGGTCCTTCCTGGAAGTGGCAATGGATTGAAACAATTATTCCAAGATAACGCATTATCTAAACTTAAGGATTGGGTAAAAGATGGCGGAACGCTGGTTGCTACAGAGAGCTCAGCAAAGTTCTTTCTAAAGGGGAAAAGTAAAAGTGGTTTCACCAACGCAGAACTGAAAAAAGTTCCGGAAGACTCTTCAGAGGCGATAAAGTATCTACCCTATGACCAACGGGAAGATTACTTTGGCAAAAAACGTATACCAGGAGCAGCACTTAATGGCAAAATAGACATAACCCATCCACTGGCTTTTGGTATGAAAGATGAAGTTTATAGTTTAAAGTTTGGCACTGACGCCATCCTGCCATCTGATAGCATTCAAACGGTTGGTTATTATCATAAGGATGCAGCAGAACTATTAGTGGCCGGTTATGCATCCCAGGAAAACCTAAGCCACCTGGCCGGAATGACCTTTGCAGGTGTAGTACCAGTGGGAGAAGGCAAAATCGTATTACTGATAGATAATACGCAATATAGAGGTTTTTGGAGAGGGCCATCAAGGATGATGCAAAATGCGGTTATGCAGGTTCCTGCTTATTAAGCAGCATTCTTTAACCCATATACTTGCGACCTTAGGAAATCCAACATCATATCCGGATGGCTGATTGAATCTAAATCTTGGTATCGGATTGGAAAGCCAATTTCTATTTTAAATGATTTCCCAATTTTATTCCTAACTTCATTCAACAGAAGACCATATCGGATGTTCATGTTTATTTGACTGGCCAGTTGAAAAAGTTTACTATTCTGTCCATAGAAATAAATTGGTATCACAGTAGCTTTTGTGTTTTTGATCAGCTTAACGAGAAACCTTTTCCATTCAAGGTCATCTGCGGGCTTCCAGAATTTGCTGGCCGTTGATACCCCGCCGGCAGGAAAAATGCCCATGGATTGGCCTTCTTTTAGAAAACTCATTGCTGTTTTTCTAGTCTTGATGTTTGTTTGAAGGGCGGCTTTAGAATCCTCAAAACTTATGGGTAAAAGGTATGGATTTAGCAGTGGCTCCCGGCATAGCACTTCATTGACGATCAGCTTAAAATCATTCCTAACCATAGATATAATATTTCCCAGCATCAATCCATCCACCACACCAAATGGATGATTAGCGATGAAAATGACCGGCCCCTTTGAAGGAATTGATTGCAGTCTCGCCTCATTCATTTCTGATTTAATGCCTAATTTTTGAAGTAATGTCTCCCATATATGATGGGTAAATGGTTCTGATGACAAAACCTCCTTATACATTCTCTGAAGTCTTGGTTTACCGGTAAGGTACTCGATGGAGCTTATTAGTGCTTTCTTGGTCCAGTGATCATCCGGAGAGGCGTAAGATAAGGAATTATGCGGCATCCTTAAAAATATTTTTTATAGAATGAATATCAAAAGCAATCGTTTTATTAACATATGATAATAACAGAATATTAGTTTTAAAAATAGAAAAAATCAATTGTTGTAAAATGTTTTTTCATTATTTAATAGACTCTAACCTACACCCGAATGTTGTCATTGAGCTTGTATCGTTTTGGAAGATTTTAATTAAGCCTAAATGAGGTGTTTACTTCATCCCCTTATAGGTACTTATTTTTTATACCAATTATCTCACTGATAACGCTCAAAGCAATCTCTTTAGCTGATTTAGCATTAATATCCACACCTATTGGGGCATGAATTTTTCCTAAGATTTCATCATCCCATCCATTCTCTTTTAACCTTTTTATTCTTTTTGCGTGGGTCTTATGGCCACCTAATGCCCCAATATAGGCCACTTGGGAGGGTAATAGTACTTCCAGGGCATTATCATCAATTTTTGGATCATGCGACAGGATGGCGCAGAAAGTATAAGCATCTAATGGTATATCTTCCAGTGCTTCCGATGGATAAGATTCTATAACTTTAGCAGGTTGGGAATAGAATACCGTCTTCTTGGCAAAGGCTCCCCGCGGATCGATTACAATAGTTTCAAAATCAAACTGATTTGCCAACGCCACCAAGTCCACCGTGATGTGTGCAGCTCCAATGATTATCAATTGGCTTTTGCGAGGGAACACCTGCAAAAAGTAGGGAACACCCTCTACATCTACCATTTTATTTTGACGCTGATCATAGGCCTGCAATGCTTCCGTTTTAAGTGTATCCGAAACAGGATCACCAATGACAGTATGATCATCCAAAATCAAACTATTGTGAAGCGTTTGATCATTCATAAGCGCAGAGATTAAAATACTGCCTTTATTATCAGACAATTGTTGGTCTAGTTTTCTCCATATTTCAAATAAATCCTTACCATCATAACCCAACTTAAAGGGCTGGGTAAGTAAACTTATCTTCCCACCACAACTCAGCCCCACCGACCATGCCTCCTCGTCAGATACACCATAGTGTAATTTTTTAGGAGCTCCATTTTCAATCACATTCAATGATTCTTTTACCACACTTCCTTCAACACATCCACCACTAACTGAGCCTGCCATTTCCCCTGCTTCATTGACTAATAACATTGAACCTACAGGACGCGGTGACGAACCCCAGGTTTTGATTACCCTGGTGCAGACGATGGAATGATCATTATCGACCCATTCGTTGATTGTCTCTTGGAATTCCCTCATTTTTTGGTTAAAATTTAATTCAATTTAAAAAGTTAATAAAATATTA
>CAYSCZ010000103.1:0-6511 GCA_964429655.1 uncultured Roseivirgaceae bacterium
AGTTGGAGCTAGATATCCCACAAAGATTATGCAGCTGATGAATAATGCGGGTTAAAATAACTTTTTTAATTAGAATTCATTAGAAGCTCAAAGAATAGCATTTGCCAATAGGAAAACCGCTTTCAGTGGGAATACTTACCGGCACCATGTGATTACCTTTTTCATGGATAATCAAACACTGGGTAGGGATATTTAACACCATTACCAGAGCTGTTTCAGTGGTAGCGTTATGGTATGCCTTGCCTGATTATAGATTTATTGTTATTCCTTTTGCAATTGTGATAAGCTATAACACCACCCTCATAGCCCTGCAAAACCGAAAAACGAATTCCTATTAATCCCTATATTTCTCGAACCAACCTAAAATGTAGCTGATTTTAGCAACCAGATTACTTGGTTTGTCAGCAATACCGTGTGAAGCCCCAGGTATGCGTACCATGGCGGTTTCAACCCCATTAAGCTTTAAAGCTGCATAAAATTGTTCAGACTCGGCAATCGGTGTACGATAATCTTCTTCACCGGTTAAAAGCATGGTAGGTGTAGTAACATTTTCAACGTATGAAATCGGTGATCGCTTGAGGTAAGCTTCGGGATTCTCCCAGGGCTTCTCAGGAAACCAGTACTTGTAAAAGAAACCCAATCCGTCGGCATACAAAACAAAGCTGTACCAGTTGATTACTGGTTTAGCAACTACCGCCGCCTTAAAACGATCAGTCTTGCCCACAATCCAGGCTGTGAGCACACCTCCGCCGCTGCCTCCTGTCACAAACAGGTTATCCTCGTCAATGTATCCTTTATCAATTACCGCATCCACGCCAGAGATAAGATCAAAGTAATCCTGGTTGGGATAATTATGATGGATCAGGTTACCAAAGTCAGCGCCATAGCCACTGCTTCCTCTTGGGTTGGTGTACAAAACCACATAACCTTTGGAAGCATAGGCTTGAATCTCAGCTGAAAATACTTTCCCATAACTTGCAAACGGCCCACCGTGGATCTCCAGGATCAGCGGATATTTTTTACTGGGATCAAAATTTGGCGGCTTCACAATCCAACCCTGTATCCTTTGCTGATCGTAAGAAGACTCATACCACATTTCTTCAACGGCTCCCAGTTGCCTGAAACTGAACAGGTCATCATTTAATGAAGTCAACCGACGGTTGTTTAAACTATCTCCTACACCCAGGTCTGAAGGATGGTCGGTATCCCCATCAGTGTAGGCATAACGCCCATTATTGCTTACCGAATAGGCAGCAGCATTATATGGTCTTCCTATTGATAATCCTCCTAGACCTGCAGCCATCTCTTCGATTTTTCCCTTTAGCGTTGCATAAGCAAGCCTGGTCTCTCCTTTTTCATTGTATTGAAAATAAAGCACTTTCCCTGACGCATCCCAGTTGATATTATCAATGCTTCGATCAAAATCAGTTGTAACCAGCTTACTATCACTTCCATCCTGATCCATGATGTAGAGTTTACTTTGCTGGTAACCAAGAAATTTGTCATCAAAACCCAGGTAGGCGATCTTATTGCCATCTGGCGAAATTATCGGACTAAAATCCGGCCCGTACCGATCAGTGAGTTTTTCTATCGCCCCACTATTAATCTCAAGACTGTAGATTTCAGAATTTAATGGATTCAGGTTAGCTTTTTCATCCATATTGGCCGAAAAGTAGAGGTATTTATCATTCTTTCCCCATTCAGGGGCTCCTAAATCATATTTACCAAATGTTAACTGCCGAGGCGTGCCGCCCTCAACAGGTAAGATGAACAGCTGTTGGAAGCCTTGTTTCAGGTATCCCCTCCCATCCCTGCGGTATGTAAAATCGTCAATAAATACCGGTGGATCGTTCCATTCTGCGCCTTTTGGTTTTGTGGGGAGGGCAACGAATGGGTCAGGTTTTGAGGGAACGAACATCCGCATTGCAAGATAATCACCAGTATTTGACCAGGAAATAGCATTTGGGGAGTTGGTAAGATTGGTTAATTGATAATTAATATTTTTATCAATTAGTAGCATATGGATCTGGCTTCTCCCGCTACGGTTAGAAACATAGATTAATTTCTTGCCATCGGGTGACCATCGTGGGCTTCCATCTTTAAAGTTTCCGGTAGTGAGTGGGTAATGATTGCCTCCGTCATAATCAATAATCCAAATATTCGATAAATTCTGATCTGACATCACATCCTTGAAGTTGCGGACATAAACTACCCTGCTGCCATCTGGTGAGACCTGAGGGTCAGACACATATTCAAGGTTAAAAATATCCATCAATTGAAAAGTATTGGGTGGCTGGGCGTGAGCGATGGATACATAAATCAACAGAAAGAAAATAATTCTCAGGTTTGGCATTTTGATTAAATTGTTAAAGGCTTGAAAGATAAGTATTTAAATTAAATTAATAATCATAAGATTGAATATTAGCTTTACTATCATAAGGATTACATTTTTTACAAATACAAAAATAAATGCACACCAACAACCTTGAAACTGATTTTATAAACAACGCCATATTCCGGATGAATGAAAATACTCTACGCATAAAAAAGTGTTTTGTAGAACTGACCGAAGAAGAGATCTGGAAGTGCCACAACCCATACTCCAACAGTATAGGTAATCTGGTCCTTCATATTTATGGTAACATTACCCAGTATATTATTTCAGGATAAGGTAGAGCGGTTGATAACCGACAAAGGGATGCTGAATTTGCAACCTCCAGTGGTCTCAGTAAAAGTACCTTATTGGATGACCTAACCAAAACGGTTATAAAGCCAATAATATTATGCTTAAATTGACACGAAAGGATTTGCAGCTTGTTCGCGCGATGCAGGGTTTTGAGCTGTCCGGAATAGGAATAACCATGCATGTGGTTGAGTACTATTCGTACCACACAGGGCAGATTGCGTTCTACACGAAGTTGTTGAAGGAAAAAGATTTAGGTTTTTATGCTAACCTTGATTTGAATGTTAAAAATATAGGTTGACGATAATATTAACAAACACCAAATATTATTTGGGATATTTGACAATAATGATAGAATATGAACTAATTTTATACGACTGAGGTTCGACCAAATGTCCTACTACAATTATACAAGCATATCCCACTTATATACTATCAAATCTAACCTGCCAAATCCGATTTATCCAGCGGGATGACCGTAATATGTAAAGTCTATGTTGCAACATGCGTGTAATGTTCTGTGATTTTCGAAATTCCATGGCCCATAAGCTCTTGTTTATACCTTGAGTTGATGCCGAGCTCCAAAAAAAATAAATATAATCAGGAAACAATAAGATTTTAAATACTGTAAACTACTAACCATGACAGGCAGACAGTTTATTGGATCAATAGTAGGAGCCGGTCCGGGACCGAAATGGGGTGGTGCATTGGCAGGCCCGAACGGCGGGTGGCCATGGTGTGGAAGGATGGATCGTGTCCTGTGGGTTAACTTAATATTAAATTCATTGCTGTTATCTTTCGCATCAAAGGAAAAAATTATGATCCTTTATAGATTAGCTATTCATTTTAATCAAAGTTTAATCGCCAATGGCCAACATCGTCCTGTCACCTACCGCACTATCAGTATTTGGATGCATAGAAGTATCTGAGGAAGCCATCACCAACTATGGATACGCCATGCTGGCGGTAGCTGGTGCCGATCATCTGATATCCGAGAAAGAAATGGAATGGCTGGATACATATTTTTGTGAGTTGTTCTTTATCCCTGATTACATCAAAGAGAAATACAAAGCCTTTGAATTTAGGAGCGCGAACCTGGACGAAATTCTACCCAGGATAAATTTTGATACGGATGTGAATACCAAACTATTGTTGGTATACCACAGCGTAGCCATGGCGACTGCAGATGAATATTACCACCGAAAAGAGCAAATGGCCCTGGCAAGTGCTGCCAAAATCCTGGACATCTCCCGGTATCATGTGCGGGCCATTGAGCAACTTGCCTGGTTGGAAAGATCACTAACCGAGATGAGGAAGGCAATATTTGAAGTGGATTACGAAGACGCAGCAACAGTTATGCCCAATGAAAAAGATAAAATCAGACTCAACGTCTGGGTCACCAAGTATTTCGGGCACTCTTTTACCACCTATGATTCGCTTCAGAACTATTATCGGTTGATTATGAGTATATGCGGATCGGATGGAAACATATCAGAAGCTGAGATAGACTGGCTGGAGATGACTGCCCTGATGGCAGGTACGCCTCCGGAGATCATAGAATCGCTCCGGGCATTTGATTACAGGAACAGGGACGTGAGTGAATTCATCACCAACATTGTGACGGACGTCCACCAAAACTTTGAACGCATCAGCCTGTACCTTGCCATGTACATGTGCCGTGCAGACGGTGTCTATGCTGATGAAGAAAAGCGGACGATAAGGGATGCTGCCCATCTGCTCAACGTGGACCAGGAAGTAATTGATTATTTAGAAAACCTGGTGGAAATGGAAATTTCTGTGGATCGGTTCCGGTTGAGAATTCTTCGATAACCTAAAATCCCTGATCAATAAAATATTTTGATTTCTTGAGCCTTCTAGTGGGGTGGAAGACTATTTGAATGTTAAGGGGTGTCACTAAAATCACCTTTTTAATTTATACAGGCTAAGGTTTTTGAAGTTTAACCGGCAATTAAGGGAAACCTTCAGGATTTTGGCCTGGCTATCACGGTCATCACTCCAAGACTGATCCATCGCTCTAGCAGTTGTATGGGAAAAGTGAGGATTTTACCAAAGAGAAAGGGAATAAATTTACGTTCCAGGGGTTGAGACCAATTGATTTGTTGTCGTTCCTGTTCTCCTAACCAATAGACCACCCAGGGGTCCATGGATCCATAAGATTTTATTGAATCAACCTGCCACCCATTTTGTGTAAGCATCCTAGTCATGGTTTTGGGTGTAAATAGCATTGTATGCCGAGGTGTATGGTAACCTCCCCAGCATTCTTTTTGCCATTTCCTGCTAAGCGAATCATAATTGGGCACCTCAATGATCAGTTTGGTAGTAGGTGTTGACCACTGCTTAACCTGTTGGAGCGTTTGCTTCGGATGGTAATCATGCTCCAGATAATGCCACATGGTGATAACATCAAAAGGGGCATCAGGCAAATCGATATTGATGTCGCCAGTGGTCAGGTTTATATCCCGGAAGCCCTCCTCATCCTTCCATCCTTCATTAGTAAAATCTATTCCATAGGATTGTACTTTAAATTTCTTTTGGATCGTTTTAAGAAAAGTAGGCTTTCCACATCCAACATCAAGTATTTTGGTTTCAGGATTTAGGTTTTTGCTTCTTCTTACCATATCTACCCTTTTATTGTCCATTTCATTGATTCCTTGCACGGCAAGCCAGGCATACTTTCCCCAAGCTTTTGGGCCTTGATAAGGCAAATAGTATGACTGGTAATACCTACCAATTTCCTCTTTCGGTATCCTGGGATTCAGATAGACAAGGTTGCAATCACCACATTGCACAAAACTAAATGTATGTTTTTCAACCATCATCATGGTTCGGGTTTCTATCAGATGATGATAGTTTGCGGAAGCACAATTAGGACAATTTATATGCTGCATAGATCACAGCAATCTATCACTTTTTTATTGATGCTATTATTTCTTTTCTTGCATTTTCCGAACAGTTTTCAGGATTGTTCTTTTTGGCAGCAATTTTACTGACTTAGCTATTGCTTTGTTTAACGTTCCATGAATGGCCACCAACTTACCTTTCATCATCGCATCATATCCAAAGATCGCCACATCTTTTGAGGAAGGTAATTTTCTTCCTTTTACCATATTGGTATCTTCGATATTGGCAACCGACTGAAAACCTGAGGTTGTAGGGCCTGGGCATAATGCCGTTACAGTTACGCCATATTCTTCCCATTCATTGGCTATGCCTTCTGAGAATGCTTGTACAAAGTGCTTGGTAGCAAAATAAACAGACATCAATGGGCCAGGCTGGAATGCTGCAGTTGATGATAGGTTCATAATTTTTCCGGACCGCCTTGCCACCATATCTGCTCCGAATAATTTTGTAAATAATGTAAGTGTCAGGATATTCAAATTAATCATCATCTCCGCTTTCTCCCAGTCTGTCTGATGGAATAATCCGAAATCACCAAACCCGGCGTTGTTGATCAGGTATTCAACCTCAATATTTCTTTCCTTTATTTCATCATACACTTCACGGCCGCTATCAGGTATTGATAAATCTTTGGGTATAATCAATACCTCTACTCCATAATCTTTTTCCAGCTCCTCTTTCAGTGCATTTAGTTTAGTTGTGCTCCGAGCAACCAGGATCAAATCTGCCTTTTTTGAGGCATGGATCCTGGATAATTCCAAACCTATACCATTTGATGCGCCTGTGATTAATGCTACATTTTTCATTTACTTAATATTTAAACCCAGAATTGTCATTAGACTTTCTATTACATTGTTAAATCACTTCAAATCAGACACTTAACATGTTATTGGCTCGTCACCATAGCGA
>CAYSCZ010000104.1:0-6393 GCA_964429655.1 uncultured Roseivirgaceae bacterium
TCAATTTGACTTATCTTTCTTATAAATACCAAATGTTTAGGACACTATTGATTTACAGTTATCTTTAACTATGGTTAGATCTGAATTCAAGAAAGAATTAGAGTGGCATAAAAATCAAATAGACGCCAGTATTAAGTTTCTTCAGAAAGGTTTTGAAGACTTAAATAAACGGAATTATGAATTTTATGAATTCATCGAAACCAATTATTACGATCTGGAAGAAAGATTGACCACGCTGGAAAGAAAGGTCAAAGAATTATCATAACTAATTCTTTCATATGATGCAATCGCGCACAGGTTCAGGGAATGTAATTTCGGATCTTCGGATACTTTCTCCTCAACTCGTCCTCGTTTCGTGCCTTCGGTAAACCTTCGGCAGACAGGTACAACAAGGATGAGCGAAAATAGCGATTGCATCGTTGTAAGAAACCATTTTTTTCTCTATTAGGGCGCGAAAGATTGGGTTTTTATTTGGCAACTACCATTTAATAATATGGAACCATCAGATCATTATCTCAATTTTCAAGCAGAGTGAGAATGCGTAATTGAAAATAGACGATGGCAATGCCGGAGATCAGACGTCAGTCGGATCGGTCACTATCATCCAAAAAATTAATATGAAGGGACTAAAGCATTCAAAACTAAAAAGACTAAACTATCGGTCAAGCCTTATTAGTTTTAAATGGTGTCGGAGGGATTCGAACCCTCGTCCAGCTAAGGTAACTATAGACCTTCTACATGCTTAGTTATCCTTTTAAGTCTCATGCCATAAGCTGGTGAATAACTACCTACTTATGATACCAGTCGCTTTAGTTCACCGAAGGTCCACGACACTACCTCTGGCTGTTCCTTATTATGACACCCTAAATTCCATTCTCAAGGACAAAGAACGGTAGGATGAGGCCCGGGAATCTGTCAGCTGACAGACTCAACCGATTATGCCCACTAATTTCGACTTTACGTCAGAAATTAGGCTGCCATAGTGTAGTTAGACTCGCCAATTATACGTGTGAGCGAATTGATTAAGGATGTACACTCACCTCCCTGCATCCTAGCTTACACCTTACACTTCCTGTCAATTCCAGTCGACCCCATTATTTGTCCCCAAATGAATTCGGGGCCTTTCTTACCAGATAGTTTCTTTGAATTATCGCTTAAAGTTACGCAATCTTACTGCGTGAACTATTACAGCATCAACTATGAAAAGGTTCAACGTATTTTTAATAGAAAATGACAGTTTAAATAAGACCGATCCCCTAGCTCAGGTTATAAAAGAACTAGTTGATTTGAGATTTCTGCAAGTAATTGAAAATAATACGAGTGCAGCTCCTTCTGGATGTAAGTCTCTATGACAATGGAAGACCGAGAAACTTCAAGGATGTTGAGCCAGATAGGAGTACGAGTTGCTCCGAGAATCACAACTTTAGACCTGAATTTAACCTGAATTATGCAATAGGAATCCTGAAGCAGCGGCTGTTACACTTATTTTTTTGAGTGACTACAATACTTTGATTGAACATGCACATTCAAAAAACTACTTTAAAACGGAAGAGGTTGAACTGATGAAAGCGAGGCGTTTGGATCCGGAGCATTGGAATATTTAAAATTTTCCCATCACTCCAAGCCCATATAAAGCAAAATCATATTTTACAGGATCATTTTTATCAAACAACCGTAGGTTTTCTGTTAATTCAAGTGCTGTAAGCCAGTCTGTTTGTTTTCGGCTTACCAGTCCTAATTTTCTTGATATACGATCAACATGGAGGTCGCAAGGGCATATTAGTTGTCGGGGTTTAATGCTATCCCAAATACCAAAGTCAACACCCTTATCATCTTTTCTAACCATCCACCTCAAGAACATGTTCAGACGCTTACAAGCTGAATTTCTTACTGGCGTGGCTACGTGTTTTTCGGTTCTTTTTGGGTACTCATTCAATCCGAAGAATTGATTATAGAAGTTACAGAGTCCTTTTGCAACTGTTGCCTCATCTTTATTCGCACTAAAAGCTTTTTCTAATCCTCCATGGTTTAAATACAGATTATTAAGGGATTTGATAAAGTATAATGTATCCGTGGCATTAAATGTCCTGTGTTTAAAATTCAAAAATGGCTTTAGATCATTATCATGGTGGTTCAAAATAAATTCGTATGGTGAATTATCCATCATGCTGAACAATTCCCTGCTTTTGTTAATAATGGTTTTTCGTTGGCCCCACGCTAAAGTAGCCGTCCAAAAAGCAGTTATTTCTATATCTTCCTTCTTTTTGTATTCATGGGGAATACATATGGGGTCGCTATCTATAAAGTCTGGACAATTATAAGCTTCAACTTTTAGATCAAGAAATGATTTTAAATCATCATTCAAATTCTAGTAAGGATAATAAGCAAGTTCTATAGGAATTTTTCGGTCAAGGGCCCCTAATCGGTCATGAGCAATCTTTGAAATGCGTATTAATAAGTTTTTGTTCACCCCGGTGTTGGGTAATTTGCCAACGACCCTTACAAAAAGTGTCTTATTATTCATTTGATTTTTTACCTCCATCACAGTACCAATAGGCGCCTCTTTGTGTAAAGCTAGATATTTTTTTGTTTCCGGGGAATTCTCTATCACCATGGCGAACCCTTCTTCGTAAATTTTGGTGGTGTCCCGGACCATTCCATCAACTACTGTAGTGGTTGTGGATTCCTGGCTTTTATTTTCATTGGCCACTGTTTCTCTGTTCGGAACGCTCTTCCCAGAAACAAGCAGATTTTCTCCCGGCCTTAAATAGTCAGAATTCAGTCCATTCCAATACCTTAATTCTTTGATAGTTACATCATACTTTTTAGCAATGCTAAACAATGTTTCCCCGGCTTGCACCCTGTGTCTTCCATTAGAAGTTGTATTGGTTTTCACAACAGAAACCTCCTCAGCTTTTTGAATAGCTTCTTTTGCATTATCACCATGCTCACTTTCAGGAGCACCCAAAACCAGTTCTTGACCAATATCAATAGCATTGGTTGTAAGTTGGTTCCACCGTTTAATCTCGTTTATCGAAACATTGTATTTTTGAGATATACTCCATAAAGATTCCCCAGGGGCAACTTTGTGAAATCTGGTATTCCTTTCAGAAGTAGTTTTTACTTTTAAGTTACCAGCCTTTTTAATCGGCACCCAAATGATCTGGCCAATGTCTATATTCCCACCGGATAAATCATTTGCTTTCATAATGGAGTTAATGGGGCTTCCATAGCGCTTTGATAAAGCGTATATCGTTTCTCCCTGATCAATTTGATGAACGACAAAATACCGTCCATTTTTTTGTTCCACTCTTAGTGAATCCAAAGCAGATAAGGAGCTGAAATAAAACAAACCCAGGCAAAAAAATATATATCTAATTAATTTCATGTGCTTCCAAAATATGCTTTTCCGAGACAAAAATAAGCGTCTGCCTCCATAAAAAATAAGTTTCCATGGAAGGTTTGTCCAGTTCGGATTCTATTTTTTTTAAGAACTCAACACGGTTGTTTTTATCAATTATTGTTATATACTGATCCAAACCAGTATGCGACCTGACATAAAATCCTATGATGAGGAAACGATCAAAATCAAGGTATTCGCATGCGATCACTGGTTCCATATTAAATTTAATGGTTATCAATCTCGAAAAATAACTAAAGTATTCACTCTCAACGCTGTAAATAAATGGATATTGAACGTCGGAGCAATTGGATGGGATATTATGCTGCTCAATAGTTTTAAGTGGCCTTATATCATACACTAACGGCTTACCTCCGGATTTTGAAACTACTAGATGGTTTTGATCGACTGATTCAACCTGTACATTTTCTATTTCTTTGAGGATGATATTTTTTCCCCATTCGAACAAGGTGATTCTTTTACTTTCAGGATTATTTTCATCCTCATATTCCTGGATTAATAAGATTTCGGAGGTCACCCCGATTAAGGATGCCCACCATTTTGCATGGTTTTTATCTCGAAATAAAACTTCCCCAGTTGATACCCTAACTATAACAAAAGAGAGCGTCTGGGTGTCATTATCTCGAAGCTCTAAAGCTATTAGGCCTTGATCACTATTAAATACAGTTTTCCATATTTTAGAATCAAACTTGTGCGAAAATAAGTTCTTCAATTAACTAAGGTATATATTTGATACGTTTTGAAAAATTTTAATAAATGAGAATTGCGATACTTTTTTTCTTGTGTACGTCGTTAACCAATATTTTAGTTGCTCAAGATTCCACAAAGCTTGTTTTTACTTTTAAAATTGACCAGGAAATTGATCCAAGAACAAACAGGTTGACAGAATTAGCGTTAGACGAGGCGCAAAACATGGAAGCGGATTTAGTTATCATTGAGATGGATACTTATGGTGGTGCTTTAAATGATGCAGATGACATCAGGACCAGAATATTGAATTATGAAATTCCTATCTATGTTTTTATAAACAAAGATGCTGCTTCAGCAGGAGCTTTGATTTCTATCGCCTGCGACAGCATTTATATGGCTAAGGCAGCAAGCATAGGGGCTGCTACCGTGGTGACTGGTGATGGCGCTGCTGCCCCGGATAAATATCAATCTTATATGCGGTCAATAATGCGGTCGACAGCTGAAGCACAAGGCAGGGATCCGAAAATTGCTGAAGCTATGGTTGATGAGGATGTCGTTGTTGACAGTGTTTCTCAGGCAGGAAAGGTAGTTACACTATCAACATCCGAGGCGATCAATTATGGTTTTTGTGAGGGGCAATATGAATCAATAGAAGAAATATTAGCGGCAACAGGTTATACACCTTATGAAATTTATGATTATGAGTTAGGGTCAACCGAACAAATAATCGCTTTCTTCCTCAATCCGGTAATTAGTGGTGTACTAATTCTGATAATTATTGGTGGTATTTACTTTGAATTGCAAACGCCGGGTATAGGATTCCCGATTTTAGCCTCTTTGGTAGCTACCATATTTTATTTCACGCCTTATTATCTAAATGGACTCGCCGAAAACTGGGAGATAGCCGTGTTTTTTGTGGGTATAGCACTAATCCTGCTGGAGGTATTTGTAATACCGGGATTTGGTATTGCCGGCATCACAGGTATTTTCTTATCACTCGGATCATTGGTGTTGGTGATGCTCAACAATGATATGCTGGATTTTTCTTTTGTGCCTTCAGAAAAGCTGTTTATTTCCATCGGGACCATCATAGCCGGACTACTGGGCTCTATAATTGTCATGTTTCTTGGAGGCGTGAGATTAGCTAATTCCAATGTTTTTAAAAGAATATCCCTTCAGGATGTTCAGGATAAAGACCATGGTTACGTATCAATTGAGCACAAAGTGTCAATGATCGGAAAAAGGGGAGAAGCTTGTACCATCTTAAGACCCAGCGGCAAGGTGATTATTGATGAGGAAATTTATGACGCCACCAGCCGGGATGGTTTTGTTAGTAGCGGAACAAAAGTTGAAGTTGTTGAGGAGCAAGGCACATGGCTTAAGGTGAAAATTATAAACGCATGAAAATCCTTGGGATCATACCGACAAGGTACGCTTCTTCAAGATTTCCGGGAAAACCTTTGGTTGATATCGGAGGAAGGACCATGATAAGAAGGGTGTATGAGCAAGCAGTCAAGGCTAACGCATTGGCTAATGTACTGGTAGCCACTGATGATGAAAGAATTTTTTCGGAAGTTAAAGGTTTTAGTGGTGAAGTAATTATGACCGCGCCGCAGCATGCTAATGGCACCTCCCGCTGTTTGGAGGTTTTACAAAGACAATCCGGACACTATGATTACGCCATCAATATCCAGGGGGATGAACCTTTTGTGGACCCCAAGCAGATTGATCTGCTTTGCAGCATACTGGATCAAAATACTCAAATTGCTACCTTAATCAAGAAAATAGATGATCCGGATCATCTGTTTAATCCGGGGGTAATGAAAGTTGTATTTACCTCAGATAAGAAAGCCCTTTATTTCAGCAGGCAATGCATACCGCATGTTAGGGGGTTGGAACAGCAAAAATGGTTTTATGAACATCCATTTTATAAACACATAGGCATATATGCTTACCGGTCGGATATTTTGAAAGAAATAAACAAATTAGCTCCGGGAACCTGGGAAAGCGCTGAATCTTTAGAGCAACTGCGTTGGCTGGAAAATGGATACGAAATAAAATTAGCGCGCACCAATATTGATTCTCACATGGTGGATACACCCGAAGACTTGGACTATATAAACCAACACTTTCTCTGAGATATCTGAGCACTAAGGCATTGAACCCAGAATTGTCACTAGACTTTCTATTACATGGTTAAATCACTTCAAATCATACACTTAACATGTTATTGGTTCGTCACCATAGCGATGCTATGCCTCCTCGACCTAAGTGCCTGATTT
>CAYSCZ010000105.1:0-6325 GCA_964429655.1 uncultured Roseivirgaceae bacterium
GTCTGGGTCAGGCTTTTTTGCTTGCCTGTGTCGTCTGTAGCTACTAATATCACACTGTAAGTTCCTGCGGAACCATAAGTTATTGTAGGTGAGCTTTCCGAGGACGAGTTGGGTGTACCTCCCGGGAATGTCCAGGAATAGGTAAGGTTTTGACCCGTTGAATTATTTGTAAATGTTACCGATTCTCCAGTATTCGGTGTTGTGGTACTAGCACTAAAATCCGGGATAATTTCAGGGCTAAGGATAATTTCAGTAGTAGCCATGTCGCTTACGTTTGCATTGGATGCGACCAGGGAAACCTCATAAGTGCCCGCCGCTGAAAAGGTGTATTTAGGCGATTTCTCAGTGGATGTCCCGGAACCATCTCCAAAGTCCCATTGAAAATCGGTAGCATTATTGGATGATATGTTGAAAAAAGTAATTTCATCCCCTAAGTCCGGATTTTCCGGGAGGTGATAAAATTGCGCCACTACCTCGTTGGTAATTGTAATGGTTTGTGTCTGCTGATCTTCTTCTACGGGATCGCAAGAAGTGTTTCTTGCTGTCAGTGTCACATCATAAGTGCCAGCTGAAGTGTAAGTATGTCGAACACTTACGGGTTCGGTGGTTATTACCGGGTCACTACCATCTCCAAAATCCCATTCAATTTCGTTTGCTCCAGTTGAAAAGTTATTGAATGTTGTTTCTACTTCTCCTGCATCGCTAAGATAGAATGATAATGCACTCGGTGTAAAAGCAGCCATGGGGTTGCTGCATTGGAAAACGTCCAGATATTCAACAGATGTGATAATCTCTTCTTCTGCCTCATTCACACGAACTTTCACGGTTAGAACGGGCACTTTCTCCCCCACCACAAACCACTCATAAATTACACGGTTTTCGGGGATGTTGATAGGGTCATTGTCACCAACAGTGGTGATGTTTTGTTCCTGAATGATGGTTTTGACTTTTAAAGCATTGGAAAATGTCTGATAAGGTGTAATTAATTGTCCATAGCCCTCGACCTCCACATTTCTGGTGATGGAAAAATCATAGGTAAATCCAAGGATAGGATTTCCTAGTCTATAATTACCATTTGTGGTATATGTATCTCCATAGGTGAAAGGAAACTGATAAACCTCATCAATGTCATCGTATTCAACATAGGTTGAATAATCTTCACCATTGACCCGATAGGTACTACCAAAAGCCTGTAGGCCAAATTCGTTCGTAGATTTTTGATAGTGGTTGACCAAATTACCGAAAGACACAGAGGCAATTTCAAACTCGTCGGAAATTCTCAAGGCCATATCCGGTTGACTGGCCAGACAATTGTTGTAATTCAAAAGGGCCGCTTCGTATGCAGCTTGAAAGTTAAAATCTTCTCTTATTGGCTCCTCTCCACAATCGAAAAAACTACCATAACCAGCAACCGCTGGATCAATGTATTTAGCACTTCTTTGAAAACTGAGTGCTAAAGTGCTGTAATCCCACGTTGTATTTTCACCCGTGCTCGTAAAATCCAGGTTGTCAATTCCGACAAGGCTTGCCGAGCTGATAACAAAAGTTTCATCATCTGCAAGATCTACAAAATCATCGCTTGTGTAGGTAGGTGCTTGCCCGAAAAGCTGACAAGTTATTATTGAAAAAATTAGGAGTAAAAGGTTTTTCATGAGTATAGTATTTCAAGTTTAGGTTCTGATACAATATTTGACTTGAGTCATTAAATAATCCAGCGATAACTAAAAATTTGATACTAAGAACGGCAGCAAAGGCATAGGTTTAGTTATTCATGAAGTGTTTTCAATAACAAGTCTGGTTTCTTCAAGGAGTGACATACCGTCTGGCTGCCTCGCCAAATTTTTATCACTATTTTGCTTAAAATTCAAAGCCAAATGAATGTCCGAAAGAGCATCCTAATACATCTGATCCTGTGGCTTCTACTTTTTCTGTTGGCCGTGGTTTTTGGTGCCAGTTATCTTGGTTTTGATTATTTCTTTCCTAAAGTAACGGTCTTTTTAGGATTGGCACTATCGATATTTTATATCAACTATTCCTTTCTAATTCCACGTTATTATGATAAAAAACAATATGTACGCTACCTACTACTTTCGTTAATCACGCTTACGTTGGTTAGTTGGCTTAGGTATTCATTTGAAGAAATGATTATTGGTAAAGAACCTGCCTATGTCCCTCACAATCAGGTGTTGGTATTTCTGCGTTATTTCATCAGCAGTTTCTTTGTTTATGGGTTGGCGCTTGTTTTAAGCCTGGTAGAAGCCTGGAGAAAACAGGAAAATGAAATCTATAAGTGGAAGGTTCTTAAAAATGAGACGGATATAAAGTTTTTAAAAAATCAATTACGTCCTCATTTTCTATTCAACTCCATTAATAACATTTATTCCATCGCTGTAGACAATGACGATAAATCAGCACCACTGCTTTTGGAAATTTCACAGCTTCTTCGCTATTTGATTTATAAAACAGATCAAGACCGAATTCCGATTAATGAAGAAGTACTCTTTTTAAATGCTGTTATTAAACTGTATTCTCTTGGTTTTGAAACAGCGCCATTGAAAGAAATAGACGTGCAAGGGTCTATTCAAAAACATCAGATACCTCCATTTTTGTTACTGCCTTTTATCGAAAACATCTTTAAGCATGGAGATTTTGAAGCATCGAACAAAAAATGGGTGGCCAAGCTGGCACTTAATAAAAACATGCTACAGTTTGAAACACAAAATCCTATATTAGAAAATGAAAATGGTAAAGAGGCAAGTTCTGGTGTTGGCCTTGACATCCTTAAACAAAGACTCGACATCTTATTTCCCAATGCCCACGAGCTTCAAATGAAAGAAGAAAATAGGAATTATTACGTGCTTTTAACGATTCAACTCGATAATTGATGGATCAATATACCTGTGTAATAATAGACGATGAACCGCTTGCAAGGAGGTTACTAACGAATTATGTGGAAAAAACACCTCAGTTAAAGCTGATGGCCACATTTAAGTCTGCTTTAGAAGTAGCTGATTATTTACAGACCGAAAAAGTGGATCTGCTGTTTTGTGACATTCAAATGCCCGGAATGTCAGGTGTTGGGTTTGTAGAAAACCATCAAAATTTGCCGGCAGTCATTTTCACAACGGCCTATGAAGAGTATGCTGCTAAAGCATTTGAACTGGATGTAATCGATTACTTAGTTAAGCCTTTTTCAATCGAACGATTTCAAAAATCCATCAAAAAATTCGAGGATTATCATTTGTATAAGCTTGGTGCTGATCCGGACAAAAAACATCTGATGTTAAATGCTAATCATGGTTTTATCAAAATACGCCGTGAGGATATTTTATATATAGAGGCGCACGGCGAATACATGAAATTCATTCTGGATGAACAGAGGCCAGAACTGGTTTACATTCGTATGAAGGAATTAGAACTGCTTCTTGGAGATGGCTTTGCTCGTATTCACAAATCATATTTGGTCAACAAGGATAGAATATCCAAATTGTCGGGAGGGTATGTAACGATCGGTAATGAAAAGCTAAAAGTGAGCAGGTTTTATAAATCATCATTCATGGAAAGTATGAGTTAAACATACTTTCACCACCTGCTCACAACTTCAATTTCTGTTCTAGGTTTTTTATCGTCACGAGGATCAATCGCGATATGCTCTTTCACAGCCAGTTTAATGGGTACACCTGATTTATCAAGACACAAGTCAATGTTGTTGTCATTGTCATCTAAGTCAGCCAGTTGAAACGGTTTAATTTGCATAGTATCACTTTCTTGCACCATTGTGACCACAAAGGCATCTTTTTCATTTTCCCCAAGTTCCTCTCCATTAAGTGCTCTTACTCCCCCGGCCCTTACGGATTTTACTACCATTTGTGTATTTTCCTTAGGGCAATCACAACCAATACCTTCCTCTACGTAAGGATAATCTTTATCGAAAGTGAAATACTCTGCGTAGCTTAAAATGGGTCCTTCTGGAAGTAGTGCAGCGGAGATCAGGAATCTCGTTAAAGTTTTTAGCAGACTCAGAATAGCTCACAGGCCTGCCAGCCGTAATGCATGAAGGCTGGTCATCTGTCTTTTATCGGGGATGCCTGGTTTGTATTCATCTCGCGCTGCTGGCTGGCCTCTCGCTAAATCTATCCACCGCTTCGGCGGACCGTGGATAGATTCTTCACTCTCGATCCCCCTAAACTATTCCCGCCTGATGCGGCGGATAAAAATCCCGCCCCTGAACCCCTTGCAGGGCGCCCCTAGCCGGGCGCCAAAGCCCGTCCGAATGGATTATTCATCCGCGCGGGCTACATTAACCCCGAATTAAGTTCGGGGAAGGCATAACCCCGTTATCCGCTTTGCTTCAACGGGGCAAGGCGCAGGATATTATCGAACACATTCTGTGTTTGCGATAATAAGCATGATATTAAATAACTGTGAGCGATTGAGAATTCAAAATTATTATAATTGCATTTACCGATGTTTTCAAAATGAAAACATTTTGATTAATTTTACGTTCAATGAAAAACATCGTCTCACGAAAGTTGATAAGGGCGTTCTGGGAGAAATACCCTGATAGTGAGGAGACGCTAAAAACATGTTACAAAGTAGCTATGAAAGCTGACTGGAAAACTAGTAACGAAGTAAAAGCTCAGTACAAAAATGCGAGTGTTGTGGGTGATAACAGAATAGTTTTTAACATCTGTGGAAACAAATACCGATTAATTGTCAAATTCAACTATGAAATGCAATGGGGTTGGATACGTTTCATAGGCACTCATTCGGAGTATGATAGAATTAATGCTTTAACTATATAATTATGAAAATAAAACCAATTAGGACAGAAAGTGATTATAAGCGTGCTTTAGTAGATCTTGAAAATATTTTTGATGCTCCAAAGGGTACATCGGAAAATGATTTAGCTGAAATACTAATTACATTAATTGATAAGTACGAATCTGAACATTACCCGATTGAGGCACCAGATCCGATAGAAGCAATTAAAATTCGAATGGCTGAAATGGATTTACATCAAAAAGACTTAATGAGTTTTGTAGGAACGAAAAGTCGAGGGACTATTTCAAACATTTTGAATAGACGAAGACCGCTGACACTTCCTGTGATAAGAGCAATTGGCCCTAAGTTGGGTTTGTCTTTTGATGTCTTAGTCAAGGAATATAAAATGGGATAGTACCTATATTGGCCGCACACATTTGCCATTCCCACAAGCCTACCCTACATCCTGGCTGCTCACTAAATCCATTCACAGAATGGATTATTAACGCTCGCCCCTCTCCTGCCAAAAATGCCAAATCGGGTTTGTGAGGTGTACGGCTAGTGATTTACGAGAGGCTGTGCGGCAATGCCATGTGGGTATGAGTGAATAGCTTCGGCACGATTCAGAATCGGGAAATATTGTAAAAGGAAATTTCAAGCAATACTCAAATCCTTCTTGCTGTTCATAACACTTGCGTAACGGAGCTGCTTATTTACCGAAGATTTAAGTTTGTAAGGTCTGTTAAAGGCTTCCTGAGATAGCTTAAAATATGCTGAAAGTTTTCTGATATTTTCTTTTGAAAGGCCTCTCCGGTAATTCAACATACTGGATACAAGTGATTTGGATGTTCCGAGTATTTTGACCAGATCATTTGATTTCAACTTATGATCTTTCATTAGGGATTTAAGGAGCTGAATGGGATCAAGATCACCTAAAGTATTATGCTGCTCATCCCAAGTCTCGATAAGCAAGGTTAAAAGATCAATCTGATCTTCAATCACTGGATTTTCTTCTTTGCTATTTTGAATAAGAAGTTCCCGTAGTTCATTACAATAACTATCATATTGCTCCTCATTCTTAATCACCGTATATTTTAAAATTTCCATCTTAATAATTGTTTATGGTATATTGAAACCCTTGATCACACAATTTTGTGTATGCTGCATGTGTACCAATCCAAACCACATACAAGTGTACTTTTTTAGATCCGAAGAAATACTCGCATATCATTCTATATTTATTCCCGCCGATATTAAAAACAACTCTATTTGTGACATTTCCTAAAATGTCAGCAGAATTATAAGTTGACACGATATCTAAGTGCTCATTCCACTCAGTTTGCCTCAATCTACTTATCCAATTCAAAAAGCCACTTTTACTTTGACTGTTTGATATGATGTAATTTTCGATTGTTTGCTTCTTAATGAGGTGAACCTTCATGTATCTAAGCGTAAAACTAATCAAAAAGTTTACATTTCGTAAACTAATTTCGGTTAATGAATCGGACACATTTGCCATCCCCCTCTACCCTCCCTTAACCAAGGATGTCAAAAGAGTGCT
>CAYSCZ010000106.1:0-6053 GCA_964429655.1 uncultured Roseivirgaceae bacterium
CTAATTTTATTTGAGGAAAGCAATCTTTGAATTTTTCCGGATCACACTCATCAGAGGCATTGTCGACCAGGATTATCTCGTAATCGATGTCTTTAGTATAGGTAATAACCGATTGTATACACGAGCAGGTCAGCTCATAGGTATTGTAGTTGACTATGATGATCGAAACATTAACCATTTAAACTTGCCTTGATGCCGTGTATAAGTTCACTGTGGATGTTTTTTGGATTTAAAACAGACTCCGCGACTTTCCTGGTGTTACTGCCTACCTGATCAAGTGCTTTTTTGGATATATTTTCTAAATTTTTCAAAAATACTTGCTCATCATCTATCTCAGTCACAATGCCGCACTCATGTTTTTTAGCGAAAATGGTTGCACTTGAATAAGAAGGTCCCCACACAAAAATTGGTTTCCCATAAGGCGCATAATCAAGCCATTTTGTGGTGAAACTGGTAGATACAAATGGTCGTTGCTCTTTTTCAAAACTCATCACCGTTAAAAAAGCATCAGCCATTCCCAATTCAATTTTTAATTGTTCAAAAGGTAAAAACTGTTGATAAATACCAGCATCAGTTAATAGTGTGATATCTTCATTGGACCAATCCTTTCCAACCGGAAAAATTTTTAAATGGAATTGATCATGTGGCATAATCGCTTTGGCCAGCCGAAGCAACATTCTCCCGTATGCACCATAACAGTTGCCTGCATACACTATTGTAAATGATTTGGTCTTATTTTGAGAGGTTTTAATATCAAAAATTGAGTCATCACCAATTGGGTAAAGAACAGAATGGTTTTTTCTTGATGCAAAAAAATCTTTCATACCATCACTTGTATAAAATACCCATGAAGCCTTTTGTTGAATGAATTTAAATTTCCTCAATAAAAAGGACCGCATCCATTTATATGGTTCCATGTATTCGGGGATGAACCTTGATAATGGAAAAAGATCCTGAAAATCAGCTACCAGGGGGATATTGAATTTCCTGGAAAGTTGATAGGCAATTCCGGTATGAATGTTGTCGGGGACAGTGAAAATAACTTCCGGCTTTTGCTCCCTGACAACCTTTTTTATGCTTTTAGGGATAAGAAACCAATTTATTAAATATTCTAAATTATAATAAAGTCTGGACAGTCTTGATCTGGACAATCTTTTTGCCAGTTTATTTCTGTGCAAAGCAAATTTATTACTTACTAAAGCGGATTCAACATTAAATCCCGCAACGGAAATATCAAAATCATCCCTCAGGACAAAATGTCTGTAAATGGCAATGTGCGCTCCGCAACTTGTGTCCGGCAATACTGAGGAAATGTAAAGAACTTTGGTTTTGATCATTAATTTAAGTGATTTTTCAACCTTTTTAATTCCATACCATACCAGCGCTTAGCGATAAATTTCATCATTCCAGAGTTTGACATATAAAAACCAAAAGATCGGATGATCCTTATTTTTGGGAAAAACCTTTGAACAAATAAATGCTCTATGCTACTTCCTGCATTCACGCTTTTGCCATTATTTATAGTAATTTTTTTAACGCTAAAGCATCTATAAATAGATTGAGAGCATCGGTATCCTTTTGATAGTATACATGCTTAAAAATTTCTATCCACATGGATTCATAATAACTGAATGATGTTTTTTGGATATTGTCTTTAGCATAACTTATCAAAGATTTTTTTTCACTACCTAAAGATATTCTCTTTTTCCAGGAGCTTATCAGCCATTCCTCAGGTTCTCTCAAAAAAAGTAAAACCTTTGTATTATATTCGTGAAATGTGTTATTCAGATGATCTATTTCCATCTTGTTAAGTAAACAAAACGCCTCACTCGAAATAATAATATTTTGATTATCAGATGATTGAATGTTTTTCAATAAGGCATTTATTGTTTCACTGTTATCATAAAGCTTGGATTTGTCGAAATAATGAGCGATTTGGTGGTGTCCATATTCTCTGTTTGGAATACCAATTTTCGGATAGAGAAAATCATTATCAAGTAACAAATTACTATTATCGTAGCACCATCTTTGAATTCTTGTGGTACCTGTCCTATGTATTCCAATATGTAAGTAAATTGTTTTCATTCCATCTATAATGAGCTTAACTGAACCCAATTAGAATGATTTACCGAGAAATTTTTAATCTCATTTAGTGTATTAAATATTGAAGTATTAACCCTCCATTCCCAATGTTTATGCGCCTTTGATGGGTCCAACACCATCCATGGGATATCGTATTGTCGCTCTGCATTTGTTTGTTCTACCTTATTTGGGCCAATATTTTCTTCACACCATTGTGTCAATTGTAATAATGATATCGCATTTTCCGGGCCACCGCTCAGATTAAGTGTTTTAGGTTTTTTACTTTTAGCGGGTTCATTGAGTTGCTTAACCAGTAGAGCGGTTAAATCTTTAGGGTGCAGGCAATCGCGTACCTGGTGGCCGGTGCCACCAAACCCTATGTACTTCAATGGCCGATGCTCCCGAAAACTGTGGATCCAAAAAGCAAATATTCCCTGCGTCGGGTGTCCGAACTGGCCTGCTCCTGCCAGGACTCCGCACCTGTTGACCCATACCGGGAATTCAAAGGTTTCCCCATATTCCAATGCCAAATGCTCGGAGGTCACCTTAGTGCTTCCGTATAATGAGACTGGTGGTTTTGTGCTGTACTCCTCCGCTACACCTTTCCCTGATATTCCTTTCGGGAAACCCTGATCAGGATCCGGGTAGAATGCACCATCTTTTTCCAGCATTTTTAGATTGGCGATACCCGGAATATGATATACTCTACTGGTAGATAGCAATATGAAGCCGCCCTGGTGTTTTTTACAGTACTCCAATAGGTTAATGGTACCTAACAGGTTATGCTCGACTAATTGTCTTGAACTGGTTTTGCCATCCACACCGGCTAATACCGATGGATTAGCAGCGGCATCTATCACGAAATCTGCTTTTGGTAACAGCTCCAGATCACTTGGATTACGAATATCACCACGAAAAATTTTGATTCCACGCGCTTTTAAATCAGGCTGGTTTAACCAACTTCCGGATCGAATGAAATTATCCATGCCAAATATCTCCAACGATGGGTTTAACCGAAGGAGTTCTTTTGCAATAGTAGAACCTACAAAACCGCAAATACCGGTAATAAAAATTTTCACTGAAGCCGTTCTTTCCAGGCGTCTACAATCTGCCTGATGGTTTCATCCACTGATATTGTTATATCCCAATTCGGATAGTGTGATTTCATTTTTCTCAAATCACTGTAATAGCAAATATGGTCTCCTAATCGGTTTTTATCAGAGTATTTATATTTCATAGCCTTATTGCTATACTTTTCAGCCATTTTAAAGGCTTCGAGAATAGAAACCGTATTGTCCTTTCCACCCCCCAGATTATAGACTTCCCCTGATCGGGGTGCTTTGATATATTCTTCAATAAACCGGCTCACATCATAACTATGGATATTATCCCGTACCTGCTTTCCTTTATATCCAAAGATGGTGTACTCCTTTTCTTCGAGGTTACATTTGACTAAATAACTTAAAAACCCGTGTAACTCCACACCACTATGATTCGGCCCGGTAAGGCACCCACCCCGTAACGCACAGGTGGGCATGTCAAAATATCTTCCATATTCCTGTACGGCTATATCTGCCGCTACTTTAGATGCTCCAAAAAGCGAATGCTTGCTTTGATCAATGGAGAAAGTTTCAGGGATTCCGGTCAGGAAGTTTTCATCAGCATATTCCCATCTAGTTTCTAACTCCTTCATTGGAATATTATTAGGGGCATCACCATAAACCTTGTTTGTTGAGAGGTGCACAAAAGGAATATCTGTTCGGTATTGCCTTGTTGCTTCTAATAAATTAAACGTTCCTACAGCATTGGTATCGAAATCATCGAATGGAATAGCTGCTGCCCGGTCATGACTGGGTTGAGCAGCCGCATGTACAATAGCATCCGGGGCTACCTCTTTTACTCTTTTTAATACACCCTCACGATCGCGAATGTCCAGTTCGATATGGTGGAAATTTTTCAGCGCTTTCTCCAGTCTGCTTTGGTTCCATCGGGTATCGCCTTTATCACCAAAGAATATGGCACGTTGATTGGCATCAATTCCATATATTTCCCAGCCTAACTCATGAAAATGCTGGCACACTTCGGAACCAATGAGTCCGGAAGAGCCGGTAACCAATAGTTTCTTCATAAATAGATAATTATATTAATTTTTAGGTTTTCTGTCATTAATTAAATTTAGAACATAACTTGAGCTTTCAGTAGGTGATATTTCATGATCATTTAGCTCCCAATCTTTTTCCATCCCATCACTAAAAAAACTCTTTTGCAAAAAATTCGAAAAATATTCTGCATCCTCTTTTGTAAACCATTTACGCCAATTGTCAAATGATTTTGATCTAACCACTCTTTTATGCTTTTCATCAACGGCTAATTGAGCATGGACTTGAAAACCTAAATATTCCGAAATCATATTATAATTTTCATTTATAATATTCTTGTACGGGAATCCTACCTTATTAGAAATTTCTTTTAGCTGATCCAAGTACAATAATCTTTGCTTGAAATGATCTAAAGACAATGAGGGATAGGTAATATTTTCCCATAAATATTTCACAGAAATACGCTTTGGTTCCGCCTCTTTTTTTTGCAATAGTGAAATCGCTGAATTAATCTCAGCTTCGCTCTTATTCCATAAATTATGATATCCAGCTTCGTAGAGCATTGAACTAATAAGAATATCCCTTGGATCTCTTTGTATTAGAATCATATGTGAGAACTTTTCAATCAAATTAAGATCAGGTTCTCCAGTAACTACAATTTTTGTTATACTCGATTTTCTTTTTTTTAGAATCGTACTTAAGTCTTTAGGCTCGAAAAAGCTAAGAAGTTTATCTGGTGAAGATTTTAATATTTTATAAAAAAGTGCTGTCGTACCCGATTTAGGGGAACCAGCAATTAATATTCTTTTTACTTTTCTTTTGTTAAAGAACATTTTTCCAGAAGGCTATATGTTTGGTTTGCGAAATACCCGGGATAAAACTGTTGAGCTTTTTCAGAATTTAGAAATGATGTAATAGCATCCCTGTAATCTTGCCACTCCTCTTTTGTCATCGTTTGGCAATAGTTGACTAAAGATTCAAAACTTTTAAACGCTCTAAGATCTATAAAGCATTCATCCGGTATGTACTTGGTTATATTTTCGTCACCTAAGTAGATGGGTACTGTCCCCCCATAGAAAGCATCAAACAATTTTTCTGAGATATACCCTATATTGCCCCTGAAGTTTTCAATAGCAAAAACAAATCGATAGTTATTGAATAATTCCAGCTTATCACCTTTAAATGGTGCCACTGCTTTATCGGTAGGTTTATCCGGGAAAAGCCGGTAATACCAGGAGTGGGTGTGCTTTTCCCAACCTTTGCCAAACACATCAAGAAATTCAGGATACTTTGAGGAGCAAAACCGTACAAACGACCTACGCATATTATACAAGAACCCCTTTTCGAACCTGATGACCGTTCCCCAGGAAAATGACCAGCCGGCTTTTTTATAGTTATAATTTTTAACCAGGAACGTCCATGGCCTGGACCCTGCTTTGAAACCCCGATAGTAGTTGGAGTTGAGCAATACACACGGTTTCCTTTTTTCCCATGGTTTGTTAAATTCATTAATAGGAAAGGACTTGGGAAGCCAGTAGTGAAAATATTTCTTGTTATCAATGAGTTGGGGATTATAGGTTAACACATAGTCAAACAGGTCATGATTTTTCGGTTGATAGAAATAAGGCACGAGCGGTGATTCCCTGATCATTAACAGGTGTTTGGTTTCCGGACCTGCAAGGGCTTTTAGCTGATGGATGGTTCTTTTTTCCCTGGGAAGGTCAAAGTAGATAATAGCATTTGTACTTTTCAGGTCAACGGTATCATATGTCTTGAGAATGATGTTTTTTGACGTGAGGAACTCTTTTAAGTATGTATTTAATGATTTCCAGTGTTGGTTCCCTTTCCATTGTGATTTTTGGATGGATACAG
>CAYSCZ010000107.1:0-5561 GCA_964429655.1 uncultured Roseivirgaceae bacterium
CTAAAAGGCCAAAACTTTCTCAAGGGTGTTTCCCACTTTCTTTTATTTACCTCATTATAGTTTGAATTTACATGCTCACTAGAAAAGATAATATCCCTTTCATCATCGATGAGTTTGAGGTTGTACTTGATGTTCGTGTTTGGAAAATACATTTTTGTTAGTTTTATTAGTTCAATCATTATAGACGATTTATTGAATAAATTGTTTAAAAATTTTAATTTTGTTATGAATGAATAATGTTAAATATCCATAATATTAAAAATATCGCATTTATAATGCAGTGTTGAATTTAAACCTCAAATAGAAAATGAGTGGGTATTCTTAAGGTTTGATGCGTCAATAAAATAACAGTCTGATGTATGACCTACTGACAATCCAATGCGCATATCTCTCGGAATTGGTACATTGCATGGGATTTTTTAAAATTTCTCGCATCAGAGTTTATTTTTTCACGCATTGCATCATGGTTCTTCATGGAGGGATGCGTATTAATAGGGGATGGGAATTAACCACCAGCAGCCAGGCCGAAGGTAATGCCACTGACCGGGCTACTCACCAAACCCATTATCCCAGAATTGTCATTAGACTTTCTATTATATGGTTAAATCACTTCAAATCAGACACTTAACATTTTATTGGCTTGTCACCATAGCGATGCTATGCCTCCTCGACCTAAGTGCCTGATTTTTGGGCTTTAACCCTTCATGACAAAATTCCAATGACAAATCTGGGATTATAAAGTTTTTAAACTTTCTCTTTCTCCGTATTTTTTTGTTGATTTTCAGGGATATCCCTAGCTCCCTGATTAGCCTTTCATTGACGGTTTTCATCTGATTGTAAGCGTATTGATGGATGATGATCCGGTCTTCTTTTGCTTTTAGCAGGGTTTGATATTGAGCTTCCAAACTACCCGCTACCAGCACGTCTTTTTTCAAAGCGGTGTTTTCCCAGTTAAGATCTGCCAGCAAGGTGGTTAGCATGGCTATTTGTGTAAGATTATAAGAATCAAGGCAGTATATCGGCAGCTCCTTCTTTTTTATCAATTAAAAATCACAGGTATGCTTTATTTCGCTGTACTCGATTTTATATTCGGACACTTTCAATATGTAGGTGATTTTGCCTGATTCCTGACCATATAACGGTAATGTAGCGATAAAGAAAACCGGGATAATATACATTTTCATGGGTCATTCTTTTGGAGCATATCTTTTATATTTATCTTATCTATTCTTGTGGATAGCATATGTTTTTCACATTCTATTAACTCCCGCTCGGCCATCAGCTTATCGATCATTTCCCCGGCAGCATTGATTCTATCCTGGATGTGTTGGTTTTATATATTTTCTGTTGATGAAAAGCTTGACGATTGCTGGATTTGTATTCTCATCCAATCTTAATTTATCAGTTATCAAAGCATAGACTGTAAAAATATACTGATGAATGCTATAACCTATGGGTGGACAAGGACCTACATATCCTTTAGCTCCATAGTTTGTGATGCCTCGAATTGCACCTTTAGGAGCCAGGTGTGCCGAAATTTTTCCTGCATTGCATATATCATGTTAAAATTTTATTTACGAGATGCGCTTGTTTTTAATTATTTGGTTGCAGGTAGCTGGCATAAGCTATGGCCAGGTAAACATTAAGCAGCATATATATTAATGATGGTAAGGATTGAGCGAAACTATCCCCGATCTTTAACCTGGTTAGAAATCCCATGAGCATAAGTAAAGCAAGTCCGCAGGAAGCTATCAGGCCAATCATCGTTAGCTGTAGGCCTACCAACAATCCCATACCCCCTAATAACTGAAAGATTCCTGTAAGTAGCCGCTGCTTTTCGGATAAGCCAAATCGTTCAAATTCCTTAACCATATTTTTGGAAAACAGGCAAACCAATCCATAGTATATAAATGACAGGACCGATAGAACCGTTATTATTTTCATTAACATAGTGTCTGTAATTTAGATTTTATCCCAGTAGCATGTAGGTTTTAAGTAGATATAAAATGATGAATCATCTAACACACAAGTCTGGGTTCTTTAATTTTCTTTATATTTATCGTTCGGATTAATTAAAATACTCATGGAAATCGTTCTCCTTATTTTACAATTATTTGTTGCTTTAAATATTCTTCGAATCTGGTTGATAACAAGTCAAAGAGCAAGTATTTACAGGGGTGGGGATGGTAAAGCAAGGACATTGCGTGGAGAATTTGAATACTATGGATTACCAGTATGGTTTATGTATGTTGTAGGAACTCTAAAGGTTGTCGCCGCCCTTGGTTTGATACTAGGTATATGGATGCCTCTTTTGGTTCCTTTTGCTGCGGGTGGGTTGATTATTTTAATGCTCGGTGCCGTAGCCATGCATATTAAGGTCAGTGACAAATTAACAACCTATCTACCTGCATTACTCATGCTCATATTGTCAACAACAATACTCGTACTAAGCTTGTAATACGATCAATGGGCTAAAAATGCCACCATTCAAATGACCTGATAGCAGTGCTTCGTATGATTAAAGAATCAAAAGTTTAGTTTATTATTTCCCTTTAAAGATTATATTAGGTAAATAAAAAAATAAGTTTTATATGATGAAGTGCATGCTTACTACGCTGCTATCGTTGGCACTATTTACAGCATCAGCGCAGGATGATGAAAAAGCCCTAAGGTATTTATTAACTGAATTTCTTGATAATGTGGAATCTGAAGAAATGCACGATCGATTTTGGGCAGAAGACTTAATCTACACCAGTAGTTCAGGGAAAAGGTTCGGAAAAGCGACCATAATGGCGGGTTTTGAGGATGAAAATTCAGCACCTGGTCCTATATATTCTGCGGAGGAAACCACAATTAAAATATTAAAAAAAGATGTTGCGCTAGTTGTTTTCAAGCTTTTAAGTAATGCTTCCGATGGAATCAAAACCGAATACCTGAACAGTGGAACATTTGTAAAAAGTAAAGGTCAGTGGAAAGTTATAAACTGGCAAGCCACCAAAATTCCTGAATAGTAATGCTCTGTAGCACTTGAGGAAGGGACAGTTAGGACTCATAAAAATAGAAATATTGTTGTGCGGAGGAATGTATTAAAATCCTTTTTAGAATGCGATGGCATATATTATTTTTCTTCAATATTTTAAATGATTTTGACTATCTTATCCTATTGATACTTTTTAATTAAAATTGGTTCGAAAAAATGAAAATTATAATTTCCAGTCTATGCTTCACATTACTGATTTTTTCTGCAATTGGCCAGGTTATAACACCGGAACTGCTTTGGAAACTCAAAAGGATTTCTCCGGTTGGATTGACCAACAATGGAGATAAAGTCGTTTTTAAATCTACGCAATACAATATTGAAGATAATACTTCTATAACTCAGACCTATAAAATACCCATCACAGGTGGTGACCCTGAACTAGTATCTGACCTGAAGGCTATTTATAAAAGCCCGGCTATTTCTCCCTCAGGAGCCTATGAGTTGGTATCAAAAGAAGTGAAAATCGTTCCCGTGGCGGGCTCCGATTTTTATCCAGGCATGGATAAATCAAATGTGTATATCTATGACAATTTAAGCTATCGTCACTGGGATAAATGGGAGGATGGAGCGTTTGGGCACCTTTTCATCAAGAACCTGGAAACCGGAAAGGATAAGGACCTGATGGAGGGAGAACCTTTTGATGTGCCACAACAGCCGTTCGGTGGCCCTGCTGACTATACCTGGAACCATGATGGCACCAAGGTCTATTATGTGTGTAAGAAAGCTTATGGTAAGGAGTATGCGCTGAGTACCAATACCGACATCTATGCCTACGACCTTACAAACAAATCCACCACCAATACCACAGCAGGGAATAAAGGCTATGATACGCATCCACTTTTTTACTCAGATGGTACCATGGCATGGCTTCAAATGGATGAGGCAGGTTATGAAGCCGACAAAAACGATATTATTCTCCTGAAGGATGGCACTAAAACCAACCTTACTTCCCACTGGGATGGTACAGTATACGGTTTTGAATTTAGTCAAGATGGAAGCAAGATTTACTTCACCGCACCGACCAAAGGCACCAGGCAATTATTTGAGGTATCAACTAATACAAAAAGGAGACAACCACAGATCAAGCAGGTTACCGATGGCCAGTTTGATGTGACAAGCATTGTTGGTCAGTCAGGCAAAACAATAGTTGTAACACGTACGGACATGAACCACGCCGCCGAGATCTACACCGTCAGCCTGAAAGACGGTGCTATGGAGCAACTTACGCATCAAAATGATGACACCTACAACAACCTGAAATTAAGTAAAATAGAAAAGCGAATGGTAAAAACCACAGATGGTAAAGATATGCTAACCTGGGTGATATATCCACCGGACTTTGATCCAACCAAAAAATATCCGACGCTGCTTTACTGTCAGGGTGGCCCTCAAGGGGCACTGTCTCAGTTTTATTCCTTCCGTTGGAACTTCCAGCTGATGGCCGCCAACGGTTACATTGTAGTGGCACCTAATCGCAGGGGTATGCCTGGTCATGGTGTTGAATGGAATGAGCAAATAAGTGGAGATTGGGGCGGCCAGAATATGAGGGACTACCTGTCAGCCATTGATGATGTTAGTGTGGAAACCTATGTGGACAAAGACCGGCTGGGTTGCATTGGCGCCAGCTATGGCGGTTATTCGGCGTTCTTTTTGGCAGGCATGCATGAAGGCCGGTTCAAGACGATCATTGCCCACGATGGGGTCTTCAACCTAAGGAGTATGTATGGTACTACGGAAGAGCTGTTTTTTGTTAATAAAGACCTTGGCGGGCCTTATTGGGATGAAAAGGCTTCGAAGAGTTACGGGCAGTTCAATCCCATCAATTTTGTAGAAAAGTGGACTGCCCCCATGCTTATTATCCAGGGGGGTAAGGATTACCGCGTACCTATTGGCCAGGGCCTGGAAGCTTTTCAGGCCGCTCAATTGCAGGGGCTTAAAAGTAAGTTGATCTATTTTCCGGAAGAAAACCACTGGGTGCTCAGTGCACAGAATGGCCTGATCTGGCAGCGTGAGTTTTATAAATGGCTGGAGGAAACTTTGAAGGAAATTTAATTGCTGATTGCTGCACGCCCGACGCGGATAGTAAATTTTTCAAGGCCGTGCTTTTATGAATAGTACAAAAAAGGTTGGATGACAATAAAATAACTACTCAGCAATAACTTTAGTGACACACAATCCTTTTTCCCCTACGGCCTCCACGACCAATACTTGTGGTTTTTGGTTTTTGACGATGAAGGTATAACAAATTTTCCCGTCATGTGAAACATAGGGTCCGGTAAATGTATATGGTCGTTTGTTTGTTTCCATAGTTTAAATCAATATTTACAAAGACATGATGATTATTCCATTTACAAAATGAATACAACCAGTCATATTAATTTTTGTTCAGACTTATCTAACAGCTTAGTTTGCCATGCATCAAGAGTTGGATATGGCAGCGGGATGCGTGTCGTAAAAAATTTCAAACTTAAACCTGAAATATGCAATAGAAAATCTATTCCAGACATAAAACACTTTGAAA
>CAYSCZ010000108.1:0-5323 GCA_964429655.1 uncultured Roseivirgaceae bacterium
TTCTTTTATCTCTCATCTATCTCTTGTTTCGTGAGGACACGAACCAAGGCGGGGGTTATATACTCAATGTCAATGGATTATAAAACAAAATCTCTAATGGCCGCCATTAGGAATATCGTCTATTGACAATTCTGGGTTTATTTTTAGTGAATGACTCCTTTTTCTGAATTTCTATTAGGAAAATGCGCTATTACCCTCTAAAACAGAAGCCAAGCTTCAATTCAGTGTGTGTTGGGCTAATTTCTCCAAATGCAAGGGCTCTGGATGATTTATATAAAAAGGATAAAAATATCTAATAGATATAACAAAAATCATTATTAATGATCACGGTAATAAAGGTTACAGAGAAAGGCTATGTATCTGAAAGTCAGACATAAATGTTTGATTCTTTAAAGTAAATACATTATTTTTAAAGATTATGGCACAAAAACACAGATTTGATCTTACCCCATTTATCGTACCTCCAAGTAAAAAGATTAAACTATCAGATTATGATTCTGCTTACGTTGAACAACTGGAAGGGAAGAAGCATAGCAAAGAGACACTGGAAGAAGATATTGCCGATCTGGCAGAAGCCCAGGAGTTGCTATGGGCCAGCAAACAATATTCACTGCTCATCATATTTCAAGCCATGGATGCAGCCGGTAAAGACGGCACCATCAAGCATGTGATGTCGGGCGTTAATCCTCAAGGTTGTGATGTATTCAGCTTTAAGGCACCTTCAGAAGAAGAACGCTTACATTATTTTTTATGGAGGCCTGAGAAATATTTACCTCCACGAGGTAAAATTGCCATCTTCAACCGATCTTACTACGAAGAGGTCTTAGTGGTCAGGGTACATCCTGAAATGCTTGATCACCAATGGTTACCAGTAGAAGTAAGGAATGCACCCCTATGGCAAATCTGGGATTCAAGATATGAAGACATCAATGACTTTGAGAAGAAAATTGCCCGGAACGGTATTGAAGTGATCAAGTTTTTCTTAAACGTCTCGAAAGAAGAGCAGCGTAACCGATTCTTGAAAAGATTACAAAGGTCAGAGAAAAACTGGAAATTCTCTGCCAGCGACTTTAAAGAAAGGGCCTACTGGGATGAATATCAGCAAGCCTTCAACGACATGATTAACGCTACCAGTACCGAGTGGGCACCATGGTATGTAGTTCCTGCAGATAACAAATGGTTCATGCGGGCAGTAGTCGCCGACGTCATCAGTTCCAGAGTGGAAGCACTGAACCTTAAGTACCCCGAGGTTCTTCCTGAAAAACTTGAGGAACTTAATAAAATAAAAAAGGCACTTGAGGAGGAAGATGAAGAGAGATTAGAGAAGGTTTAGATTTGTCTAGATCTTCTCAATAAACCTTTTGATTAATTTGAAATAGTCCTCAAACTCAGTTAAAGGTAGCGTTTCGGGTTGATCATATATATCGTGATAAGCCTGTATACCTCCTAATGTATAAATAAAAAAACCGGGGACTCCCTTTAAATGAAACATGCAATGGTCGCTATTGCAGGCCGCTCCGCGGGTTTTCACCCTGGGTAGCAGACCATATCTTTCATTCACACCATTTAATATATCGAAATATTTTGTATGAACTGATCCATTGACAACTTGTATCCCATCATCGCCTGTGCCGGCTATATCAAAATTCAGTAAAAACTTAATCTTTGATAATTCGACCAACGGATTCTTAACAAAATAGCTGGAGCCTATTAAACCCAACTCTTCCCCTCCGAAAGCAATAAAAAGCATATCAAATGCCAGTCTATTCTTATTGTAATATTTTGCCAGGGTTAACAACATGGCGACACCACTGGCATTATCATTAGCCCCTGGAAATATGGTTTCTGAACCCATCATTCCCAAATGGTCATAGTGGGCGGTAAATACAATGATGGAGTCGGGTCCATCACCCTCAAGGTATCCAATAACATTCCCGGACTTGTATTGATTGACAAATTTATTTTTAACATTCAGGGTTATTCTTTCTGTTTCTGGGTTGTTAGCGTCAGCTTTTAAAATTAGCGTGGGTTTTGTGCTCAAGGCAGTTGAGCCGCTCCAGGTCAGTTTATCAGCGGTTTCTATGATTGTGCCTGCGGCTGGATTATCCGGATTATACTTGAGGAACCATATCGCCTCATCAATCATTTGCCGTTCATCTTTGGAGTATTCATTTTTTTCATAGGCCGGAATCATAATAAAACGATCTTTCGCAGCACTAAAAAACGCTTTAAATGATTTAACCCTCAGCAATTCCTCAATTTCTACATGAATAATAGGATAATCCCCTTTAATACCCGGAGAACCGGGATCAATCAGGTAATCTACACCTGGTTTTTTTGTAACACCATCAATCCTGACATTCATTTTACCCGGAAAGGTGTTAACCGGAAAATCAAATTGCTGATGATAAGAATGGTTAAATTGTAACAATCCAGCGTTTTTAAATTCATCCCTTATGAATTCAGCCGCCTTTTTATCGCCCTTGTCCACATATCCCCTGCCCTTAAATTCCTTTGAGGCAAGGGTTTGGACAACCGCTTTTGCATATTTCAAATCCTGGGCAGACAGGTCAAAACATATAACCGTTGATAAAAAAATTATTTTGATTGGTTTGACCAGCATGGCATTAATTTTCCAATAAATATTCCACAGTTGTAACCACCCTAATCTTTTTTATGTAGGGTGTGTTAGTGTCGCGGTCTAATATACTAAAGTAGCCCTGGTTCGCTCTTTTTATCCTTCCAACTTTTGACCCGGCATCTTTTGCAAATTGTTGGGCGGCTTCTCTTGCCTTGATGGTGGCCTCCCTTATCATACCGGGTTTAATATCATTTAACCCTGTGAAGGTATAATCCACCCGATTTCGGTATTCATCCTGTTCTATAACAATACCTTCATGCAATAAGTCTGATATATTTTCCATCAACCTGTTCAAAACTTCAATCTGGGTGGTTTGCACAGTGATCTTACCCCTTCCCTTGTATCGATAGGCAACATAGTTGTTACCGCCATAATTATTGGCCTGTGTGTCATTAATATTGGGTACGCCCGGAGAAATCTCATCGGCATTTAATCCATGGCCCTTTAAAAATGCAATTATTGTCTTACCCTGAGCCTTTAGTTGTTGCTCCATTTCACTAAGATCATTGGTGGCTATTACAAAGGTTATTGGCCAAATAGCCAGGTCAGCTTTTACTTCTTGTTCTGAGAGCCCTTTTACGGTTACCGTACGGTCGATTAACCGGGCTTTTGAATAATTGGAACCAATAAAATAACCTGCTAACGCCAGCCCCAAGGAAAGGATTATAGAAGAAAATATGGATTGGTTATTCATGGCAAAAGATTAACATGAAAGATAAATAATCATTTTATATTATGTAGGACGATTTAAATATCTTACATGAGATGGCCTTCATTGATCAACATTGAATTAACAGCACCATATATACATGACGGCCGGTTCGAATCATTGGAAGATGTTATTGACTTTTACTCAGATGGATTGGTAAATTCTCCTTACGTCCATCCATTGATGAAGCAAGCCCATGACGGTGGTGTACACCTGACAGAACAGGAAAAAGAAGACCTTAAAGCTTTCTTATTGACACTAAATGATCATGAATTGCTAAATGATCCCGAGTATGCAAGACCAGCAGAACTATCCAGTATGATATAAAACCAAGTTCATTTTCATAATACTTTTCTCATGACTAAAGCCAGACCCCTTGAGCCTGGTTATTGTTTGCTCACAGATTGCTTGAACCTGAATTATGCAATAGGAATCGTGATGAAGGCATAAAACGCAACGAAAGAGGTACTTATGTTGATGAGGCATAGCACCGCTATGGTGATTCAACAAGTTGACGGTAAGTGCCTATTTCACAGTGTTTTATGTCTGGAATAGATTTTCTATTGCATATTTCAGGTTGAACCCTCAAGGATAAACTGTTAGAGAATATTAAACATAAGTTAGAACTGAGCTCCCCTTAAAGAAAGATGGATTGAAGTGCATAAATTCATAGTCTCAAACGTCATTTATCATATTTTGGAATTTAAGTCTATCTTAATATCGCTCATAGTAATCAATAAGCTATGCCTAAAAATATTCTATTCATAATTCCGCTTTTTCTAATAGTGGCTGTCCAACACTCATTTGGACAATCAAATAAAGAGGTCCTGGCAGATGCTGAGGTGACTAAAGCGCCTATGATGTCATGCTATGTATGCCACAATCCGCAATCCGTATCCCATGATGAAATATTGGCCCCACCTTTGGTAGCCGTCAAATACAGGTATAAATCCGCATATCCGGAAAAGGAAGCTTTTATTAATGCCATGATCAACTTTGTAAAAGAACCGTCAGAGGATAAAGCCCTCATGCGTGGACCTGTTAAGAGGTTTGGGGTAATGCCGACGATACTTTTATCAGATTCACAATTAAAAATGATTGTAGGATATATCTATGATAAAGCTTTGGAAGAACCGGACTGGTTCGCACAGCACTTTGAAGCCCAACATGGGCACAAATGGAAGGGAATCAAATGATTAGCTATGACCAATCAATATCCTATTCGGTACTATCCCAGAGATGAAGAAAGATTAAACATTATCAGTCACTTTATTGGATTGGTATTAAGCATCGCTGCAACCGCCCTGTTGGTGACATTTGCATCTTTGAAAGGCAATGCCTGGCATATCGTAAGTTTTGCTATATTCGGTACCAGCATGGTAGTACTTTACCTGGCGTCTACATTATATCATGCCAGTCATAAACCTAGGGTACGTAAAAGGCTTAATGTATTTGATCATGCTGCAATTTATGTGCTCATTGCAGGCACTTACACCCCTTATTGCCTGGTCACCTTAAATGGTCCTTTTGGGTGGGTCATGTTTGGTATTACATGGGGGTTAGCTGTTGCCGGAGTGATCTTAAAGCTCTTTTATGCAGGCCGGTATGATAAGTTATCGACCATAAGCTATGTGATGCTGGGATGGGTGGCAGTGATAGCTGTTAAGCCACTAATCGAGAACCTGGCACCTGGCGGCCTGTTGCTTCTTTTAATTGGCGGGGTTAGTTATACGGTCGGTGCTTTGATATATCTCAATAGGAGATTGGCTTTTAATCACGCCATATTTCACATCTTTGTGTTGGTGGGTACCACCATGCACTTTTTATCAATCTTCCTCTATGTGTGGTGACCTTAAACCCATAATTGTCATTAGACTTTCTATTACATGGTTAAATCACTTCAAATCAGACACTTAAAATGTTATTGGCTCGTCACCATAGTGATGCTATGCCTCCTCGACCTAAGTGCCTGA
>CAYSCZ010000109.1:0-4924 GCA_964429655.1 uncultured Roseivirgaceae bacterium
TTTTGCATTTTTAATTCTTTTGGTTAATGCAAAATACACATAATTAATATTAACGCAATAATATATGACGTTTATTATAATAGAAAGTCTAATGACAATTCTGGGTTAAAGCAAAAGCAACTGAAAACTTTATTGAATGCTGTAAATGGCAAAAGTATAATTATTGACCGATGGCTGTTAATTATAAACAGATGAAGGGCTTTGGTTAATGAGATTTAATTAACTAACTTTGCAACTTCATTCAGGCTAAGGAATCAAAAAAATAGTAACATTCCCTCTCTTGGATGAGAGTTTTGATTCATCCTTTAGTATCCCGATCAGTATTCCCGGCGAAGTAAGAGGCCATCTAAGTACTGTTCAAGGAAAAACAGTAGATGGTAGTTGATAATTTTTTTATTAACACCTACCATATGTTTAATCCAGACCTGAGGGCTGAGTAACACTATGATTTTAATAAAAAATAAATGTATAAAACAAGAAAATTCAAACAAGCTAAACCTGTTCATAGAAGAAGGCATTCTCATAAAAAACCTTCAGCACATGGCAAAATGGATATACATAAGTACATAAAAGAACTGAAAGTTCAGTTGGAGGAACCTTATGATCATACGCACACCTTTAGGGATTTCAACCTTAAGGACCAACTGCTTAACAATATCTCATCCTGCGGCTATGTGATGCCTACCGAAATCCAGGACAAATCAATTCCATTTTCTCTAAAAAGACAGGATGTTGTAGGAATTGCGGGTACAGGTACCGGGAAAACAGCGGCTTTTTTGATCCCGATAATCAACCAATTAATTGAAAACCCACGGAACCAAAGCAGTCTAATCATAGCGCCTACCCGAGAGTTGGCCACCCAGATATTTGATGAATTCAGGAAATTAAGTAAAGGTTGTAAACTGTTTGCAACCACACTCATTGGAGGCACATCAGTTAGCGCATCCATAAAGATGCTTAGAAAAACAAACCACATCATCATTGGAACACCCGGCAGGTTGATGGATATGGCCAATAGGGGGTTCATTACTTTCAGTGCCTTTAGCACCCTAGTATTAGATGAGTTTGACCGTATGCTGGATATGGGCTTTAGTGAGGATATCAAGGCTATTAATAAAGAAATGGTCAGTAAAGAACAGACCTTGTTGTTTTCCGCTACCATGGAGCGCTCTCAACGAAGACTAGTCGATGAAATGACCAACCACCCCCTGGAAGTTACTGCCGGCATTGGCACACAAAATACTCATGCCATAGAACAAGAGGTGATCAACATCACCAGGGATAAGAACAAAATGGAGGTGTTGCAGGACCTGATCTCCGTGCAGGAGGGAAAAAAAATATTGCTGTTTTGTGAAACCAAAAGAAGAGTCGACCAGGTACATAAGTCACTGAGACAAGCTAATATTAAATCAGACCTGATCCATGGAGATAAAACACAGAAAGCCAGAGAGGCGGCACTTAATAAATTCAAAAAAGGCGTGGTAAACGTTTTGGTAGCAACTGATGTGGTAGCCAGGGGAATAGACGTTACCGATATATCTATGGTGATCAATGATGAGGTGCCTCAAAATTATAACGATTACATCCATCGAATAGGGAGGACCGGCAGGGCAGGGAAAACAGGAAAAGCAATAACACTTGTAGAACGATAAAAGTAATATATGGCGAGATCTCAAAATAGTTTTATTAAAAAGAAAAAAGCAGAAGAAAAAAGGAAGAAACGGGTAGAAAAGATCCAGAAAAAGATAGATAAGAAAAAACAGGAGACTTCCGGTAAACTTGAAGACATGATTGCTTATGTCGATGAGTTTGGTAATATCCTTGATGAACCGCCGGAAGAAGAGCCAACCAGTAAAGAAAAGACTGGCAAAACAAATTAATTGTTGGTTGCGGCATTTATTACACTCCAATCATTGTTGATCAATACAATTAGGCCTTAAATAGGTGAAAGTCATTATATTGTAACAGAAAAAAGCTTTTGTTATGATCAGACTTTCACTTATTCTCATCTCAATAATTATTTTTAATTTATCTCGTGCCCAATCCGGAGAAGAATTACTGGCAGCACTGAAGCAAATTGCTGTTGTTGACCTAAAGGTTATGATGCCAATGCGGGATGGCGTGAGACTAGCCACAGATATCTATCGACCTAAAACAGATGAAAAAGTACCCATAATTTTTGTGCGCACACCCTATAATTTCAATCATTGGCAAGATGGTGAATTCAAAGGGGACCGCTATCTGAACAAAGCGATGGAAGCCGTGAAAAACGGTTATGCTTATGTGATTCAAAATGAAAGAGGCCGTTATTTTTCAGAAGGGCAATGGGATATTTTAGGGGTGCCATTAACTGATGGTTATGATGCCTTTACCTGGATGAAAGATCAGGATTGGTCTAATGGAAAGATCGGCACATTAGGATGTTCTTCTACAGCAGAGTGGCAGATGGCTGTAGCAGCTTTAGACCATCCGGCGCATGCCGCCCTGGTTGCACAGGGTTTTGGTGCAGGGGTAGGAAAAGTAGGGGACTATGTAGAACAAGGTAACTGGTACAGGGGTGGGGCACATCAGATGCTCTTCGGTTCATGGCTGTATTATGTAGAGCATGACCGCTTTAAACCCAGGATACCAAAAGAAGCCTCCCAGGAAGATCTGATCAGGATCTCCAGGTTTTATGATTTGGCACCCGATAATCCCCGGGTGGATATGGCAGAGGCTTTTAATCACTTGCCACTCCAGGATATGTTGAAAAATATGAATGGAAAAGATGAGATTTTTTCCAGGATGATTGCCCGCAAGCCTAATGACCCTTCCTGGTATGAAGGCGGTTTATACCACGATGATATGAGCTTTGGCGTACCGGGGTTCTGGTTTGTATCATGGTATGATGTTTCCGTAAGTCCGAACCTGGCATTTTTTAATCATTTGAGAAATAATATCGAAGATGAATCTATTGCAGATCATCAGTACCTTATCATAGCACCAACTTTACATTGCGCTTACACTCGGGCTACTGAAAGCACTATTGTAGGAGCAATGAATGTTGGGGATGCCAGACTTGATTATGATGAACAGATTTATGGGTGGTTTGACCATTGGCTTAAAGATGGGAATAAAAGCTTTTTAGAGCGTTTGCCAAGAATACAGTATTATACCATGGGATTAAATAAATGGCAAGCAGCTGAAACCTGGCCACCAGAAGAAACAAAAATGAATACATATTACCTAAGCAGTGATGGCAATGCCAACAGCCTTAGTGGTGATGGTGCATTGGTCAGGAAGAAGTCAAAGATTAGCGATGTTAAAGATCGTTTCGTTTACGATCCGATGAACCCGGTCCCTTCTTACGGTGGTAATGTCTGTTGCACAGGTAATGCTATTCAGGGCGGAGCTTTTGACCAAAGGGAAATTGAAAAAAGGAACGATGTATTGGTTTATAGCACAGAACCCCTGGAGAAAGGCGTAGAGGTAAGCGGGTTTATTGAAGTTGAATTGTATGTGTCCTCTGATGCTAAGGATACGGATTTTACAGTAAAACTCATCGATGTATATCCTGATGGCAAAGCCTTTAATTTGCATGAAACCATCCAAAGGGCAAGGTACAGGAAAGGATATGATAAAGAAGTATTTATGAATGATGGTGAAGTCTATCCTTTAAAGTTTACGCCATTATCCACAAGCAACTATTTTGACGAAGGCCACCAAATAAGGATTGAAGTATCCAGCAGTAATTTTCCACGATTCGCCAGAAATATGAATACGGGAGGAAATAATTTTGATGAAACTAAAGCATCCGTAGCTACCAATCATATTCATCACTCTAAAAAATACCCTTCACAAGTCCGAATACCCATAAAACCATGAAATATCTTTTGCTACTCTTTATCATTCTTTTCACTAACGGCGCATGCATAGCCCAAAAGTCAGAAGAAAGAGCAGTGATAGCTGTCATCCAAAAACTATTTGATGGTATTGGCAACAAAGATACAATTGTGATTAAGTCGGTATTTATGGAGGATGGACAGAATAGGGTGGTGGAAGAAAAAGAAGGCGCCATAAATATTTCAAATTTTTCTACCCGCGATTTCATTGAAAATATTTCTAAAGCTAAAAGTGATCTTAAAGAAAGGATGGGTAAACCGCAAGTATTGATTGCTGACAATATAGCTACAGCATGGGTTCCTTATGAATTTCATATAGATGGATCATTTCACCATTGTGGAATCGACGCTTTCCATATGATAAAAACCAGTGAAGGGTGGAAAGTTTCATGTTTGGTTTATAGCCGCAAGACAGAAAATTGTGATGAATCATTAAAATTTAAAAAGTAAAAAATTTGATCATGAGTACTTTGATAAGCTTTGAGGTTAATCTAAGAATAAAACTGGCCTTTTTATGGACAACAAGCATGGTGTTGTACCTCTATGGTGATTTTTTTAATCTGATGAGTCCCAATTCCATACAGAAAATGATGAAACTTAAGACACCTTTGGGATCAACTAACCTTAAACCTGAAATATGCAATAGGAATCGTGATGAAGGCATAAAACGCAAAGAAAGAGGTACTTATGTTGATGAGGCATAGCACCGCTATGTTGATTCAACAAGTTGACGGTAAGTGCCTATTTCAAAGTGTTTTATGTCTGGAATAGATTTTCTATTGCATATTTCAGATTAAATACGATTTTTCCATATTATTGATCATACCAGCTTTAATGATATCTGGTTCTATTATGCTGTCGCAGCTTCTAATAAATGGTAAAACATCATTATGGGCATTTTATATGGAATTATATCCGTTTTTGACCATAATCATGGATATTGGTAATCAGTGGATGACATTTTTATCCTTTATCAGTTTGTTGAGCTATTTATCCCAGATTTGTCATTGGAATTTTGTCATGAAGGGTTAAAGCCCAAAAAA
>CAYSCZ010000110.1:0-3986 GCA_964429655.1 uncultured Roseivirgaceae bacterium
CATTGAATAAATATTATTTCACAATGAATCTTCTTAAATATTCTCTCTCGGGACTTATGACTCTTAAAAAATGCATACCTCTAGCAAGGTTTGTTGTTGGTAATTCCCAACGATTTTCCCCAATCTTGATAGTGGAGGAGGTCATCACTTTTCCTGTAGAATGGATCACCTGAGCATATGCACCTGATTCAACTAAGCTATCATTCAAAACTATAGTAAGCGGCTGACCAACTTCAATAGTTGAAGGGAATACCTGAAAAATATCTTCACTTGTTGACTCAAGCTTTTCAGTTGTATTCTCAATAGTTGCAATCCTTGCATCACTAGGAGATGATTTGATTTCTATTTTATCTAAAACAGGTGAATCATATATCTTGATCTTGTTATAACCGGCATTTAGTGGAATAACAGTTGAATGTGTTCCCATATTGGTTCCTTCAACACATAATGAACCAGTAGAGGTTACATTTTTCTTTAACAACAACTGGTTATTTATCTCAATATTGATACCTGCATCACTAGGAGACATATAGCTTATCGTAAGGATATAATTATCACTTTCAGGAACCAAGACGCCATAGAACTCAACTGAATTATTTTCTCCATTAGTGATATTTTTAACCATTTGACCGTTTGAGGAAGTTGAACACACCATACTTTCTGCAGTTCCTGTTAGCCATGCATCTTCTGCCTCATAAAGTCCACCTTCAATTTTTGATACTCTGATTTTATCAATGAGTGGCGAATCATAGAATTTTATAGTGTTCGCACCTGCATTCAACCTAATCCACGTAACTACATTGCCAGGACTTCCTCCCTGGTAACACCACAAACCGGTACTATTGATATCCAGGTCGATTGGAGTCCAATCATTGATCATGTACGTCATAGTACGGTCTTCCACGGAGTAATACTGAATATCCAGTTCGTATATGCTATTATGGGCTACATTTATGTTATTAAAAGTAAGTGATTGACTAATCCCATTATCTATTCCTTTGACCATTTGGCCTTCGGACGCTGCATCACAGTCTACAATACTTGCACCTGAATCTATCAGCGCATCTTCAGCCTCATATTCTCCACCTGATTGTATAGGAATATCGTTTTCTGGTAGCACCGTATCTTCTTTCGTTACACGGATTTTATCTATAATGGGGGAATCATAGATAAATAAACTGTTCATACCTTCATTCAATTCGACCTGGAAGGTCACCGTGTCAACTTCTCCCCCTTTAAAGCAAAATTCACCGGTCTTGGTTACACTTTCATTCAAAACAGCAGAATCATTTACATCAACCTTTAAGGTGTAGTCATTTTCCGAAAGGTAAGTAAAGGTAATAGCATAAAGACCATCTTGCTCTACGGAGATATTATCAAACATGATTCCCTTATCTACACCAGAATTGCTTTTCTTTACAGCAGCACCGCCCGAGAAACCTTCACAAAAAGATACTTCTAGTCCGCCTATCAGATTTGCATCTTCAGCCTCATATTCTCCACCTGATTGTATAGGAATATCGTTTTCTGGTAGCACCGTATCTTCTTTCGTTACACGGATTTTATCTATAATGGGGGAATCATAGATAAATAAACTGTTCATACCTTCATTCAATTCGACCTGGAAGGTCACCGTGTCAACTTCTCCCCCTTTAAAGCAAAATTCACCGGTCTTGGTTACACTTTCATTCAAAACAGCAGAATCATTTACATCAACCTTTAAGGTGTAGTCATTTTCCGAAAGGTAAGTAAAGGTAATAGCATAAAGACCATCTTGCTCTACGGAGATATTATCAAACATGATTCCCTTATCTACACCAGAATTGCTTTTCTTTACAGCAGCACCGCCCGAGAAACCTTCACAAAAAGATACTTCTAGTCCGCCTATCAGATTTGCATCTTCAGCCTCATATTCTCCACCTGATTGTATAGGAGACTCGGGTGTTGGTTCATCTTCTTCTGGTAATTCTTCTAGTTCTGAATTTATATCCAACGTTTGCAAACTCAATTGTAGAATTACCTCCGATCCCAAATTGATTGCATATGCATTTTGTGCTTTTTTAAACCAATTATTCAATGCTTGTGCATTCATCAGGTTAGTTTGCTCATAAGCGGGTAAAGCGTGTTTTCCTGTTATAATAGAATAGGTGGCTGCGGCTGCGGCAGATTGCATGAAAAGACTATAATGTCCCCCAACCAGTGGTATTTTCTTTTTAAGATTAGCCGGAGGGTTAGGTAATGCATCTGGTGCTTCCTCCCAAGCTCTTGCCATTATATAAGACATTGGAATTGCCCGGAAGTACGAATTATTGAAAGCTATATTCACTTCTTTAAAAGCCAAAACATTTAGGTTGTTGAAAACATCTAATTCATTTTTTAAATTTTTCGCTACCCCAATATGATAAGCACTATCCTGGCCATAGTTTGTTTGACTTTTAGCAAAATACCATTTAAGACTCTGGCTAGGATATTGGGAGGCCATGATTACGTCATAAACATTATTTTCATTTAAGTTACCTTCCATTTTATCTTTCACATTATCACCCCCTTTATGGGTGTAATTGAGAGTAAAATCAACCTTCAACATTTCCTTGGCTCTAGAATTAAATATGCCATTTGAAGTACTATTACCAAAGTCAATTGCCTTTAAATTGCTTTTATTATAACCAAATGGAAGAATGTAACTCATCGCACCACTTTCTCTTAAGGTTGGCTGTTTTATGTTTTGTTCATGGTCTGCAGCATTTAAAAGCTCTTCTTTAATGAAAGAATTCAAGTCTGAGTCAAAACCGTCTGGTAAATTGGATATACTTATATTTCCTTGACTCAGGTAATGAAGTAAGGAAAGGGATACGAGAACAGCCACCTCATTTTTATTATCATTACCTCCTATTATCTCGGCATATTCGAAATCCAGGGAGTCAACCACCTTTTTCATTACACTTCCTGCTGGAACCACATTAAAATTAAATGCTTTTGCAGCCCTGTAAGCATGCTCTTTGGGAAATCGATAATGATAATCTTGGGATAGACTCACTGAAGACATAGGACCTACAATATTGGTTAATCCTGATGGAAAGGAATTGCTTATAACTTTTTTCTGCCATAGGGCTACCGTTATTACTTTTGTATCTGTACCTTTTGTTAGCTTATGAAAGCAATATAAATTTTCAAATAGCTGCTCCGCAAATAAAGTAGCATAAGCTCCTGGGAAATACACCACTAGGTCTGCATCTAAAACAGCGTCCATGGCTTCGTTTGTATCTTGAGGAGTTTCCCTATCGATATAATAATCTTCTACAAAACCATAGGTTTCCCACGTATTGACAGTTACATCAGGGAAGTCAGAATTTTGCAATAAATCTTCGAAAGCTGGTTTAACCGAACTAATTGTTGCAGGACCACCTACCAATAGTATTTTTTGACCCTCCTCTAAAGATATTTCATGAAGATTATCAATTTGAGCTAAGGCTCCATTAAAGCAAATAATTACAAGTAAAATACTCAGGGTAAGTCTTGTCTTGAAAAACATACTTTGTACAAATTTATTTTTCATTTTCGTTTCGTCAGATTTCAAATGTTTTTGACCTTCACTTTTCAATGCCACATTTGAGTCTACACTTAAACTACTATGATCGAAATAGGTATTGTTTGGCCACGAATTCTTAACGTTGCTGGCTAGAGCTAAAGCTTTTAATGGCAAAACGGTATCATGGGGGTTTTCAAAACTTAGATTCATAATTCATTTATTAGTTTTCTGCTATAAAATTTTTATCCTTTAGTACATTAAATTTAGATCTAATGAGTTTTAGGCTTGATAAACAAAATCCGGATTCTATGATAGTTTTTACCTGGATTTAGTATCAGTTAAATTACTGAAGAATAGTATTAAGAAGGTATAATATTTCAAATGTAGAATTCCTTGAGGCTTTACCCGCCAGACTGCCATTTTTCCATTAGTTTCTGAAAGCCAGGATCAAGCCTAA
>CAYSCZ010000111.1:0-3754 GCA_964429655.1 uncultured Roseivirgaceae bacterium
TAATAAAATATTATTCGTAAGAAATGATTAATGGTGGATTCTTGTGGGAGCTTTGAATAATGTCAAATATGTTTTGGTTGGAACAGCAAAAGGACTCATCGTCCTAACCAAAATTTATAAGGATTGGAAATTTACTAACAGTTACTTCCTCGGATTTCCGGTTACCCTGGTTTATGTTGATCACAGAAATGACAGATGGTGGGTTGGCGTATCCCATAAACACTGGGGGCAAAAATTGCATTACTCCGATGATCAGGGCAAAAGTTGGAGCAATGCAAAAATCCCCACCCTAAAAGGCTACACCATGCCTACCGGTCAACCTGGGAAGGTCAGGCAATTATGGTGCATGGCTCAAGGAGGTGCCGATAAACCAGATCGATTATGGTTAGGCACCGATCCTGGAGCGCTATTTATCAGTGAAAATAATGGGAAAAATTTTTCTTTGGTTGAATCATTATGGAACCACCCCACCAAAATGATTGAAGGGCAATGGTTTGGAGCTGGAAGCGATTACCCTTTCATCCATTCTATCGTAGTTGACCCATCGGATAATAATATCATTTACATAGCTGTCAGTTGTGCCGGGATTTTCAAAACAATTGATGGCGGAAAAAACTGGAGCGCTAAAAATAATGGCCTGATTGCAGCTTACTTACCCAATCCAAATGTTGAGGTAGGCCATGATCCGCATATTTTATTAATGCCCAAGGCCAATACAAATATTCTATGGCAACAAAATCACTGTGGAGTATTTTATTCTAGCAACTCTGCAGAGTCATGGATTGATGTCTCTAATCATAAGGGTATACCTTATTATGGCTTTGCGATGGCTATTGATGATGATAATCCTAATAACGCATGGGTTATGCCGGTGGAAAGTGACGATAAACGTGTAGCACCAGATTTAAAGTTAAATGTTTATCACACCCCAGATTTGGGGGAAACCTGGGAGGTGTTTGGAACTGGTTTACCCCAATCCAACACTTTTGATATCGCGCTAAGACAGGCATTTATTAAAACAGGTAATGATTTGATTTTTGGCACCACAAATGGAAACATTTACCATGCAGAGATGGCCGAAAAAAAATGGAAACTAATTTCTTATAATCTCACCAAGGTTAATGTAATTTCTGCTACCGATTAATGATTACAGGACTTTTACATCAATCCGTTATACAGGGCTTTGCCATTGAACCTGAATTATGTAATAGGAATCGTGATGAAGGCATAAAACGCAAAGGAAGAGGTACTTATGTTGATGAGGCATAGCACCGCTATGGTGATTCAATAAGTTGACGGTAAGTGACTATTTCAAAGTGTTTTATGTCTGGAATAGATTTTCTATTGCATAATTCAGGTTGAATTAAATAATTTCAAAAAAATGTCCAAATTGCGCCTTGAATAAATTATTCAGTTATTAGAAGAAATTTAATGATGAGAAGAAAAGGAAACTTGATTAGGCGGGTACTTTTTCAACTTCTACCATTCGAATCTTACTTAAAAGTTCTGAGCAAATTATACCTTGTTTCCTTTGATTTGGGTTTGTTAAGAAACAATAGACTATATGAATATCCATACTTTTTAAAGAATATCATCAGCAAAGGGGATGTTTGTATAGACATCGGTGCGAATCTTGGGTATATTACTGTCATCTTATCCAAGCTTGTGGGCAAAAGCGGAAAAGTTCATGCAGTAGAGCCGGTTAAACCAGTACTTGCCGTTTTAAGATCAAATGCAAAAAATCTTAATAATGTTGAGATATACCCAATTGCTTTGGGTTCAGAAAATAAATCAATAAAACTTGTCAATAACACTAAGAAACAAAAAGGTTTTATTGCCAGTGGCTCTTTCTCCGTTGACCAAAACCACCTAAATGAAGATGATGATGTATTTGAGGCGGAAATGAAAAAGGGCAGTGAACTTTTTAATGATCTTGACCGATTGGATTTTATAAAGATTGATGTTGAAGGTTATGAAACGGTGGTATTACCAGAACTGGAGGGATTAATTAAAAGATTTAATCCATTATTACTGGTAGAGACCCGGGAACAAAACAGAATAGATACGATTGATTTCTTCAAAAGGCATAGTTACCAGGCAATGGTTTTGCAAAATGGCAGGCTTCAACCAGCAAAAAAAGAAGAATTCTGGGACATACTTTTTATCCCGGATATTAAATTAAAAAAACTTTCAGGTTTTATTGATAAAGACACTGTCTATGCCAATCAAGCAGAGTAGATAATACTCCAAACCTCTTTTCACAATTAACCATACATCTCAATAATCCGATCCATACACCGCTGGCCGTCCACCGCAGCGCTTACAATGCCACCAGCATAACCTGCCCCTTCTCCACAGGGGAAGAGACGTTTTACATGGACATGTTCAAGTGTTTCTTTACATCTGGGAATCCTCACCGGGGAAGAAGTCCGGCTTTCTACTCCCACAATTTGAGCTTCATTGGTTAAAAAGCCTTTCATCTTTCTGCCAAAGTGTTGGAATCCCTGCCTTAATCGTTTGCCAATAAAATTAGGTAGTACCTCCATCATATCCACAGCATTCAATCCTGGTTGGTAGGAAGTTTCCGCCACTCTGGCGGATACTTTCCCTTCCACAAAATCCACCAACCGCTGGGCAGGAGCAACCTGCGCTTCACCACCTAATTTCCATGCTTCTTTTTCTACATCTGCCTGGAACCGAAGGGCTGCCAATTCTTTGAATTGATTGTATTGAGGGATGTCTTCCAATGCTACAGCCGCTACAATACCCGAGTTAGCATATTTACCATCTCGTCGTGAAGGACTCATACCGTTAACCACCACCTCACCGGGAGCAGTTGCGGCTGGCACAATAAATCCACCGGGGCACATACAAAAAGAAAATACCCCACGTTCACTGTTTTTAATGGTTGTCCGGGAAACCAATGAATAAGCCGAGGCCGGTAAATACTGTCCTCTATCTCTTTTTTTGTATTGAATTTCGTCTATGATCGTTTGCGGATGCTCTACCCGCACCCCCAAAGCAAATGGTTTGGCTTCAATGGTTACTTTGCGAGTTATGCATAGTTCAAAAATATCCCGCGCAGAGTGCCCCGTGGCAAGAAGTACAGCAATCCCTTTGAATTCATCTGCTCCACATTTCACCCCTTTCATTTCCCCTTGCTCAGTAAAAAAATCTGTCACTTTAGTGTTGAAATGAACTTCACCGCCAGCTTGCAGAATAGTTTCCCTCATGGCCGTCACTAACTGAGGTAGTTTATTGGTACCAATATGGGGATGCGCTTCAAAAAGAATATCCGGATTGGCACCATGGGCAACAAGTATTTCATAAACACGACGAACGCTACCTCTTTTGGTCGAGCGGGTGTACAACTTACCATCTGAATAAGTACCTGCCCCACCTTCACCAAAGCAATAATTACTATCTGGGTTAACAATATGCTTCTTGTTAATATCGGCCAGATCCCTCCTTCTGGCCCTGACATCTTTTCCCCGTTCCAGTATGATGGGTTTTAGTCCACCTTCAATAGCTTTTATAGCTGCAAACATACCTGCAGGACCTGATCCAACAATTATAACATGAGGTGCTTTTGAAACATCATGTTCTTTCACATGATATTCAAAATACTTTATTTCAGGAGGGGTATCACTAAGCTGAACACTTAAGTTTACTTTTATTTGTTTTTGTCTGGCATCTATTGATCTTCTCTTAATTTGAAAATATTGTGAATTATCCAATATGCCCTGCAACCTAA
>CAYSCZ010000112.1:0-3613 GCA_964429655.1 uncultured Roseivirgaceae bacterium
CTTTCTTTGCGTTTTATGCCTTCATCACGATTCCTATTGCATAATTCAGGTTAAAAGCAGGCTTTAGGAGGTTGCAGTTCGGTATTTAACTTTCTCAATTATATATATGGCAGGAATGAAACAGTAAAATAATATAATAATGTTAATTCATGCCCCTAATGAGCTGACCCTTTCGGTACGCTTCAGATAAAGCAGCTGGTATCTCGGCTTCTGCTTCTATAACAGCAGCCCTTGCCTTTTGAATATCTGCCAGCATTTCCTGTTCTAGTGCAACAGCCATGGCCCTTCGTTCTTCGGCTTTAGCATTGGCTATTTCAAGGTCTGCTGCAGCCTGATCTATTTGGAGTTTTGCGCCTATATTTTTACCAATATTGATATCTGCAATATCTATGGACAGTATCTCGTATGCCGTACCGGCATCAAGACCTGTTGCCAGCACACGCCTGGATATTTCTTCAGGTTTCTCGAGTACTATTTTATAATTTTTAGCTTCACCCATCCTGGAAATAATCCCCTGTCCGACACGTGCCATTATAGTCTCTTCGCCGGCACCACCAACTAACTGCTGGATATTGGTCCTTACGGTCACCCTTGCTTCGGCAATCATCTGGATGCCATCGGATGTGACACCTGTGATGGCCGGTACTATGATCATATATGGTGTTACAGAGATTTGCACGGCTTCTAAAACATCCCTGCCAGCCAAATCTATAGCTGTTGCCTGTTTAAAGGACATGGACAGGTTAGCCTTATCAGCTACGATAAGTGCTTTGATAACATTTATAAGGTTGCCTTTAGCTAAAAAATGTGTCTCTAACTGCTGGGTGTTTATATCTTTAATCCCTGCCTTTGTGGCCAATATCAGTGACCTCACGATCAATGGGGGCGGTACTTTTCTAAAGCGCATGAAGATAAGTTCTATCAAGTTGACCTGAACCCCGGAAAATATTGCAGTGATCCAAAGGCCTATGGGAATAAAATATAAAAATAGGAAAAAACCCACTAAAACTAAACCAGCAATAATTAATAATTGTACACTCATACTCCCCGGTTATGATTCACTTAAAAATTGATCGAAGGTAGTGCTATTTTACATGGCTTCATTGTTCCCTGAACATTATTTTCAAAAAATGCTCATATTGCTGTCTTTGTGTGCTTTGTGAAACAAAATATAGCATGTAAAATGATTATACAGTTTCAGCCTATCCTTTCAGTGACAACCATCGAGTTAAACTGGACAATTAATCTATATCATTCTAAAAAACCAATTGGTGGCCATGATTATGCCATGTGGAGTCGGGCCAAGACCGAAATGGGATTGCGGGTATGATGGCTTGGCCGGCGGGAAGCAATGGTGGGAGGAAAGGAGCGTGGATGGTGTGGCCTCCAAAAGTTTCAGTACTTAAATTGCCTGGCTCATGACCCATTTTTTCAGTGTTAGGATTTCTATAGGTGTATATAATAAATGATTCAATGCTTAGTGAAAAATATCTGTTTATAAAAAATTTTTTATCAAATTAAACCATTGCTGTGCACAGCCATCTAAATCAAAAATTAAAACTTGAATAAAATGAATATAAATACTGGAATGATGATAAAAACCACATGCTTATTAGCTTTCTTATTCGTAATGTGTACAACGGTATCTGCGCAGGAAGAAAGCCTATCAGACAAGACGCCGAATGAAAAAGCTGAATTAATTACTGAGAAGCAAAAGGAAAAGCTAAATCTCGATGCTGCACAGGAAGAAGCAATGTATGCTTTAAATCTTAAATACATCAATGAAATGGAAGATATCATGCAGGCAGGAAGGTCCTTCAGTACCATGCGAAAGCTTAAAAAAATGAGAGGCGAAAAGGATAAAGAGATGAAAAAAGTATTGACTAAAGAGCAATACAAAATATATGAGGATTTGAAAAAAGAAATACGGGACGAAATGAAGGCTGCTATAAAAGAGAGGAAAAGAAGTAACTAAATTTACGCTAATGCTTCAATTTCAATGAAAAACTAAGATGAATTAAAAGTAAAAGTTTCATTGCCAATGTGCTGGGAACCACGGCAAAATCATTAAGCAGTATAAGAAAGCGCATCACCACAAAAAAATTAGCCCTTTCTCATTTATTTTCTTTTGTTGATTTTATCTGATTTCATTTAATGTCAACTTGCGGTTTCAGTTACGGGGATGATGGCAATCTGGGCATTACAGTTGATGATGCCGCTAAATATGTTGCAGCTTCTATGGCGGTTGGTACCCGCGGATCGGTATATAATATGGATTATATGGCTGAGCAAATAGTTGAATTGATAGACTATAACGAATCTGAAAGTAACATCCGGACAGATATGGTAACGTCATGCGTGCAAATCTGGTCAAGAAAGGAATCATCAAAATGAAATTTATAATAATAACAGTACTCATAGTTGCATCATATTCCCTTTTTAGTCAATCCACCAAGCAACCGGAACCATTTTTAGAAGCAAGAAAGGCAATGGCATCTGTGGAGCGAGCGAAAATGGAGCTTGATTCTCTTTGGAAGTGTTACAAGGGTCGGTGGACACTCAACATTACCTATGGCCAGCGGTTCATCGCTTCTTACAATAAGACCAATAGAGTGGATTCTTTAACCCTCGCAGATTTCACAACCAAACGTGCTTTCTATGGATTAGGTACTCATTATTTCATTTCCCGAAAAGTACTAATCGGTGCAGCATTAGAATTTCTGATCCTGCCCAAACAGCAGGATGTCATCTCATTTCCTGGAGGTGGGAGAGGTGAAGGTAGTGGAGGGTTGATGTTCAGTGCAAACCTTTCAGCAAAGTACTTTTTTAAAGAATGGGGAAATACCAGGACTTATCTGGGGTTGGCCTTAGGAAGAGACAATTTGGTGATTAAAGGAGGAACTGTTGAATTTTCTTTTTTTTCCGGAAGAGTTGAAGACATAGATACAATCACTAAGGATGTCTTTTCAGCCAATTTATCCACCGGACTTTCACATCGGATGTCACCAGGAAGCTTAATTGATTTCAACATCGGCTATTCACATACTACTAGTGCTGGGCCGATAGGTGGGATCACCTCACCGGGAGGATTCAAAGCCTCGCTTTCTTTACAATTCGTCCTCAACCCTCAAAAAAAATAGTTGTAATAAAGCGTTTTTCGTCGGATTTTGTTGGCATTTGGGATCAATATAGTATGATAAGAAAATTTTGATTATCAAAACTTTATGCTTAATTAAAAACAGTTTGGATTGAAATATTAAATAAATCACAGGATCATCTTCAATTCAAAATCTCTTAGTGCCCTCAAGAGATTAATTAAAAGTTTCATCGCTTGAAACAATTAGACAATTAGAGATATTGTAATTAATTTTTTGATATCAACATATTTCACGACGTGCTAAATCAGATGAAAATAAGAACATATGATCATGGAGAAGACGAAAGTTTCCGAGCAAGAAGCAAAGGAATTATTAGAAAAATACGGTTCAGTTCGTGAGGCATTGAAGCATTCCTGATAGTCATATTACATTTTTCTTAAGTTTAATTATTCTACCAAACAATTGTAATATATTAATTATCAATGGCTTAATCATAAGCATTACCTGTTTATTAT
>CAYSCZ010000113.1:0-3601 GCA_964429655.1 uncultured Roseivirgaceae bacterium
TTGATTATTAACCTTTAAAAACTGTTTAATCTTATCTATCATCACATTATAGAAATCACTATCAAATAATCGAGCGTCAATTCTGGCCTGACGCAGAAAAAACAAACCTGTGGGCAATAAAAGGGCATCTGCCATCCACACACTTACCTGGCCATCAATAAAACCTTCTCTTGCCCATTTTTCACTTAAAATATTTATAACATAATATATTATGTAGAATACCACCGAAATGATGACCGGAAAACCTAATCCGCCTTTTTTTATTATAGCACCTAAAGGAGCTCCTATTAAAAACATTACCAGGCAGGCAAATGATTGGGCATACTTTTTGTTCTTTTCAATAATATGCCTGTACATTTCTTCAGTTACCCGCTTCACATTCTTGTAGCTACTTTGTAAGATAACATTGGTTGACCTTGCTTTATTTAAAGCATTGTTAATAATATTTTTCCGCTCGTATTCAGCTTTAAACAATGTATCAATTGCAAATAAGTACTCAGCGGTATCTCTCTTATCGATATTTCTTATGCTTGATTTTTTAATCTTCTGATTAGGGTCTTGAGAAAGGTCAAAACTGAAAAAAGATGCCTTTTCCTTTACTGTTTTAGTATTTTTTTGCTCTTTGGTGTTAGATTTATCACTAACAGAGTCTGTCAGTTGACCTACTGGGATCATTGGATCGATACGATTATCCAGGTGATGCACATAAAAATTATTAGCCCGGTAGTATAGCTTTTGTTTATTGATAAGTACGATCCTATTTAGCGAGTCAATATCTTCTGTGAGCTGCTTAATATTCTTCATTAATCGGCTTCCGGCAAAAAGCTTTTCATCCGTTCTCACCATATTGAAGGAGGACATATCCATCACAATATCCATCTTCTCAAATGCTCGTCGTTCAAGCTGTTTTATTTTTTCCCTGCGTTCTTTTGGAGGAAATTCTGCATAAGTATTGCCATCAAAAAGCTCCAGTTTCAAATACGTATCATTTAATATCGAGTACATTTTTGCAGAATCAGCTAAGATCACGGTGCTATTGCCTTTGGACTTAGGATTAGAATGATCATATATAATCACGTCTTTTAATGAAAACCCATTGGGAAATTTTTTATTGACCTTGATGCTATAACCGGGTATTCCGCTGTAGAACTGCCCTTCATTCAAATCGAATGACGGTTTTTTCTTTTTAATATCATAAAGCAAACTGTAGGCTTTTAAATTTGTAACAGGCACAATGCGATCATTAAAATAAAAAGCAATGAGGGACAACACAACCACGAAGAAAAAAATAGGTCTAAGTGTTCTAACTAAGGAGATACCAGCGCTTTTTATAGCGGTCAGTTCAAAGTGTTGCCCAAGATTACCATAAGTCATCAGAGAAGAGACCAGTACCCCAAGCGGCAGGGCATCCCTGGCAACATTCATACTAAAAAATATTATTAGCTTTACAAATACTACAAATCCCAGGCCTTTACCGACAAAGTCGTCAAAGTACTTCAGCAAGAATTGTATCAACAGAATAAATATAGCCAGGATAGTAGTCAGTAAAAATGGCCATATAAAAGTGGATAAAATTAGTTTATCAACTTTTTTCATATATCGCAAAGGGACAAATGTTTAGTTATCCGCCAATAATTTCTTTTAAATCATGGATAAGATTATCCCAAAGTTCACGTGCTTCATCTTCCACCATGTCTGAGTAATCTTTTACATGAATAAAGACAGATTGAGTTATTTCATTTTGTTCCAGACGCAATTCCAGGGTGTTGGGTTCTTCATTGTTTTCTTTAGAAAAGAATTCAAATTTCACATGACTGTTAGACCGCTGTGATACCAATTTAGCCTTGGTTTCTTCTCCATCCCATACGAAAACAAATACTTTATCCTCATTAATATTTACATCGTCTGCAAACCATTGTGAAAGACCACTTGCTGTGCTTAAATAAGGGAACAACATCTTCTTCGAAGCGTTGATTTCATATTCGCCCTCATATTCTATCTTTTCCATATCTCTACTTTATTAATACACGTATCAAGGTAAGAAAAAAAATGGAAATGTCAATCATACCTATAAATTGTAAAATCAATTATTATTAACAATAAGTTTTAAACATTTATGATACAACAGATTCGGTTTTTTTGACCTCCTTAGGCGCTTCTTTTCGATGAAAAGGCCGTATGATCAATCTTGTTCCTCTATCATAAGTAAAATAATTCCATGCCCAGTTACTAAAGACCACCAGTTTATTTCTAAAGCCTATCAACTGAAGTAAATGGACAAACATCCAGGTAATCCAGGCCAGAAGACCTCCAAAATGAACCTTTCCAGGTAAGTCAACCACTGCCCTGTTTCTGCCAATAGTGGCCATAGATCCTTTATGATGATATTTGAATTTCTCTGCTTTCTGGCCGTTATTAACCTTTATAAGGTTTTTACCTAATAATTCCCCCTGCTGCATGGCCACAGGGGCTAACTGCGGATGGCCATCGGTTAAAAGGTCAGTCTTCATCATAGCAATGTCGCCGATGGCAAAAATATTATCAAATCCCCTCACCTGATTGTATTCATTTACTAAAATCCTGCCTCTTTGCAAAACCTCCTCGGGTATTCCTTCTATCTTGCTTCCGGTTACCCCTGCTGCCCAGACCAGTGTTTTGGTAGGTATAGTTAGTCCATCGCTCAGTGTTACCTTTTCACCATCATAATCCTTGACAAATTTTTCTATCTGTACGTTAACGTCAAACTTTTTCAAGTACTTATACGCTCTTTCGCTAGACGATATCGACATTGCAGGCAACAACCTTGATTGTCCCTCAATAAGAAAGATTTCCATACGCTTAAAGTTTAAGTCGGGATAATCCCTGGGAAGCACATGCAGTTTCAGCTCACCTAAAGCGCCGGCAACTTCCACACCTGTGGGACCTCCCCCAACGATGACAAAATTCATAAGCTTCTGGATTTCTTTCTCGTCATTTTTAAATACAGCATTTTCAAAATTCTGAAGAATGTAACTTCTTAGGTTAAGCGCATGGGGAACTTGTTTCAAAGGAAAGGATTTTTGTTCAATATCCTGATTTCCGAAGTAGTTGGTCACAGTGCCAAATGCCAGCACCAGGTAGTCATATTTCAATCTTCCCATGACTGTTACCACCTCCTGTTGGTCGGGATCCAAACCTGTAACTTCAGCCATACGGAAATAAAAATCCTTGTTGTTTTCCAACATTTTCCTGAGAGGCCCGGCAATTGAGTCAGGCTCCAGTGCAGCCGTGGCCACCTGGTAAAGCAAAGGTTGGAACGTATGGTAATTATGACGATCAAACATTACCACTTGCAAATCTTTACTTCTCAATTTTTTGGCTAGTTTCATACCCCCAAAACCACCTCCGACAATTATTACCCGCTTTTTTTCAGTCTCTGGAATTTTAATCTGGTGATCTGTCATGTATTTGATTATATGTAGGTACTATGATTTATACTCATGTCCCGGTCGGGATGTTATGATTGTTGTGAATTAATAAAGGAATTGATAGGTGTAAGACTAAATGAGTAGCGAAGGGGGGACTTGAACCCCCGACCTCAGGGTTATGAATCCTGCGCTCT
>CAYSCZ010000114.1:0-3403 GCA_964429655.1 uncultured Roseivirgaceae bacterium
GTCTGATTTGAAGTGATTTAACCATGTAATAGAAAGTCTAATGACAATTCTGGGTCAAAGTGTTTTATGTCTGGAATAGATTTTCTATTGCATATTTCAGGTTCAATATTGTTTCATGGGTGTATTCAGGTAGTATGACTATTGAATCCAGTTGAAGGGTTCTGTTTTCTAAAGCAATGATTACTTCAGATTTTTCACGTAAATCCATGATTGCGATTCTTTTGGTCTCGTAATTCACCCGGCTGAATACAAGCGTGTCCTGCAGCTCCACTTCTATTTCGTAGTATCCTTTTTGACTGGTAACCTCCCCTTTGTTGTAAGAGGTGAAAACATGCACCAGGCTTAATCCCTGATAGGTTTCATTGTCCACCACAAACCCTTTGATCAGATTGGATTGGCCGATAAGGACAGTACTGGCTGATAACAATATAAGGGATAAAAAAAATCTCAAATAATCACTCAGGGTTTCTTTATTAATGCAAAAATAAGAGCGGGATGCTGCTCATGTCTTTTTATTTCTCCGACATTTTTCGCTGCAATATTTTACATTATCCCAATCCTTTCGCCACTTTTTGCGCCATGAAAATGGTCGCCCGCAGGTTATGCAAACTTTTTGGGGCAAGTCACCTTTTTTAGTCACGCTTACTGATTTTATTACGGGATACCGTCCGCTGCCTCGAGCATTTAAACCGGTTTACATTTCTACTGGCCTTCAAATTGTGCTTGGTAGCACGTCCTTGCACACGCTTTCGCCACATCCTGAAGCTCGACGGCTTCATTTCGCTGCGCATAATCTTAATGATCTCAGGCTCCGTTATCCCAAATTGAAATTCTATGGCATCAAATGGCGTGCGATCTTCCCAGGCCATTTCTACAATCCTATCTATCTCTTGAGGGGTTAGATTTTCCATATCTTATAAAACATCTGAAGTGCTATTAGGTTATCAGGCTATGGGGAAGAGCAGGAAAACTTTTTTTATCGTTTTATTTTACCTGCTGTCCACCCTTACATTTTTTTACCTGGGCTATAAGATCGGTATGGTGCAGGGCAAATCCGATTACATGGAAGAGCTACAAAGGATCCATAAGCAATGGTCTGTGCCTGAGCCCGGGGAGCAGGAAAACAACATTTAATTTACGAGTGTCCAAGGGCAAACGATCAAAAAATAAACCAGGTAGCCGGTGGAGTGGATAGGCATTATCACGGCCAAAGCAATATTTTTAGATGCCACACTAGGGATTGCCATTAAAGAAAAGCATGCCTATATTGAGTAAACAAATTTTAATGCTTATGCTTCGATTAACTACAATCACCGCCTTTTTCACATTATTAATAACAACTAAATCCATACCACAATCAACCGGCTGGGAACTCATTAAGCCATTCACATCCATGGATGTGTTTGAACTGGAGTGGGCATCGGCGCCGAAAATTGCACCGGATGGTGAAAAAATCCTTTATCTCAGGAATGGTATGGATATCATGAAAGACAGGAGACAGCGACAGATTTGGATTATGAATACAGATGGCACAGGTCATCAAAAACTCACACCGAATGATAAAAATGAATCATCTCCTCGATGGTCTCCCGATGGTAACAGAATTGCTTTCAGTACTTCTACTGAACATGGTTCAGAAATATTCATTTATTGGTTAGCAACAGGTCAGCAGGCCAGGTTAACCCAACTTGAACGGTCACCCAGTGGCCTAAGTTGGTCGCCCGATGGCAAATGGATTGCATTCTCTATGCTGGTCCCTGAAAAACCTCCTTTTCTGACACGGACACAGGATAAACCAAAAGGCGCGGAATGGGCTGACCCACCTAAAGTGACAACACGTGTACGCCACGAAGCTGATGGCAGTGGTTTCATTGAACCAGGGTATTCGCATTTTTTTGTTATACCATCTGATGGGGGCACACCAAGGCAAATTACTTCCGGAAATTTTCAACATAATGGGGAACCTCAATGGTCAAAAGAGGGCACTAAATTATATTTCTCGGCGAATAGAAGCGAAGACTGGGCGTATGACTATCGGAATTCAGAAATTTATGCATGGAATGTAGCAAATGGTTCCATCACAGCTTTAACCGACCGAAAAGGACCGGACTATAATCCCGTCATATCACCAAAGGGAGATATGATCGCTTATTTAGGATATGAGGATAAGGTTCAAACCTATCAGTTGGCAGAAATTAACCTGATGAATATTGATGGATCCAACAAAAAGAAAATAGACCTGAATATTGATCGATATCCATCATCGCTTCGATGGGATGAAAAAGGCAGGGGCCTGTATTTTATGTATGACTCGGAAGGTAATACCAAGCTTGGTTATGTGACACTGGAAGGTGTGTTTGGGAAGGTGGCAGATAATGTAGGTGGTACTGCAGTGGGCAGGCCATATGGGGGAGGCTCTTATTCTATTTCTGAGGACGACCTGATTGCTTACAATATTACCAATCCTTACTATCCTGCCGAAATTGCCATCATTAAAAAAGGTGGGCAACCTAAAAAAATATCTAATCTGAATAGTGATCTATTGGACTACAGGGATTTAGGAACGATCGAGGAGATCTGGTATCAATCTTCTTATGATGATCGACGGATACACGGCTGGATTGTAAAACCACCTAACTTTGATTCATCCAAAAAGTACCCCCTGATTGTTGAAAACCATGGTGGGCCAGTTTCTAACTATGGCGACAGGTTTTCCCCTGAGATGCAATTATATGCTTCGGCCGGTTACGTAGTTTTTTATCCAAACCCCAGGGGTAGCACCAGCTATGGTGAAGAATTTGGCAACCTGCTCTATCATAATTACCCCAGCCAGGATTATGATGATGTCATGTCAGGCGTGGACGTACTATTAGAAAAAAGTTATATCGATGAAGATAGTTTATATGTTACAGGTGGAAGTGCCGGTGGGGTAATGACGGCCTGGATTATAGGTAAAACAAATAGATTTCGGGCCGCTGCAGTAATAAAACCGGTTATGAACTGGTACAGCAAGACGCTGGTGGCAGATAATTGGTTCGGATACTATGATTATCGCTACCCGGGCTATCCCTGGGATAATATGGAAACATACATGAAGTTCTCACCCATATCGTTGGTTGGAAATGTAGAAACACCCACGTTAGTGATGGTTGGCACCAAAGATCTCAGGACACCGCTTTCAGAAGCCAAACAACTTTATCATGCGTTGAAAATAAGGAGAATAGAAACCGCACTGGTGGAAGTACCTGGTGCTTATCATTTTATTTCGAACCGGCCAAGTCAGTTGATCACAAAGATTGATCATATCATTGCCTGGTTCAGGAAATATTGATTTTAATTCTATGTATTATATCAATAGTGTCCTAAACATTTGGTATTTATAAGAAAGATAAGTCAAATTGAG
>CAYSCZ010000115.1:0-3107 GCA_964429655.1 uncultured Roseivirgaceae bacterium
ATTGATAATCAACTAATTAACCCCTTAACTAAACGGCATTGAATTCAGGTTAAAGCTTTTGAATCAGCGGTTGAAGCTTCCGGTTGGTGCAATTTCTTTGACCAGATAATATGAAGAGGACAGCTATGATGCCGATATCATGATGGACAAACTGATTGACATGTAGTTATTTTGGGAATAAAAAGACGGTTAGTAACCACATCAGCAATTATTTATATATCTATAGCTTGTAATAAGTATTCGGAATAAAACATGGTCAGCAAATGGCAAAACCTATCCATAAGCCTGACATCGCTAGATAAGGACTCTGTATTTGAAGTGCCGCCAGGAAAATGGTACAAGACCCTGAGCGTCAATCGTATTGTAACCACATATTACGAAGATAGTACCTTCAAAGCGGCATATTTTAGTCTGTGTGGTACGCCACTGTTCAGCACAAAAGATACTGGGAAAGTAGATAGCGACAGCTTATTGCTTACCACCACCAATGACCCGAAATATCCTGATGACAAGGTAACTACTGCGTATAAAATTACCATCCATGAAAATGTAGGTGCTTTCGAAGGTCTGATTGATTGGGATGAAGATGGCAATAACAATGAGCTTTATCTCGGTAAGCAGGAAAGGTTGTATTGAAAATAGCGTGCCGCAATTTAGTGATGGTGTGAAAGCGGTTTAAATCCATGACTACAGCATGGTAATCTACTTTGGCGCCAATTTTGGATATATGAAACAGATAAAAAAGAAATTAAAGCAATAGAAAAACTTACCCATGAGCCACTACTGGAGCAGTGCATAAATTTTTTTTAAACGTGGTGTGGATAGCATGATTGAGTGTATTTCAACTCCATAATATAGAAAATGAAGAAATTTTTATTAGTTTGCTATTCACATGCTTTATTCTGTACTAGATTTTAATTTTAATGATTCCATCCGATAAAAACATGGCCCCCTGGATAGAAAATTTACTTGTGTGGTAAGATTTGGTATATTTTTCACAACTGCAATTTTTATAAGCCTCTTTCAATGCTTCGCAGTAAACCATGAAATTCCAACCTTTGAGGTTAATGAAAATAAAATCACCCGATTGTATGGTTCGTGGAATCTTGTGATCAACAAATACCTCGATTACCGGGAAGTATTGGATGAGGCAACTGCTGTGCCCGTGCCAGTGCCAGGCTCCTGGGATGATGTAATATGGGAAGGTAAAAAATTTGCCGGCATCGGCTATGGAACCTATTATTGCAATCTTAAAATACCAAAGTCGCTTCATGGCCAGGATCTGGGCATAGAATTCCATGATGTCGCACTCTCGTACCGTGTATATACCAATAATAAACTACTGGGTGGTGTTGGTAAATTGGGCAAATCAGTTGAAGAAGCCCGACCAAGGCTGGAGGGTCGATTCTACAAAATCCAGGATGTTGGGGATGATCTGGTCATCATTGTGCAGGTTTGTAATTTCTCCCATGAAAATGGAGGCATATGGTCTGTGCCCAGAATCGGGCCTTATGAAATGATCAAGCGGGCCATTGATCAACGGGACACCATAAACCAGTTTATCTACGGCAGCATTTTTATCATTGGCCTTTACCATCTGTACTTATTTTTCAAGCACAGGAAGGAGATGCACAACCTGTATTTTTTTCTTATCTGTATATGCCTGCTGGCTCAGTCAATGACCAAAATAAGTATGCCTATTGTGAAGCTATTCCCCAATATAGATTGGGTTTTATTAAAGAAGCTGGAATACCTCTCGGTATATACCGTTGCAGCGCTGAATACACTATTCGTAGCGAGCATTTATTCAAAATTTATCTCTAATGTGTTTGTAACTATTCTTAAATATATCACCATCCTGGCGGCTGTCGTAACTATTTTCTTTCATCCCAGCTATTCATCATACTTATTACAGCCCTTTAAGATAATTATTTTTGTTACCGGATTATACCTTATTTATGTATTATCAAGAGCTGTTATATCCAAAGCTCCGGATAGTGTTATTCTCCTAACAGGCCTCTCGATCACCTTTCTTACGGTTGTGAATGATTTGCTCAAAGTAAATAGAGTGATCGACAGTATCTGGATGGTTCACTACGGTATGTTTATCTATATCATTATGCTCGCGACTGTGCTAGCGAGACGATTCATTAAGGCCTTAAAACAAGAAGAACTGCTTTCCCGCCGATTGGAAACGATCAACCATGAATTAGAGGAAAGGGTAGAAAGGCGAACAGCAGAGTTAGCGTCGCAAAAAGAAATCGTAGCCAAAACGAATAAAGTATTACAGATCATCAACGAAGAACAAAGGCAGCTCATCGCGGTGGTAGCCCATGACCTGAAGTCCCCGCTGACCAAGATTATTGGTATCGCCAACATTTTGAAGACAAAAATACACGATGATTTAAGAAATTTTGTTTTGTTGATTGAAGAAGTTTCCTTAGAAGGTAATCTTTTAATTGATAACCTGGTAAACCTTCGCTCTGTAGAACGGGAGGATTATGAAGTCGACATTTCTGGTATAGAGATAGGAGGTTTACTCAATGAACGATTGGCCGCCTTTTCCAACCAGGCAGCGGCTAAGTCGCTTGAGCTTGTTTTTGTCAATGACCTGCCGGATAAAGCACTCACAATTCAGACAGACAAGCAACTGCTTTGCAGGGCAGTAGACAATCTACTATCCAATGCCGTAAAATTCTCTCCTGCCGGCAAATCAATCTATTTAAAAATAAAGCGAGCAAAGGATCACATCCAAATCCATGTGATGGATGAAGGGCCCGGATTTACGGCTTTGGATAAAGAGAAGGTGTTTGGCAAATTTCAAAAACTCTCCGCCAGGCCAACCGGTGGAGAGCATTCAACAGGTTTGGGATTATCCATCGTAAGGGCTGTTACCAACAAACTGGGCGGCTCAGTTGATTTAGTCAGTTCACCTGTTCAGGGTGCAGAATTTATAATTAAGTTGCCTATAGGATCCGCTTAGAGGATTGATTATATATCTTCAAAATGATAAAAAAACGCACCTCATAGAGGTACGCTTTTGTTATAATCAACTTAACCCGCATTATTCATCAGCTGCATAATCTTTGTGGGATATCTAGCTCCAA
>CAYSCZ010000116.1:0-2984 GCA_964429655.1 uncultured Roseivirgaceae bacterium
AGTAGCGAAGGGGGGACTTGAACCCCCGACCTCAGGGTTATGAATCCTGCGCTCTAACCAGCTGAGCTACCTCGCCAAAAATTTGGACTGCAAAGTTAGATAAAAATTATTTTTGCAATGGAATTTTAATCCCTAATCTTAGATAACCTGCTATTGACTTCATCAAGATCATTTTCTATGGTGTTAACATTATTTACAAATTTTCTGACAAGAAAATCATCAACGTTAAAATGTTTCATGATGTTTTGATATTTGATCACAATACTATGTGCCCTTCTTAGTTCAACCAGTATATTTCTTGCATCATTTTCCGGTATTGACTGACCTTTGTCAAAATACTGTAAAATGAATTCAAGGTCACCCATTATCTCCTCAGTAACCATTATACCCTCCGATGTCCAATGCTTTGCTATACGCTTGATGAATGACACTTTATTGGGACGTAATCTTGGGTTCACTTCATCCTCTGAAACATTAAAGTATTCTATTATCTGAGCACTTAAACTATTTAATCGTTCTACGGATATCTCCATGTGAAATTGCTTTTATGTATTAATAATCAATTAATATAAATGTTATGACTTAAATATTTCTATAAAATTAACTTATAAATAATTTATATACATAATATAACTATGTATTAATTTCTTATATATATTTGTCCTATGCATTCAAAGGAATTATTGAAAGGAACATTAAAAACTATAATTCTGAAATTATTAAAAGAAAATGAAAGGATGTATGGCTATGAAATTACCCGTGAAGTTAAAAAAATGACCGATGGAAAAATTCAGTTAACTGAAGGCGCACTTTACCCCACATTACATCGGTTAGAAGCTGATGGCTATTTAAAAACAGATACGCAGAAAATTGGGAAAAGAATAAGGAAATATTATTACCTGACCTCGAAAGGCGGTACTACATCAGGTCAACTGGTAAATGAGTTCTATGATTTCATTAACACCATTAATCTCATATTAAAACCCCAATAAAATGAATATTGTAGATTCTATTCAAATAAATTACATTAATGATCGATTGAAAGCAAATGGATTGTCTACAGAATCACTTAGAAATGAAGTGATGGACCATGTCATTTGCAAGGTGGAAGATCTCTTAGTAGAAGGAAGTAATTTTCACGATGCCGTTAATACTGTCCTGAAAGAATTTGACCTCCAAGCAATAGAAAAAAACAGACATAAACTCCTTCAAAGAAAGACTTTGTCAAGAACAAAAAACGTTAGCCTGGCTATTGTGGTGTTACTGTTTACCATGGTCATAGGTGTGGATGCACAGGAAAAACCTAATATTCATCCTCTTGGAAATGGCTACAAAACAGCACTAACCTTTAGTGATCATACCATCAATGGAGCAATAAAGAAACACAATGGAATTGATATAAAAGCTCCGTCTGGAACCAAGGTTCTCGCAGCAGCACGGGGTGAGGTGATCATTGTTGATGCATCAAATGACTATGGAAATTATATTATAGTTAAGCATAACGATGAATTTTCAACATTATATGCCAGCTTATCAGAAATAAAAGTTGAGGAGGGGGCTTTTGTTAAAAAAGGCGATAATATTGCGCTTTCAGGAAAAATTGGGTCATCAAAAGCGCATCTTCATTATGAAATACTTAGAAATAGTGAGTGTGTTGGCCCTGAATTATACCTTAGTGAAGATTAACTTATGAACGTATTGTCCTTTAAAAAAAAGAAAAAAGAAAAAAAGAAGAAAGGTGTAGTAAGGGAATGGGTTGATGCCATTGTGTTTGCTGTAATCGCAGCATCACTGATCAGGTGGCTGGTGATGGAAGCATTTACCATACCAACACCCTCCATGGAAAAATCGCTGTTAGTTGGTGATTATCTTTTTGTTAGCAAGTTCCATTATGGTTCCCGAACATTCAAAACACCACTTCAGGTACCTCTTACGCATCAAAAAATTCCAGTATTAAATGTCAGATCTTATTTAGACTGGATTCAATTACCCTTTTATCGATTGCCCGGGTTTTCAGAGATCAAACGAAATGATCCTGTGGTCTTTAATTATCCTATGGAATTTCATTATCCGGTGGACATGAAGACCTATTATATAAAAAGATGTATCGGTCTGGCCGGTGATAATATTGAAATCATTAATAAAGAAGTACACATTGATGGGGACCCAATCTTGAGTCCCGGAATCGAGCAAACTGCTTTTTCAGTGTACACCAACACGGATATTCGCGAGAGGGTATTTAAAAAACTAGACATTACAGATGTAACCAAGGCCCCCGAGGGTTACATCGTGCATACCACTAAAAAAAATGCGGAGATCCTGCAGAGCTATGATTTCATAAGCAATGTGGAGGAACGGATATTTGAAAAAGGCACATTCACCCAGGATATCTTCCCTGAAGGAAAAGACTTCGGGTGGACGGTGGATAATTTTGGACCGCTTCATATCCCTGCTGAGGGTGAAACAATCAATATAAACGATTCAACCCTGGCCATCTACAAAAATGTGATCATAACATTTGATGGTAATGAAAACCCTGAAATAAGGGACAATAAATTATTCATTAATGGCGAGGAAATGGATGAATATACCTTCAAACAAGACTACTATTTTATGATGGGAGATAACAGACACAATTCCCTGGATTCAAGGTATTGGGGTTTCGTACCTCAGGATCATGTGGTGGGCAAGGCGTTGTTTATCTGGTTTTCCCTTGAAAATGGCTCACTATACAAGTTCTTCACACGGGTTAGATGGGGCCGTTTATTTATGGGCATTGAATAGTTAAAAAGTCTTTTCAATGCCCAGTTAAGCGGAATAATAGTTGGATATTAATAGAGGATAAAACATTAACCGTAAGCAAAAAGTGCGTTCGTTATATTCTTATCAGCAACACAGAATCTCCATTTCATGTACCCTGATATTAACCCAGAATCAATGCCGTTTAGTTAAGCTCATATTGTTTTATAGTTTTGTGAAAATAC
>CAYSCZ010000117.1:0-2970 GCA_964429655.1 uncultured Roseivirgaceae bacterium
TTAAGGCATAAAACGCAAAGAAAGAGGTACTTAGGTTGATGAGGCATAGCACCGCTATGGTGATTCAACAAGTTGACAGTAAGTGCCTATTTCAAAGTGTTTTATGTCTGGAATAGATTTTCTATTGCACATTTCAGGTTCAATGCACAATTTAATTTGGAATTGGATAAAGCCATCATTTTATCGAAATCATCATCTGACCCTTTAAATTTTTACTTATACACTTTTTGATACATTAGTAATGAATAGAGATCATTATCCAATTATTTGTAAATTGTATTCAGGCGCAACAATATTGGCTTTAAAGTACAAGAATCCCAAGAATTAAATACAAAACAAAAGTAATTCCACCTGCGACTAAAGCATAGGGTAACTGGGTTTTTACGTGGTCAATATGATCAACTTCAGCGGCTAGTGAGGAGATGATGGTTGTATCAGAGATCGGGGAACAGTGGTCACCAAAAACACCTCCACCTAAAACCGCTGCAAGCGCCAGGGTAAGGTCAGCGCCTGAGGCAATGGTCACTGGTACGGCAATGGATATCATGATTGCAAATGCACCCCATGAAGTGCCGGTAGAGAAAGCGATAAATGCGCTGATAAGAAACAGCAGTGCCGGTATTAATCCCGGAGCTAACCATGACCGGGTAATCTCTGATATATAAATCCCTGTACCCAACAATTTACTTAGATCACCGATGGCAAAAGCAAATGCCATCAGTATGGCCATGGGAACCATATCCGACATTCCCTCAATGGTTAGTTCCATCCATTTTTTTGTATTAATTTGCTGGCCAATAATTATTATTATGAGCGTGGTGAGTAGCGCGCCGGATACTGAGTACAAAACGGAAGCCGATCCTGAACCATTGCCCATTGCCCGACCTATCTTACTCAATAAACCAACATCCGCTTGTCCAATTTCGTTGTTCCATCCGGTGTAGCTGAGCATAATGGGCATCATTAATACCATTACCGCAATAGGAAGGATCATATGCCACTTATTGCCATTATTTCCGCCGCTATTGACCTGTCTATTATCAGAGGCAGTGCGCGGTTGAAAAATATGCATGGCCCCAATCTCTTTGTTAAACCCTATGGTGAGAAATACGATCAAAACAGTGGTAATGGCATAAAAGTTAAAAGGAATGGATGAGGCTAGAATGGAGAAGGGCTTGTCTATGGATTGAGCCACCAATAAGGCCATGATGTATGCCCCCCATGCATTAAATGGGATTAAAATACAGGAGGGGGCAGAGCTGGAATCTAGGAGGTAAGCCAGTTTTTCCCTTGAAATTTTGAATTTATCGAATAATGATCTGAATAATGCACCAACAGTTAATATAGATATGTTGGACTCTACGAATAAAATCAGGCCTGATAATGAAGCATAGGTTTGTATCCTTTTTCTCTGCGTTTTTTCATTATCGCTAATTCTTGATTCAACCCACCTTGTGAAACCCTCAATGCCTCCAATGGCTTGTAATATTTTAATGAGTGCCCCGACAAGTAGTGTGAAGATGATGGTTCTTGTATTGCCTTCAGATTTAAAAATTTCTACCAATGCCTGCAAAGTACTGATCACAGCATTAAAGGGGTTCCAGTGGGAAAGGATCATGTATCCAATAAAGATCCCCAGAAATAATGAAGGTATCACCTGCCTGGTTTTGATGGCTAGAAATATTGCCAACAGGGAAGGGATCAAAGATAAAAAACCAACATGATTTTCCATGAAGGCTATTTAGCTCCCTTTTGGGAAAGTTTCAAATAATTGACTGACAGAATCTATGATCATTTCTTCCAGACTCATTTTTTTGGATCTGTAATATTTTAAATCCAGACTGGCCTGCCAGATTATTTTTTTACTGCGTGCGTGAATCAGTTCAAGTAGAAGTATTGATTCGGTAAATCGTCTTTCATTAATTGTAGAATATCCGTAGAAAAAGCTATTATCATAACTTACATCACTACCCCTAGCCGATGCTAACTCTATTCTCAGTCCTAAATCTGTGGTGCCGGTAGACATCATAAAACCCCTTAACTTCATTTCTTTATCAATAGCACTTTTTATTTCTTCTAAAAATTTAGAAACCCGATTGGTATAATTATCATCTGCACTTTTATAAAATAAGTTTTTATAAGTCTTAAGTTCTTCAGTGAGCAGTTCTTCATTAGAGAAACTAACAATTTTCACACTGCTACAGGAAATCAATAAAATAAAAAGGAAGTAGATGGTATTTTTCATATCACAAAAAAAGCCTATCCAGAAAGATAGGCTCTTAAATATTTAGGATAAACAACTTTTAGCCAACTTTATCTAGCTTTTCATCCCTTGCTTGATTCAGTGACCTTATTATTTTTTCAGCAAGTGCAGAGCTGCCACTCGCAAATTTGTATAGTAAAGTAAAACCCTCAGGATTGTTACTTTCTGATTTCAGCTTTTTGAACTTAGTGATTTCACCATGTTGATATTCTCTAACATCCGGGTTAAACCATATTAGATACATGTTATCCTGCTTTTTATAATGTTGCGAAATTAATCAAACTCACCCGATCAATGAAAAATTTATTTGAGATATATGAATAACACAATTCGTTACCTGGATTAATAATTCAATAGTTGTGAATCTAAATTTTATTAAATATAGGTATTATCATACTTTATAACCAACTCTTATAACATTAGTTTTAAATTCTCATGAATCAGAAATATTTACATTTCCTGATTATCTACTATGAATTTTAATTTTTTAAAAACATATTTTCTACCATTCGTTGTTTTAAAATCAGGGAAATTGATAATGGAGGATGTAAAATATCTTATTTCAAGGCGGTTATCTGAAAAGAACCGTAAAAAAGATGCACAAAGGATCATGACGATTTTGTTTGTACTTACCAGTACAATTATTTTTTCTGTTTTGTTGTTAATATGGATAAATCAGTCTCTTCCTACCATTAAAGTTCCTCCAT
>CAYSCZ010000118.1:0-2595 GCA_964429655.1 uncultured Roseivirgaceae bacterium
TTTCAAAGTGTTTTATGTCTGGAATAGATTTTCTATTGCATATTTCAGGTTTAACTCGTGCCTTTTATTTCTATAAGTTTGCTTTGAGCACAGGGAGATATTAGTTCTACAACAAGGATCTGGCTTTACTTTGTAAGCTTTTTCTGTAGGTAACTGAATTCATGAAGTCTAATTGTAAGTTTCGGCTAAATCTTAGCTTACAACACCCCCCATTTTATGGGTATTATCAGCCTTGTTCAAAAAGAGGATGCCATGAGTGTCATCACTGTAAAAGTCCTTCCGTATGTCTGTCAGCCTACCAATATTGTTGGCTGTTAAAATGGCTAATTATCCCTTCTTTTACGCTTAGAAGCACCCAGCTTATCAAAGGCTTTTACCAGGAGCACGGTTCCTGCTATACCTACGGCTCCCCCTGCATATAGCAGGGCCTCACCTGCTGTTGGATTTGTACCCAGTAATTGACCGCCTGCAATAGTGATGGAATATCCCAGGGTAGCGACGAAGATTCCTCTTTTCAAGGATTTTTTGCTCTCCTGAAGACCTAGTTGAATGTTATCAACTTCAACATTCAGCAGCATAATCTCACGTTTCAATGAATCAATATCCCTGTTAACTTTTTCAATATCCTGTGAAAAACAGCTATTGAAAAAACCTGATGAAATTGAAATAAAGAGCGTAATAAGCAATATTTTCATTTTAGTTTATTGGTTAATCCAATCCTTAAATTCTGATACCCTGTCTCTGGACACAATAAGGTCTAATTTTTTATCGGCATGAATTTTCAACTTAAGCCGGCCACTTCGTATGGTATTTATTTCTACCAAAGAGTCTAGGTTAACGATTACAGAACGGTTTATCCTATAAAACTTTGAGGGATCAAGATGTTCTTTTTCCAATTCATCCAGACTATAATTAACCGGATACTTCCTAAGCGATCCTTTATCATTCATGTAGACCAATTTATCCTCAATATGAAAAAGGGATATTTCATCAATGTGTTTTATGATTACACGGTTACCTATCTTACTTAAAAACCTTTGTTTATAATCAGTATTTTGAAATAGTTTGTTAAGCGAGTTAACTATATTTTGGTCAATAGCAGATTGACCCCTAGTGCTATTCATTACCTTGTCTATAGCCTCTATGAGTTTTTTTTCATTTACTGGCTTTAGCACATAGGCTATTCCGTTATAATCAAATGCTTCAATAGCGTAGTGATCATAAGCAGTACAGAAAATGATTGGACTTGATATGGATATGCGTTTGTATAGATCAAAGCAAAGGCCATCAGTGAGCTTGACATCACTGATAATAAAATCATATGGATCAGCATTAGCCATTAACTTTTCAGCCTCTGCCAGGCTCTGGGCCTTATCCAATTTTTTTACATGCGGGTAGTTTCTTAAAATAATATCTTCCAGGCCCTTCATGGCCACAGACTCATCTTCAAGAATTAAAAGGTTCATTTTCAGGATTGATTATTGGTATACTAACCAAATATGAATCAGACTTCTCTTCAATAACTACTGACTTTTTGAAAAACTCATAGCGCTTTTTTATGTTATCAAGACCGATACCGAGCGATTCAACGGTCACTTCCTTTTTTTGCAGCGTATTTTTAACATGGACGAAATCATTTTCAACCAGTATGTCAACAATCAGTGGGTTTTTGTCGGTGAAGTAGTTGTGCTTCACAACATTTTCCATCAGCATTTGAAGAGCTGTTGGAGGTATATACTGATTGTTTCCAACACTTTTGACTGTTAATTGAATATTAAGGGCATCCCCAAACCTGATCTTAAGCAGATTGATAAAATCTTTAAGGAAGTTGATTTCCTCATCCAGTGAGATCAGTTCTTCTTTGCTGCTTTTCAGGGTATACCTGTAGATGTTGGACAGTTTTTCCAGAAACTTTTTAGCCTTGTCATGGTCCAGGCTGATCAACGTAGATAAGGTATTTAAACTGTTGAAGAGAAAATGCGGATTGATCTGGTTATTAAGGGCTTCATACCTGAAAGATAGCGTAGATAGCTTTAGTTTTTCAGCCTCTAATTCTTTTTCCCTGTATTTCCTGTTATAGAAAAATACTGCATTAATTGAATTTAAGAATAGATTGACTCTAAAATTAAAACCTGCAGTAAGCACCACATTTTTCTGAATGAAATCAAAAGGTTGACCTAAGAGGCTGGAGGTAAGTAGTACGGATAAAACTGATAATAGTGATATGCCAAATATGCTGAGAACAAATTGTGAAACGATCGGGTGAATTTTTTTAATGCGGGGTAATAGATATCTTTCAATGCTTAGATTAACATACCAGATGCCAAAGCACAGATAACCTACAACAATGAATAAATACTCCGGAGGTAATTGGACCGCATAAAGTCGATCACCATTGAGAACCATTATATTCAAAAATGAATACAGGATCAATGCGATAATATAAAAATGTCTTTTTCGAAGGCTAAACATAAAAATAAAGAGGACCAGGTTTAACAACTGGCCCCCATTTGAAGTAACTAACTAATGATTATAAAGTTGGCAATAGTACACCATCAATGACATGCACCACGCCGTTTTCTATGGCCACATCTG
>CAYSCZ010000119.1:0-2334 GCA_964429655.1 uncultured Roseivirgaceae bacterium
AATCCAGATTTGTCATTGGAATTTTGTCATGAAGGGTTAAAGCCCAAAAAATCAGGCACTTAGGTTGAGGAGGCATAGCATCGCTATGGTGACGAGCCAATAACATGTTAAGGGTCTGATTTGAATTGATTTAACCATGTAATAGAAAGTCTAATGACAATTATGGGTTAAATATTCATTTCTTCTTTAAAATAATCAGTGAAAAGCGTATATACAATGTCTGTTAAATACAAGTTGATAGAATTGCCTCCTATTGCTTATATTGACTGGCATAGTAGACCCTACTATCGTTTTCAGCACTTTCAAGTGAATGATAGCTCTTATGCTCAAATTTGTTTATTGACTTGATGGCTTCAAAAATAACCATATGCGTGTTGTCAAAACCAATAAAAGCTCCAGAAGGAACTATATTTTTTGTTGCGGCAATCCATTCATTAGCTTTTACCAGATATTTCGGTGTAATCTTCAGGCCTTTAAAATTGGCGATGAAAGGTAATTTATGTTCTTTCATATCATCAATTAAAGCCTGTAGCATAATTGTGGCTTCCTCTGGATTAACTCCATCATAATTGATGTAAAAATAAGGCACAGTACAAGCTTTTTTAACAGAAATCCGGTGATGCCGTGTTTCCATCTGTTTAATTTTTAAAGACAAAAGTATCTGATCTATATTACAATCGTATTGGCTGACTAATCGACTGGATCAGAACGTCCTTTTTATGTAACTTTTAGTTGTATTTTGCAACCTTTTTCAATTCTCCCAAACTTTGCTGTTGCTTTACGGTAAGTGAAGAACCATCAGGGCTCCATCCCGGGGGACCGAATATATACATAAAAACCTCATATGGGTTCCTGGCATTTTTCACATCCTTCCATATTGCTTTATACTCATGTGAGACAATATTGATCGGATTATGCGATTTGGGGTCATTAATCACTCCGTATTTGATGGGAATGTTTTCGTCATAATCTTTCCAGCTGCCAAAAACCTTATCAAATAAATTTAGGTAACCTCCGTGATTTTTGTCCAGATATTCCAGATTCCTGGCATGGTGGACCTGATGCTGCCGGTGGGTGTTCAGGAATTTCTCCAGGAAACCCAATCTCGGCACAAACTTAGTATGAAGCTGGAATTGCCATAATGCTTCTATGCCCATACATACCAAGACCATTTCTGGGTGAAAACCAATTGCAGGTAGCCACATGTAGAAGAAGGGCTTGTATAAAATAGTGAACCAACCATTCCTCAGCCCCGTGCCAAAGTTGTAATGCTGAGAGGAATGATGTACACTATGAGCCGCCCACATGAAACGGACCGTATGATTAAATCGATGCAGCCAATAGTAGCTAAAGTCATCGAGGAATTGACAAATGATCCAAACATACCATGCCCATCCAAAAGAAGTATATCCCAATATGTTGGTTCTCACACCATCTACTTCAGGATTAAAAATCTCATAAGTAATATAAAACACGGAGGCTGCAGAAATTACTTTTACCAATGGCGTAATTAAAACCGCCCCCAGGCCCATTGAAGTACTGGCAAACAGATCATTCCAGGAATAAAGGTTTTTGTGTTTTTTATGCGCCTTACTGTAAGCCAACTCAGTAAGTACAAGGGCAATAAAACAAGGCACGCCCCATACCAAAGGGTTGATCAGATCATCAATATTCATAAAAATATATGCTTCTCAGGATTGTTAAATTGATTTCGTTACTATCAAACAATTATTTTCAATCAAATTTGTTTAAAGTACAGCTTAATATTCGATCTCTCCCAACAATTTTATAGTATGATTCATCATCAGAAAAGTTTTTGATTTAAAAAAAGTCTTAGCGAGACCGCGATTACAAAAACCAGCGAGCATTGCTTCCGTTTTTTGAGCGGGATGTCCGTAGTGGATACACACAAATACATAGATCAGGCAGATGATCGAATCTTGCGACTAGTCAGAGGGATGTTTCAGGCTGATATTGAAGATTACACGCTGCCGGGAGAGCTGGTGAGGGAGGAAATGTTAAAGCAAAGGGTCAGGGCAGCAAAATCACGAATAAGCTCAGGACAGTTCACCAGTCAGGAAGACCTGGAAAGAGTGATGGAAGAGTGATGAAAAGGAAGGTGAAGATCATCTGGGATGATTAAGCTTAAAATAAGCGTCTTGCTTTTCTCTGCGACCCGTTCGCTCCAAATACCAGATATTCTGGGTTAAAACCCCTTTGCGTGTTGGCATCCTCATTAAATCCTATGATAAGGGTGTTGGCTTTTACATTTGGGATAGCATTAAACCCAGATTTGTCATTGGAATTTTGTCATGAAGGGTTAAAGCCCAAAAA
>CAYSCZ010000120.1:0-2323 GCA_964429655.1 uncultured Roseivirgaceae bacterium
GCAGGAACTTCCACCTCCGGTCATTCATGCCAAAATCTGTAAATCCTGCAGCTATTATGACTTTTGCTACAGTGAATGATCACACCAATAGAAAAGAAAATGTAAAAATTAACTATATTTATCTTGTGTGCAACGACAATAGCAGAAAATAATAATTAGCTAACTTAGCTAACTAATCTTACAAATCTTACGTTCCTATTGTTATGGAGCAATATACGATACATAAAGCCAAAACACATCTGTCCAAGTTATTGGAAAAAGTGGCAAATGGTGAGGAGATCATTATTTCCAGGGGTAGTACTCCGGTCGCAATACTAAAGAAATATGAGGCATCCGGGAAAAAACGTAAGGGAGGACAACTCAAGGGCAAGATATGGATAGCCCCTGATTTTGATGAGTTCGGGGATGAACTACAGGAAATGTTTGGAATGAAGGAATGATCTATCTATTAGACACACATATCATTCTATGGTGGCTGGAAGACTCCATTGAACTCACGCAAGAAGCGAAATCACTGATAATGAACCCGGAACACCGGATGTTGATCAGCACTGCATCTCTGTGGGAAATCAACATCAAGACAGGAATTGGCAAGCTAAAAATCAGCAGCGAATATGCAGACATACTGGTGAATGACGGCTTTGAGGTATTGGATATACAGTTGCCACATACTATGAAAATACTGGAGCTACCGGATATTCATAGTGATCCTTTTGACCGCATACTTATTGCACAGGCCATCATAGAAAAGGCAACTTTGGTGACCAGGGATAAAATAATTACTAAATATCCGGTCAATTTTACACTCGCTTAGCCTATGAAAAAATCCTACTACCTCTTTAATCCCGGCCGATTAAGCCGCAAAGACAACACCCTGAAGTTTGTTCCGGCAGATGAAAATGGAATAGAGGGCACACCAAAATTTATTCCTGTGGAAGGTGTGGACAATTTGTTTGTTTTTGGAAGCCTGGATGCCAACAGTTCCTTGTACAATTTCATGGGGAAGCAAAAGATAAGCGTTCACTTTTTTGATTATTATGAACATTACAGTGGATCATTTTTCCCCAAGGAATACTTACTGGCTGGTAGAATGCTGGTGGCCCAAACCAACCATTACGCGGACAACCATCTTAGACTACCACTCGCCTCGAGGTTTGTCGAAGGGGCTGCGTTTAATTGTTTAAAAAATTTAAGATATTATCAAAACAGGGACAGGGATTTGCAACAACCCATTGAAAAAATTGAATCATTGATGCAGGAGATCACTGGCAATAATGATATACCTGAACTAATGGGTATAGAAGGAAACATCCACAAAGTATATTATGATACTTTTCCCGTCATCATGGAAGGCACGGAATGGAAAGGCAGAAACAAGCAGCCTCCTAAAGACCCGCTGAATGTATTGATCTCATTTGGCAACATGATGTGTTATACCCTCTGTCTGGACCAGCTCTATCATACGCAGCTTAATCCTACCATTAGTTTCCTTCATGAGCCTGGCGAAAGAAGGTTTTCCCTGGCCCTCGACCTGGCTGAAATATTTAAACCTTTGTTGGTAGACCGAACCATCTTCAGGGTGGTCAATAAGCGGGAGGTCCAACACAAAGATTTTGATCAAAAAACCCACTTCCTCACACTTAAGGAATCTGGCAAAAAGGCTTTTATTCGTGCCTGGGAAGAACGGTTGAATGAGACCATCAAACATCGGTCGTTAAAGAAGCATGTCAGCTATAAGCATCTTGTGAAGTTGGAATGCTACAAGATAACCAAGCATCTTTTGGGCATGGAAACGTATAAACCATTTAAAGCCTGGTGGTAATATGTATGTAATCCTGGTATATGATGTGAATGAGCGAAGGGTGGCAAAAATGTTAAAGCTGTGTAGAAAATATTTAAATTGGATTCAAAACTCAGTGTTTGAGGGCGAAATAACGGCGGTAAAACTGAGGGAATTGAAAGCTAAGGCCAAGCAGCTGATGGACGAAGATGAGGACAGTTTGATTATTTTCAAGTCGAGGGAAGAAAGATGGTTGGACAAGGAAGTCATTGGTAATGAGAAGAATACACTGGACAATATACTCTGATGGTCGTCGATGGGATGGATTATCGGATGAATTTACTAAATTGAAGGTAAATTGAGGCGTAAAGCCTTGATTCTAAGTTCTTTGACATGTTGTCCAGGTAAGGGTATTTTCCGGTTATTTGATATTGACGCTTAAAATGATTTATATTACCATAGAAAAGCTGCCATATACCACTTTAAGGGGTTTTTTTGGAGTGGATTCGGCGGCTTCCAATCGCACTATAATAGAATTGAAAT